>NZ_JAUSBZ010000121.1 GCF_030651755.1 Phenylobacterium sp. | reverse complement strand
ACCTCATACTTGCGGGCGTTGTCGTCATAGACGAAGTGGATCTTCTGACCCTTGGAGCCGTGCAGCACCACGTCCCTGGCGGCCTCGGGCAGCTTCCACCAGGGCTCGTCCATGGAAAAGTCGTAGTGACGGGCCAGCGCCTGCAGGGTCTGGGTGTAGAGGGGCGAGGGGCCCTTGGACCAAGGGGCGACCGCGCCCTTGTGCAGGGGCTTGTCCTTGTCCGGGATCACCAGATCGGCGTCGAAGGTGAGTTTGGCGCCCAGACCATCGCAGGCCGGACAGGCGCCGAAGGGGTTGTTGAACGAGAACAGCCGCGGCTCGATCTCGCTGATGGTGAAGCCTGACACCGGACAGGCGAACTTTTCCGAGAAAATGATCTTCCGCGGCTCGGTCTCACCCTCGGCCACGTCGGCCCATTCGGCGGTCGCAATGCCGTCGGCCAGCCGCAGGGCGGTCTCCAGGCTGTCGGCGTAGCGGCTGTCCTGGTCGCGCCGGGTGACCAGCCGGTCCACGACGATGTCGATGTCGTGCTTGAACTTCTTGTCGAGAACCGGGGCGTCCTCAATGGGATAGAAGGTCCCGTCAATCTTGAGCCGTTGGAAGCCCGCCCGCTGCCACTCGGCGATTTCCTTACGGTACTCGCCCTTGCGGCCGCGCACCACGGGGGCCAGCAGATAGAGCCGCTCGCCATCGGGCAGGGCGGTCAGCTTGTCGACCATCTGGCTGACGGTCTGGCTCTCGATGGGCAGACCGGTGGCCGGGGAGTAGGGGACGCCGACCCGCGCCCACAGGAGGCGCATATAGTCGTGAATCTCGGTGACCGTGCCGACGGTGGAGCGGGGATTGCGGCTGGTGGTCTTCTGCTCGATGGAGATGGCCGGAGACAGACCCTCGATCAGGTCCACATCGGGCTTGCTCATCAGCTCCAGGAACTGGCGGGCATAGGCCGAGAGGCTCTCCACATAGCGGCGCTGACCCTCCGCATAGATGGTGTCGAAGGCCAGAGAACTCTTGCCTGAACCGGACAGACCGGTGAGCACGACCAGCTCGCCCCGCGGGATGTCGACATTGACGTCCTTGAGATTGTGCTCGCGGGCGCCGCGCACGCGAATGAAGTTCAGCTGATCGGCCATGATTGTCCTGGAAACCGTGCCGGCCGCCCAGGTTCCAGGCGGCCGGTTTCTATGTAGTGCCGGGACTCAGAGATAACACGAGAACAAGAGGCGAACAAAGTCCCCGTCAGCGGGCGGCTGCGGCCTGGACCTGCTCCATCACCCGCAGGACATTGCCCCCCCAGAACTTGTCGAGATCCGACTGGGTGAAGCCTGCGGCCACCAGCCGTTCGGTGAGGGCGGGGAAGGTGGTGACGTCCTCCAGACCCTCGATCCCGCCGCCGCCGTCGAAGTCGCCAGACAGGCCCACGTGGTCGATACCGACGGTCTCGACCACATGCAGGATATGCTGCATCAGGTCGTCCATATTGGCCCGGGGCAGGGGGTATTTCGCCTCGATCGCCGCCCGTTCAGCCAGATAGGCCTCGCGCTGTTCAGGCTTCACGTCCCGCTGCGGCCCATACTTCTCGGTGAGGGCGATAAGGGCCGCGTTGCGCTCGGGAATCCGCGGCGTCTCCACCATATAGCCGGAAAACGCGTTGACCTGGATGACGCCACCCTTGTCGGCCAGCTTGCGCAGCAGGTCGTCGGGAATATTGCGGGGGTGGTCATAGACCGCCTTCACCCCGGAGTGGGACAGCACCAGCGGCGCCCGCGACAGCTCCAGCATCTGGTCCAGGGCCGCGTCCGACGCATGGCTCGGATCGATGACGATCCCGAGGTCATTGGCGTGCCGGACAAAGGCGCGCCCCTTCTCGCTCAGGCCGCCCCATTCGGGCCCGGCGGGATCGGTGGAGGAGTCCGCCAGGTCGTTATTGGCGAAATGGACCGGCCCCATCATCCGCACGCCCAGGCGATAGAAGGTCTGCATCAGCGACAGGTCCCCGGCCAGCGGCGCGCCATTCTCCAGGCTGATGAAGACGAATTTCCTGCCCTCGGCCACTGCGGCGCGGGCCTCATCGGCGGTTGTCACCAGCACGAAGTGCTCGTGATGACGGGCCGTCATCTCGAGAATCTCCACGGTCCGGAGCAGGGCATGGTCGCGTGACCACATGTCCGCCACGACATCGCGACCCCGCTGAGGGGTGAAGACCACGAAGACGCCGCCGTCCACGCCACCTTCCACCATGCGCGGATAGTCGACCTGGGTGCCGTCCACCGCATAGTCATGCCGGTCCATGATGCTCCAGCCCCGGGCCGAGAAATTGGCCGGGGTGTCGAAGTGGGTGTCCAGGACGATCGCTCGCTCGTGCATCTGCGCCGGGGTGGGCGCCTGGGCGTGTGCGCCGCTGGCGGCGAGGACGAGGAAGCTGGCGAGCAGGGCGCGTCGGAACACTGGGCGGAACTCCTTGGAGGCTGATGGCGCAGTTTGGAGGCAGGGGCATGGCGGGCGCAATGGCGAGGCTTCCTCAACCATGGAGAATTGCGCCCCTGAGCCTCGGCGACTATTTATCGCCCACCCAAAGAAGGAGTCCCGACATGCGCCTCGCGACGGAAGCCCGCCTCGCCCCGCCCGCAAACGTCGCCCGGACTCCCGCCCATGCCCTTCGTCACCCTGGACAGCCTCTGCGCTCGCACCCCTGACGGCCGTCTTCTCTTTGACAATCTGACCCTTTCCCTTGGGCATGAACGCACCGGGCTGGTCGGCGCCAATGGCGCGGGCAAGTCGACCCTCGTCAGAATGATCCTTGGCGAGTCGGCGCCAGCCTCAGGGTCGGTGGCCGTTTCGGGTCGGATCGGCGTCCTGCGCCAGCGTGCGGGGCCGCCAGAGGGACGGGTCGCCGATCTGTTGGGCCTCGCCACGCCTTTGGCGCGCCTGGAGCGTATCCAGCGGGGGGAGGGGAGCGGCGCCGACCTCGACGAGGCCGACTGGACCTTGGAGCCCCGACTCGCCGCGGCTCTGGAGAGCCTGGACCTGGCGGGCCTGGATCTTCACCGGCCAGCCGCCAGCCTCAGCGGCGGGGAGGCGACCCGGGCGGCCCTGGCGGGCCTGCTGGTCCAGGCGCCCGATCTTCTGATCCTTGACGAGCCGACCAACGACCTGGACGCCGCAGGCCGGGTCCTGGTCGCCGAGGCGGTGTCCGCCCATCCTGGGGGCGTCCTGGCGATCAGCCACGACCGAGCCCTGTTGCGGCGGATGGACCGGATCCTGGACCTGACGAGCCTCGGGCCACAGATTTATGGCGGCGGCTATGATCTCTATGTGGCGCGGAAGGCCGAGGCCGCCGCCGCAGCAACGCGGGCCCTGGAGACCGCCGAGACGGAGGCCGCCCGTGTCGCCCGGGAGGTCCAGGCTGACCGCGAGCGCAAGGCCCGTCGGGACGGCGCCGGGCGCCGCTTCGCCGCCCGGGGCAGTGAGCCGAAGATCTTGCTGGGCGCCCAGGCCGAGCGCGCCGAGAACAGCTCTGGCCGCCTGGACCGTCTGGCCGAACGCAAGACCGAGGCTGCGACCGACCAGCTGGACGCCGCCCGCGCCCGGGTCGAGGCCGTTCGGCGTCTGGGCTTCTCCCTGCCGTCCAGCGGGCTGGCGCAGGGCAAGACTGTGCTGGCCGCCGAGGGCCTGCGCCTTCGCGCGCCTGATGGCCGAATGCTCATTGACGGTCTCAACCTTCAGATCGCTGGTCCCGAGCGCCTGGCGCTGAGCGGACCCAACGGTTCAGGCAAGTCCACCCTCCTGCGGGTGCTCACAGGCCAGCAGGCGCCGGCCGCCGGAGCGGTGCGCCAGGGGGTCGCGCCGGCGATCTTCGACCAGCAGATGCGGTTGCTGTCGCCCGACGAGACCCTGCTGGAGGCTTATCTGCGGCTGAACCCTCAGGCTGACCGCAACGCCGCCCAGGCGGCCCTGGCCCGGTTCCTGTTTCGCAACCGGGCGGCCGAGCGCAAGATCGCCGAGCTGAGCGGCGGCGAGCGCCTGCGGGCCGCCCTGGCCTGCGTGCTGCTGCGGCCCGATCCCCCGCAGCTGCTGGTGCTGGACGAACCCAGCAACCACCTCGACCTGGACTCCCTGTCCGCAGTCGAGGCGGCGCTCGGCGCCTATGACGGCGCCTTGCTGCTGGTCAGCCATGACCGCGATTTCCTCGCCGCCGTCGGCGTCGATCGCGAGATCAGCCTGGGCTAGGCGGCCGCCGGACCACCCGGAACACCCCGTCGGCCCGGGCGCACGGCGCGCCGTCGGCCGTGACGAAGGCCTGGGCGAAGCACAGGGTTGCGCCGGGCCTCACGAAGGCGGTCTCGAAGGCCAGCCATTGCCCCATCTGGGCGGCGGCGAGGAAGTGCAGGCTCAGGCTCACCGTGATCAGCGAGGCTTCGCCGCCGAGCCTGCGGGCGCAGGACAAGCCCATGGCGTTGTCGGCCAGGGCCGAGATGAGACCGCCATGAACGAAGCCGCGGCCATTGGCGTGCGGCTGAGCGGCGCGCAGGCCAAGGATGACAGCATCGTCTGTCGTTCGAGCGTAGAGCGGCTCCCAGGGATCGGTGACCGGGCTCTTGCGGACATGGGGTTCAAAGCCCTCTGGGGGCGGCGCGAGGAGATCCATGACCGACCTCACGCCGCGGCCAGGCGGGCGAGGCTTTCCAGCGTGCCGGCGCAGGCCTCGGCGGCCTCCTGGCCCTTGATCCGGAAGTGGGCGGTGAAAAAGTCCTCATGCGCCTTGTGCTCATGGAAGTGGTGCGGGGTCAGAACGACGGAGAAGACCGGCGTCTCCGTGGCCAATTGCACCTGCATCAGGGCGGCGATGACGGTCTGGGCGACGAAATCGTGGCGGTAAACGCCCCCGTCGACAACGAAACCCGCCGCGACGATGGCGGCGTAGCGGCCGGTGCGCGCCAGGCTTTGGGCATGGAGGGGAATCTCGAAGGCGCCTGGGGTCTCGAAACGGTCGATGCGTTCCGGGCCAAAGCCCTTTTGCGCGATGGCTTCAAGGAAGCCCTCATAGGCCTGATCGACGATCTGCCGATGCCAGAGGGACTGGACAAAGGCGATGCGGCCGGCGCGGAAAGCGCCGTTGGCGGTGGGAAGTTCAAAGGCGGCTTGGGTCATGGTCGTTTCCCTGACGGGTGGATGAACCACGACTCAGGGGCGCGCTGGACGGACCATGCGGGCGCACGCGCCCTCAAGGTGTCGTCCAACGGTTCTCATAACCGGACTCTAACCGTCGGCCCCGGGATCACACCGGGTCTGCTCGTCCTTGGCGGCATGGAGCCGCCAAGCGCCCGCGGGCTCGTCCGGGTCGTTAGAGACCCGGCATTACCGCCGGTGGGGAATTACACCCCGCCCTGAGAACGTAGATCGCCGGAACCCCCGGCGACAGGTCCAGCCTAGCCCCAACCCACCGCGGCAAACAAGCGTTTGAATCAGGCGCGCTTGTTGAGGGTGATGGCGGATGCGGCCTTGTTGACGGCCTGGTCAGATCGAGGACCATAGCCGGCGGCCTCTCCCCGTTGGGCGGCCACCTCATCAGCGATCGCCCTCACCAGGCCCTCGGTGACGGTACGGGCCGCCGCGATGGCGCGACCCTGGCGGGCGAGCACGGCGTCAAAGGCCTCGGTCGCGCGGACCAGGCGGGCGCGAAGCACGACGGGGGCGGCCGCCACCAGTTCCGGATTGGCCCGGATCCGCGCTGATTCATGGCGGTAGACATTGGCCAGTCGGGTGGTCTCCTCCAACTGGTCGGCGGCCTGTTGGGGACGTCCGTCCTCGAAGGCCTGGGCGCTCAAAGCGACCAGCTCGGTCAGACGCTCGGTCAGCAGGCTCAACTGTTCGACGCGGTCATTCGCGTCCGTCGCGGCGATCGCCATGGCGGCTACTCCTCCAGGCCTTGTAGTTTCAACATTTCCCGGGCCACCGTGTCGGCCAGGCCGACGCCGCCGCTCTTGGTGGTCTCCCGGGCGAAGGCCTCGGTGAGGAAGGAGCGGAACTGGTTTTCCGCCTGCCCGCCGCCGAACGGAGCCGACACCTCGGTGGCGGTGAACATCTGCTGCATCATGATCGACAGGAATGCGGCCTCGAAGTCCTCAGCCGTCTTCTGGATCTGACCGCGTTTGGCCAGGGCGGCGGTGTCCTGAGCCCCGGGCGCGACGCCGGTCCCGGGGGCGATGGCGGAGATGGGCGACAGGGCGTTCATCACATCACCTCGATGTCGGCCTGCAGGGCGCCGGCGGCCTTGATGGTCTGCAGGATGGAGATCATGTCCCGCGGCGTGACGCCCAGGGCGTTGAGACCGGCCACAAGGTCGGAGAGGGAGGCGCCGTTGCGCACGGTCAGGAACTGGCGGCCCCGCTCTTCCTCCACATCGACGGCGGTCTGGGGGATGACGACAGTCTGGCCCTGGCCGAAGGGCGCCGGCTGAACGACATCGGGGAATTCCTGCACGCGGATCGTCAGGTTGCCCTGGGCGATGGCGACGGTGGAGACGCGAACGGCCTCGCCCATGACGATGACCCCAGACACCTCGTCGATCACCACCTTGGCGGCGTTGTCAGGCTGGACCTGCAGGTTTTCAATCTGGGCCATGAAGGCGGTCATGTCGTGCCCTGCGGGGGGGCGGACAGCGACAATGGTGGGGTTCTGGGCGTGGGCGGTCCCAGGGAATTGGCGATTGACCGCCTCAGCGATCCGCCGGGAGGTGGTGAAGTCGGGATTGCGCAGGGTCATGCGCATCTGCCCCATGGAGGCCAGCTGAAAGCCGATTTCGCGTTCGACTATGGCGCCGCTGGCGATGCGTCCCGCGGTGGGAACGCCCTTGGAAATGGACGTGCCGGAGGCGCCGCCAGCCGAGACCGAGCCGGTCTGAACCGTGCCCTGGGCGACCGCATAGGCTTCGCCATCGGCCCCCAGCAACGGCGTCACCAGGAGAGTGCCCCCTTGCAGGCTCTTGGCGTCGCCCATGGCCGAGACCGTGGCGTCGATGGGGGAACCCGCGGCGGAGAAGGCCGGCAACCTGGCCGTGACCATGACGGCGGCCACGTTCTTGGTGTTGAGATTGGCGTCCCGGGTGTTGACCCCCATCCGCTCCAGCATGGCCTCCAGGCTCTGGCGGGTGAAGGGCGCATTGCGCAGGGAGTCTCCCGTGCCATTCAGGCCGACGACGATGCCATAGCCCACCAGCATATTGTCCCGCACGCCCTCGAACTCGACGATGTCCTTGATGCGGGAGCTGGCCAGCCCCGGACCTGCAGTGAGGCCAAGGCAAACCAGAGCTGTGCTGAGGAGGCGCAGGAGGTAGGGCATGAACACTCACCAGGACGAGGGAAGCAGGCCCTGGCTCTTGCGAGCCCCATGCCAAGGGCGCGACTGTAAAAAGTCCAACAAAAACAGCTCTGTGTGCGTTGGTGGGACGAGGTCAGAGCGGACCGGTGCAGAATTTGCCCGGCATTAACCATACCCTAAGCGGCGGAGCCGAAAGTCCCCTCAGTTTGGTTTCGGTGCAGCAGGGCGCATGAAGGTCACTGGTTCAGGTTCTGCAGGATCAACGTCTGGGGCCGGTCGCGCCAAGGGCGCATCCGGCGACGGAGTATTTCAGATTCCGACAGCCAGCGGCGCGGCGCCCGCGGCCGCCGCAGGCCCCGCCGCGGCGGTGGCCTCCGTTGGAGGGCTGAGCGCGCTGCTGGCCCTGCAGGAGGCCGGGGGGCCCCTGGAGCGGCGGCGTCGAGCGGTCAGCCGGGCCGGACGAATTCTTGATGTCCTTGATGAGGTCAAGTTGGCCCTGATCAGCGGCGAACTCAGCCTCGGGCAGCTTGAGCGCCTGACCCGCGCTGTTCGCGAGGAGCGGGCGGCCACGGAGGACGCCGCACTCGAAGGCGTTCTCAATGAGATTGAGACCCGCGCCGCGGTCGAACTGGCCAAACTCGAAATGGCGCGTAACGCTGGTCTTCGTGAGGCGGTGGAGTCGCGTTGAATGTCCGCAGCGTTCTGCTATATAGCCGCCTCCCAAGTTCCGGGGAACCGTCCAGGGGCGTGAGGTATCGTTATGACGGCCACTGTCTTGGCTTTAGATAGTTCTTATCGTCCGTCTGAGGACGAAGAGTTCATGAATGAGCGCCAGGTCGAGTATTTCCGGCTGAAGCTCATGAGTTGGAAGGAAGAGATTTTCCGGGAGAGCCGGGAGACCCTTTCTCATCTTCAAAACGAAACCGAAAACCTGCCCGATGACGTCGACCGGGCCTGGTCGGCGACCGACCGGGCGCTGGAGCTGCGCACCCGGGACCGCCAGCGCAAGTTGATCTCGAAGATCGACGAGGCCCTTCGCCGTATCGAGGATGGCAGCTACGGCTATTGCGAGGAAACCGGCGAACCCATCGGTCTGGCCCGTCTTGAGGCTCGCCCCATCGCCACCCTGAGCCTTGAGGCGCAGGAACGCCATGAGCGGCGCGAGCGGGTTCACCGCGACGACTGAGGTCAGGCGCTGACAAGTCGCTGACCATCGCGCCGCGGCGGGGGGTCAGGTGATCCGGGTTGTGGTCAGGACGGCGTCCTCGGCGTCGCCCACGGTCAGGCGGCCGTCCAGCTTCGGCAGGATGTCGGCGACCCTCGCGGCGACGGCCCAGCTGTCCATGAAGTCGGCCGGCGTGAGGTTGGCGGCCACGGTATGCTCCAGCAACTTGAACAGCGGGTCCCAGAATCCTTCGGGGCTGTAGAAGACCACAGGCTTGCGATGCAGATCGAGCCGGCGCCACGACAGCAGCTCGATGATCTCCTCAAGGGTGCCGATGCCGCCCGGCAGGACGACAAAGCCGTCGGACCGCTCGAACATGATCTGCTTACGTTCGTGCATGGAGCGCACGACGATGGTCTCCACCACCTCCAAGGCCCGCTCACGGCTGGTGAGAAACTGAGGGATGATCCCCAGCACGTCGCCGCCAGCCTCATGAGCGGCCCGGGCGCAGGCGCCCATCAGCCCAACCCCGCCGCCTCCATAGATCAGGCGGCGGCCGTCGGCGGCCAGGGCGCGGCCCAGCCCGGCGGCGTCAGCCAACAGGCTGGGGGCCGCGGCGTCGGAAGAGCCGCAGAAGACACAGACAGACTCGATGGCGGGGGGCGAAGCGCCCATAGGGTGTTGACTCCTGGAACGTCGTCGGCGCGCCAAGCGGGCCGGGGAATCTGTGTAGCTAGGGTCTGACATGATGCGATTCAAGCAAACCCTCCTCAGGATGGCGCTGGCCCCGACCCTGGCCCTCCTGGGTCTGGCGGCCTGCGGCGAGGCGCCTGTGGGGGCCGGCTCTCCGCTGAACCGGGAGCCTGCGCCCCGCTCGACCTATCTTTCGCCGCCCCAGGCCCTGACGATCGATCCCGCGGCTGAGGGGCTGGTCCTGATCGGCAAGGCTACGCCGGGAGCCAGCGTGCGCCTGGCGACGCCGGACGGGGAGGTGCGGACGGCCGAGGCGGGAGGGGATGGGGGCTGGCGGATCGCCCTGGACGCCAGCACGGCCCCGCAGATCTTCGGCCTGTCCATGACGATCGCCAACCGCACGGTGCAGGCCGAAGGCTATCAGCTGGTCCTTCCGGACGGCCGGCTGGTGCTGTTGAGAGCCGGAGCGGGCGCCATCGTGGTCCAGGGCGCCGAGGCTCCGGGCATCCTGGCCTTTGATTTCGACGAAGAGGGCGGGGCGGTGATCTCCGGGATCGCCGCGGCGGACGCCAGCCTGTCGGTCAGAATCGACGGCCGCACTGTTTCCACCAGCGGCCGGGCCAACCCCCAGGGGCGCTTCAATCTGCCTTTCGGCGCGCCCGTTCCGTCGGGAACGCACCAGATCCGTGTTCAGGGGGAGTCGCTGGATCTCAGCGCCGAGGTGGACGCTACACCTGCCCCCGCCATCACCGCCGGCGCTTTTCGCGCGGCGCGGACACCCCATGGATTGAGGGTCGATTGGCTGACTCCTGGCGGCGGTCTGCAGTCGACCCTGTTGCTGGACTGATGGGAGAGGCGTCTTGAATCCCCCAGGACTCGCCCGAGGGCGGGGCAATGGCGAGCCGGCCGTGTCCGCCGACTTTCGCTTCTGGCCCGCCATGGCCGACCTCGGGGCCCTGGTCATGCGCTCGGGCGCGCCGCAGCTGCGCCTGCGGCTGACCGCCGCCGTCATCCTCGTGCTGATCGGAAAGGTGGCCGCCGTGCTCGCCCCGGTCATGCTGGGGGAGGCGATCAACACCCTGTCGGTCTCCAGCGGCGCGGTGGTGGTCGGAACGACCTTTGTGGGCCTGGCGGTGGCCTTCGCCGGGCTTCGGCTCCTGTCGGCCTGCGCCCCCTTCGCCCGGGATGCGGTGTTTACGGCGGTGTCCCAGTCCACCATGGCCACCGCCGCGGTGGAGGGGTTTGGCCATGCGGTCTCCCTGTCCCTGGACTTTCATCAGAGCAAGCAGACGGGAACTCTGGCGCGGGTGATCGAGCGGGGCGCGCGCTCGACGGACTTCCTGATCCGCAGCGTGGTCTTCAATCTCGGCCCGACGGCGGTGGAACTGCTGCTGGCCATGGGCGTGATGATCGTGCGGCTGGACTGGCGATTCGCCGCCACGGCCTTTGTGACCGTGGTCATCTATGCCGTGGTCACCTTCAAGATCACCGACTGGCGGCTGTCCCATCGCCGGGAGCTCAATGAGGCTGACGCCAGCGCCGCGGGGCTGTCGGTGGACGCCCTGATGAACTTTGAAACCGTCAAGACCTTCGGGGCCGAGACCCGGGCGGTGGACACCTATCGCACGGCGCTGAACCGTTATGTCGGGGCCGCGGTCAAGGCCAACACCTCCCTCTCCCTGCTCAATGGCGCTCAGGCGGTCATCCTGAACCTGGGGCTGGCGGTGATGACGGTCCTGGCCGGCCTTGAGGTTGCGGCCGGAACCATGCGCATCGGCGATGTGACCATGGCCATCCTGCTGCTGATCGGCATCTATGCGCCGCTCAACATGCTGGGATTCAACTATCGCGAGATCCGTCAGGCCTTCATCGACATGGAGCAACTGGTGGCCCTGACCGGCCGGACCCCCGACATCCTTGATGCGGCCGGGGCCCAGGACCTGCCGCCCGCCTCGCCGGACGGCGCCCGGCTGGAATTCCGCGAGGTGGGTTTCCGCCATGACGCCCGCAGCCAGGGTCTGCTCGATGTCAGCTTCGTCGCCGAGCCTGGCGCCACCGTGGCCCTGGTCGGTCCGTCAGGGGCGGGAAAGACGACCGCTGTGCGCCTGGCCCTGCGCCTGATCGACCCTCAGGAGGGCGCGATCCTGCTGGACGGGCTGGACCTCCGTCAGGTCCGTCAGACCGCCTTGCGCCAGGCTGTGGCCCTGGTGCCCCAGGATGTGGCCCTGTTCAACGACACCTTGCGGGCCAATATCGCCTTTGGCCGGCCGCAGGCGGGCGCGGCGGACATCGAGGCGGCCGCCCAGGCGGCGGAACTGGGTCCGTTCATCGAAGGCCTGCCGGACGGCCTCGACACTCAGGTTGGGGAGCGGGGGCTTAAGCTGTCTGGGGGCGAACGCCAGCGGGTGGGGATCGCCAGGGCCCTGCTGGCCGATCCACGCCTGCTGATCCTGGATGAGGCCACCAGCGCCCTGGACGGACGCACTGAGGAAGCCATTCAGGCGACCCTTCGCAAGGTGCGCACGGGGCGGACCACACTTGTGGTCGCCCACAGGCTCTCGACCATCGTTGACGCCGACCTGATCGTGGTGCTGCGCCGGGGCCGCGTCGTCGAACGGGGAACCCACGACGCCCTTCTGGCTGCGGCGGGCGAGTATGCGGCCCTATGGCGGCGTCAGACCCGCCAGCGCTGACGTCCTATTCGGCGGCCCTGGGCAGGGTTTCCTCGTTCGCCGCCGCACGCCCGGACCGGGGCCGCAGGCCGAGCTTGCGCCCGCCCCAGCCGGCGGCGCGGCGCAGCCGCTCACCATAGACCTTGGGCGCAGCCAGCATGACGGGGGTCAGGACGAGGGTCAGCAGGGTGGCGAAGGACAGCCCCCAGACCACGGCGGCCGACAGTTGCACCCACCATTCCGATCCTGGCGCCCGATACTCGATATGCCCGACCCGGAAGTTGGGATGCAGCTGGAACATCAGCGGAAGCAGGCCGACCACGGTCACCACGGTGGTCAGGATGACCGGCCGGAACCGTTGGGTGGCCGCTCGCACAGCGGCGTCGTCGGCGGCGTACCCTGAACGGCGTAGCTGATAATAGGTGTCGACCAGCACGATGTTGTGGCCCACCACCACCCCAGCCAGGGCGACGATGCCGGTGCCCAGCATGATCACCGAAACATAGTTGAAGGTGCCCAGCAGGTTGATCTGCACCCCCAGAAGCACCCCGACGGTGGATAGCGCCACTGCCGATAGGGTGACGACCACGCCGTAAAAGCTGTTGAACTGCCAGAGCAATATGATGCCCATCAGGAACAGGGACACCGCCATCGCGACCACGAAGAACTGCGCGGCCTCCTGGCCCTCCTGATCGGCGCCAGTGAATTTCCAGCGAACCTCATCGCTGATTTCAGCCTGCTCCAGCCAGGGGCGCAGTTCGGCGATCTTCTGGTTGGCGGCGACTCCCTTGATGGCGTTAGCCTGGACGATCACCAGACGCTGGCCATCCCGTCGCTGGATGGTGGTCACCTGCTGGGCCGGCGCCTGGCGGATGAAATAGCTGGCCGGAACGGGGCCGAGGGCGGTCGAGATCTTCAGGTCGTCAAAGGCCGCAATATTGCGCGCCTCCGGCGGGAAGCGCACGCGGATGTCCAGTTCGTCGTCCGCATCATCGGGGCGGAAGCGGCCCACCAGCACGCCGGTCGTGACGAACTGGATCGCCTGACCCACTGAAAGAACGTCGACCCCATAGCGTCCGGCGGCCTGACGGTCGACCGTCAGGTTGAGTTCGATGCCTGGGGAGGTGCGGTTATCCTCCAGTTCGAACAGTTGGGGATCGGAGGCCAGCCGCGCGCGGATCAGGTCGGCCGCGGCGTTCAGCGCTTCTGGATTCTGGCTGCGCAGCTCAACCTGCACGTCCTTGCCCACCGGCGGACCGCCCTGGGGCTCACGCACCTCGATCTGCACCCCCGGCAGGTCGGTGAGGCGCGTGCGAATGTCATTGACGATGTCCGCCCCGCGCAGCCCAAGCTCGCCACGCTCTTCGAAGTCGAGCAGGTCGACCTGCAGCCGTCCAACCGTGTCGTTCGGCGGCCCGCCGCCGCCGCCGCGGGAACTTGCGGCCCCGGAGCGGGTGTAGATGGAATCGACGCCGCGAACGTCCAGCAGCCGTTCTTCCACCTGCCGGACCAGGACGTCATGGGCTTCAGGCGACAGGTTTCCCCGCGCCTTTACATAGACCTGGGCCCATTCGGGATCCTCATCGAGGAAGAACTCCGTGCGATGGGTCGACATGGCGAACCAGGCGACGATCGCCACGACGATCAGCAAGGTGGCGGCGAAGGTTCGGGTGGGAGCAGCCCCCAGGGTCCACAGGGCGCGGGCGTACCAGCCCATGAAGCCGGACATGTCCCTGGGATCGCCGCGCTCGGATTTTTCAATCTCCGCCAGATGCGCCTCGTCCACCGCGGTCTTGCGGCCAAAGATCGACCCCAAGGCAGGGGTGAAGATCAGGGCCACAAAGATCGAGGCGCCGAGAACGTACATGAGCGTCAACGGCAGGAAGCTCATGAACTTGCCCGGGATCGAGTTCCAGAACATGAACGGCAGGAAGGCGCAGAGCGTCGTCAGGGTGCCGTTCAGGACCGGGAAGAACATCCGCTTGCCGGCGGCGGCGAAGGCCTCTTCCTTGGGCAGGCCCTCGGCCATTTTGCGGTCAGCGTATTCGACCACGACGATGCCGCCATCCACCAGGATGCCGACGGCCAGGACGAGGCCGAACATCACCATCTGGTTCAGGGTCACGCCAGAGGCGTTGAGCATCAGGAAGGCCAGCATGAAGCAGGCCGGAATGGCCGCGCCGACCATCAGCCCCTGACGGATGCCCAGGGCCGCGACAATGATCATCATCACCAGGATGGTGGCGATCAGCAGGCCCGACTCCAGGACGACTAGGGTGCGGTGAATGAAGTCGCTCTCATCGAAGGTGTAGGAGACCTTGATCGTCTCTGGCCACCGAGCCTGTTCCTCGGTCACCGCGGCGCGGACGGCGTCGACGGTGTCAAGAATGTTGGCGCCGCTGCGCTTGGAGACCTCCAGCGACATGGCCGGCTGCCCGTTGTAGCGGGTGATGAAGTTGGGTTCTTTGAAGGTGCGGCGGACATCGCCGATGTCGGCGACCGTAATGACCCGGTCGCCGCTCTTCTTGATCGGCAGGCTCAGGATGTCGGCCGGCTCTTCGACGACCCCCGGCACCTTGACCGCAAACTGGCTGCCGCCTGTGCGAAGGCTGCCTGCGGCGACCAGCTGGTTGTTGCGGCTGATCACCTGGGCCAGCTCACCGGTCGTGACGTTGTAGGCCTCCATCCGCAGGGGATCGATGGTGACCTCAAGCATCTCCTCGCGCCCGCCGGTGAGGTTCACCTCAAGCACGCCTGGGGCGGATTCCAACCGATCTTTCAGCGCCCGGGAGATGCGATAGAGCTCCCGTTCCGGCGCCGCGCCCGAGAGCACGATGCCGATCACCGGCTCGCCGCTGAAATTAGCCTCCTGGATGATGGGTTCTTCGGCGTTCGGGGGGAACTTGCCCCGGGCCAGGTCCACCTTGGCGCGAACCTCAGACAGGGCCCTGTCCTTGTTGAAGTTCACTTCGAATTCGAGATTGACGATGGCCACGCCCTGGCGGGCGGACGAGTTCATTTCTTTCAGCCCCTCGATGGACTGCAACTCCACCTCGAGGGGCTTGACCAGCAGGCGCTCGGAATCCTCCGGGCTGACGCCGGGATAGGGCACGACCACCGACACGAACGGGAAGTCGATGTCCGGGTTGGCCTCCCGGGGCATGGCCAGATAGGCGAACAGGCCAAAGATGCTGGCGATCAGGGTGACGCCCAGCACCACCTTCCGCCGCTTGATGGCGCCGTCGATCAGCGGACCGATCATACTCTCAAGCCTCCTGTGCGGCGCGCCCTAGCGGGCCAGCGCCACGCGAACCTTCTGGCCCTGGTCGACATAGGACTGGCCCACTGTGATCAGCCTGACGTCTCCGCTCAGGCCCCGCACCCAGACGCCGTCCGGCGTTTCCTCGGTCACCTGCACGGGCGTGAAAACGACGAGGTCGCCCGGCCCCACATGGCGAACGCCCTGCCGTCCCTCGGCGTCGAGCACCATGGCCGACGGCGGAACCAGATGCGCGGGACCAGAGGCCGTCGTGATCCGCACATCGGCCGAGAGACCCGAACGGGTCGCCATCTGCGGGTTGTTCGCGATGATCTCGAGGCGATAGGTGCGGGTCTGGGGGTCGGCCTCGCGACCCACAAAGCGGACCTGGCCAGACAGGACTTCTCCTGACACCAAGGTGGCGGTGGCGGGCTCGCCGCTGCGAATTCGACCGGCCTGGGTCTCTGGCACGTTGCCGACAATAAGGATCGGGTTCAGCTCAATCAGGGTGCCGCAGGGCTGACCAGGGGACAGATAGGTCCCGATCTCAGCTTCGCGGTTGTCAAACACGCCGGCGAAGGGCGCGCGGATATTGACCTGCTCCAGGGCGATTTCCGCCTGCCGGACGGCCGCCGCCGCAGCATCCAGACTGGCCTGATCCTGCAGCACCTGGGTCTCGGAGCGATAGCCCTTCTCGGCCAGGGAAGCCGAGGCCTTGTGTTGCAACTCACGGGAGCGGAGCGCGGCCCTGGCCTGGTCGAGGGAGGCCTGGCGGGCGTCCACCGACAGCCTGCACAACACCGCGCCCCTTTGGACAAAGGCGCCCTCCCGGGTCGGCGTTGCGGCCACCACGCCCGATGTTTCGGCCCGGACCACGACGCTGCGAGCCGCCTCTGTGCGTCCGCGCAGGGTGACGACATAGGGCCGTATGGCCTCTGGGGTCAGGGCGACCTGAACCTGCGGAGTCTCGGAGGTTTCGGCGGCGGTCTCGGCTGGCGCGCTGTCGCCGCCCAAGAGAGACATGCCAACGAAATAGACCACCAAGACGCCGAAAACGGCGAGGATAAAGATATGAGACGCCTTGAGACGCATGCTGTTTGTTTCCCCCAGCCTCTCCGGCGGCGTTAAAGCCCGGCGCGACTGCATTCCCACGTTCTTTGGGACACCGCCGCCGCTTGTGAGGCGCACTCGGCACACGTGCAAATGAATTCGCAGACAGGATGCGATTGACGCCGCGACTGTGCCTGACGAACCTCAGTTGAGGGCATAGAATGGTCCTGTAGCCCGTTGGTCCTGGCCGGCGCGCCCACACCTCAGAGTAACGACGGAGCCCCTTGATGCGATATCTCCACACCATGGTTCGGGTGCGCGACCTGGACGCGTCCCTGGACTTCTATTGCGCTAAGCTCGGGCTGACGGAGGTCTCACGGGTTGAGAACGCCGCGGGGCGATTCACCCTGGTCTTCCTGTGCGCCCCTGGGGACGAGGACCTGGCGCGGACACAGCGCGCACCGATGGTTGAGCTGACCTATAACTGGGATCCGGAGGACTATCAGGGCGGCCGAAATTTCGGGCACCTGGCCTATGCGGTGGACGACATCTATGCCGCCTGCAAGCGGCTCATGGACGGCGGGGTGGTGATCAACAGGCCGCCCAGGGATGGCCACATGGCGTTTGTGCGATCGCCGGACGGCATTTCGGTCGAACTGCTGCAATCGGGCGCAGCCCTGCCGCCGGCCGAGCCCTGGGCGTCCATGGGCAATCAAGGGCAGTGGTGAGGCGAGGGGACATCCGGCCAGACGGCGGATGAAGAACGGTGGCTCCCCGAGCAGGACTCGAACCTGCGACAAGTCGGTTAACAGCCGACTGCTCTACCAACCGAGCTATCGGGGATCAGCACCGTAGGGCGGCGGCTATACGCCGGGTGGCCGGGCGGTGCAAGTCTCCGGTGGCGTCCTATCCACAGGCCCGGTCAAAAAAGAGCCCGGCCGAAGCCGGGCTTGAGAAGGTTGGTGATGGTGGGGTGTCTTCAAAGAAGACCTCTCGAAGGTGGTTGTTTATGGTTAAGGCAAGGTTAACGGCGCCGGCGACCGCTATCTCGCCTTTGGCATTGTCGGCGGACCGATAGACAAGCAATCTCCGAGGCCCTAGAGCGCATGGCCACGGCGATAGGCCCACCGGCCGCCTAGGGGTGGGCAACCAAATTGATTCGGATATTTCAGCAGCACCCGGTTCTTGCCTACGCCCTCGCCATCCTCAGCGCCGGCTTGGGCTTCTATGTGCGCTGGGCCCTGGATGGCGTGCTGCCGCCGGGCTTTCCGTATCTGACCTTCTTTCCAGCGGTGATTCTCACAGCCTTCCTGGCGGGGCTCTGGCCAGGGATCCTCTGCGCGATTTTGTCGGGCCTTTCGGCCTGGTGGTTTTTCATCCCACCGACCGGCTTTGGTCTGTCAGGCGCGAGCGCCCTGACCCTTGTCTTCTTCGTTTTCGTCGTGGCCGTCGACATCGCGGTGATCGAACTGATGCGCCGGGCCCTCGTCAGCCTTGGCCATGAGCAGATCCTGACCGCGCAGCTTTATGAGCGGCAGCGGGTGATGTTTCAGGAGTTGCAGCACCGGGTGGCCAACAACATGACCTTCGTGGCCGCACTGCTGCAGATCAAGAAGCGGTCCATCGACAACCCGCAGGCCTCGGAAGCTCTGGACGAGGCCCGCGAGCGTCTGGTCACCATGGCCCAGATCCATAGGCGGCTGTACGATCCCGCCACCATTGAACTCAGCGTGTCGGCGTCGTTGCGGGAGCTTTGCGACGATCTGATCCAGGCCGCAGGCGTTGGCGGGGTGACCTGTTCGGTGGAGGCCGATGACGTCAATCTCGACACCACGCGGCTGGTGACGCTCTCCCTGCTTGTGGCTGAGGTGGTCACCAACTCCCTGAAGCACGCTTTTGGGAGCCGCCGAGAGGGACAGATCACCTTGCATCTCGCCCCACGGGGCGATGGGCGAGCGGTGCTGACCATCGCCGATGATGGGCCGGGCTTTCCGGCGACCATCCCAGACCTGGAGGGGCGCAGGAGTCTGGGCTTCGGCATCATGCACAGCCTGGCCACCCAACTCGACGGCCAACTTGAATTTCCCCATGGCGCTGGCGCCCAGGTGCGCCTGACCTTCCCAGCTTAAGCGGCCCGGACCCGACAAGTGCGGCGGCCATTGGCCCGCCGTCCCATGGCGGTGTCACCGCGGCTTCACGTCCAGATGCGAAACCTCGGCCCCGACGCCGGGTCGTTCGCGGCGCCGCGACTTGACAGCGTAGAGGTTCCCCATGCGGCGACGATCCGGTGCGATCCTGGCGGCGATCGGCCTTGGCCTTGCGGGATGCGGCGGCGAAGCCAAGACCACCGACGGCGCCTGGCAGAGCCAGATGCGGGAGGTCCGGATGGCGGTCCGCGGGTCGGAGGACGACCCGATGATCACCCGGCGCCTGACCGCCTATAAGACCTATATCGGCAAGGCCACCGGCCTGCCCGTCAAGCTCTACGAATCCTCGGACTTCAATGGCACTATCCAGGCGCTTTCCAGCGGCCAGGTGGACATCGCCACCATAGCTGGCGGCGGCTACGCCAATGTGGACGCCCAGATTGGCGATCTGGCCCAGCCGATCCTGACGGTCCGCCAGGCGGAAGGTGACACCGGCTACTATTCCGGCCTGCTGGTCATGGCCGACAGCCCCTACCGTTCGATTCAGGACCTGAAGGGCAAGACCCTGGGCTACGTGGATTTCAACTCCACCTCCGGCTACCTGTTCCCCCGAAAGATGATGCGTGATCAGGGAATTGATCCGGACACCTTCTTCGGCCGGTCGAGCTTCGCCGGCGGGCACACCCAGGCGGTGATGGCCCTGGACAACGGCCAGTTTGACGCCACGATTATCCAGGCCGGGGGCGGGGACCCCGAGCACGGCTTCACAACAGGCGCCCACTTCACCATGGCCCGGCGGGGCGTGGTCGATCTCGACGATTTTCGGATCATCTGGACCGCTGGCCCGATCCCAAACAGCGCCATTGTTGTCCGCACCGACCGTCCGCAGCCGTTCATTGACGCGGTCCGCGGAGCCATGGCGGCCTTGCCCTACGACGATCCGGAGGTCTGGCGCGACATCGGCCAGCCCGACGGCGCGGCTTACACCGCCGTGACGCGCGAACACTACGCCCCGATCATCAAGCTCCGCGCCGAAGACATCGCCGCGCGTCGCAGCGGAGTGCGCCAATGAGACGCATCGCCTTGGCCGCTGGCGCGGTCCTGTTGAGCGCCGCCCAGGCTCAGACGCCGGTTCTACCCCTGCGGGTCGCCGACATCACCGGGGAGGCCGGGCCCTGCGGGCCTCTGCCGCCCAGCGCGCCCGCCGGTCAGAAGGCCTATTTCGATCTGCTGGCTGAGCGGCTCCAGACCGATGTCCTGAACTGTCCGATGGCCGACGCCGCGACCGCAGCCGTGGCCCTGGCGGCGGGGGAGATTGATCTGGCCAGGCTTGATGGCGCGGCCTTTGCGCCGGTGGCCGGCAAGACACGCAATGTGCTGACTGTTCGGGCGGCCGGGGCGCTGAACCGAATCCCCGTGGTGGTGGCTGCGGCCCAAGGGGCGCCGTTCCGGACCCTGCCGGATATGGCCGGGGCGAGCCTCGTCTTCGGCGGCCCCCTGAAGGCCAGCCTGGACGTCCCTCGTCGGGCCCTGTCCGACTACGGCGCCGACGAGGCCTTCTTTGGTCCGCAGACCGTCGCCCGCGACTATGACGAGGCCGCCGTCCGCCTGCGCGCCGGCGAGGCTCAGGCCATGGTGCTGCATGCGGGCGCCTGGCAGAAGCTCTGCCGCGGCGACCACCCGGGCGAAGATCGTTGCCAGGACCTGCGGGTCATCTGGCGCCAACGGCCGGTGGCCGACCAGGCGTGGTCGGTGCGAACCGATATAAGCGATGACCGTCGCTTTCGACTGATCGGCATCCATGTGGCGCTGCATAACGAGGCGCCGGAGGCCTTCGCCTGGGCCGTGGGGAGGGCAGGGGGCGAAGAGTTCGAGCCTACCGAGGCTCAGGCCCTGCTGCACCAGGGACCCACGGTCGGGTCATGAGCATCCAGCATCCGGCCGTCGAGGCCTTTGAGCGGGAGCGTCGACGTCTGCTGATCCGCCAGCGGACCCAGGCCGCCGTCGGCCTGGCGATTTTCTCGGTGCTGCTCCTGGTCTCATTCCAGCGCAGCCAGTTCTTCGGGTCTGAAATCGGTGGTGATCCCCTGGGACGCATGGCCGACTTCCTGCAGCGGATGAATCCTGGCCTGCAGGCCGATCTCCTGCTGGAGGATCGTCAGACCCGCGGCTCGCTGCATTCCTGGTTCTACGCTCTGCCGATCTGGCTGCGGGCGGCCTGGCAGACTGTCGAGATGGCGATACTCGCCACAGCAATGGGCTCGTTTCTGGCGCTTGGCGCGTCCTTCCTCACCGCCCAGAATCTGATGCCCTTCGCGCCTGTGCGTTTTGTGGTGCGTCGCATCCTCGAGGCGATCCGCACCCTGCCGGACCTGATCATGGCCCTGATCCTGGTGGCGGCCTTCGGGGTTGGCCCTCTGGCTGGCGTGCTGACCCTGACCATCTCGACCATGGGGAGCCTCGGCAAGCTGTTCGCCGAGATCAACGAGGAGATCGATCCCCGCCAGATGGAGGCCCTGCAGGCCGCCGGCGCCGGATCCTTGAAGAAGATCCGCTATGGGGTCATGCCCCAGGTTCTGCCCAACTACGCCTCCTACGCCCTCATTCGGCTGGAGGGGAATCTGGCCGGCGCCGCAGCCCTCGGCATCGTTGGGGCAGGGGGCATCGGCCTCGAGCTGCAACGGGCCATCACCTACACCGAGTTCGACACCTATCTGGCGATCCTGATGATCATCATCGCCATGATCTTCCTGATCGACCTGTTCTCAGAAGCGGTGCGTCATCGCCTCATTGGTCTGGAGAAGGCCTGATGCCGCGGCAAGCCTATGACCAGGCCTTGAACATCGCGCCGGACGCCCTGCGGGCGCCCTGGACCCGCCGGGCGCGCGACGCCGCCCTGTTGGCGCTCGCCCTGGCCGCCCTGGTGGCCATGGCGATCGATCTGGAGATGGCGCCGGGAGCGCTGATGGCCGGATTTGGCAAGCTTGGCCGCTTCCTCGGCGAGATGTTTCCGCCCTCATCGGGCGGTCAGTCCGAGCGGATTCTGAAGGCTCTGGCGGAAACCTTCGCCATGGCCTTCGCCGGCACCGCCATTGCGGCGGTGATCGCCCTGCCCTTGGGGATTATCGGCGCCAAGACCGTGGTGTCCAACCCGGTGCTGCACTTCGTGTTTCGGCGGTTCCTGGATATCTTCCGAGGGGTTCCGGCGCTGGTCTGGGCGTTGATCCTGGTCTCGGCCTTCGGACTTGGCCCCTTCGCCGGGGTGGTCGCCCTGGCGCTCGCCGACATTCCCAACCTCGCCAAGCTGTTCTCCGAGGCCCTGGAGAACAGCGACCCCAAGCCGATCGAAGGCGTCCGCTCGGCCGGCGCCCCGCCCCTGGCGGTGATGCGTTTTGGCCTGGCCCCGCAGTTCGCGCCTGTGGCCACCAGCCAGACCTTGTTCTTCCTGGAGGGCAATTTCCGCAACGCTGGCGTCCTGGGAATCGTCGGCGCCGGCGGCATCGGCTTCGAGCTGGACGAGCGGATCCGCATCTTCGCCTTCGACGAAGTGGCCTTCATCATCCTGCTCTACATGATCGCCGTGGCCTGCCTCGACACCCTGTCGCGGGCGCTGCGCAACCGTCTGGCCTAGGCGAAGGGTCGGTAGGCGCCAGGGCCGGCGTCCACGGGCGCCGAACTGGCCAACCCGACCGTGACGGCGCCCCAGGCGCAGGCGTGCTGGAGCGCCGCCTCCATGCCGGCGCCGGCCGTGAGGGCCTCCAGCAGGCCGGCGGCGAACACGTCGCCCGCGCCGGTGGAGTCTATGACCATTGCAGGGGGTGGGCGCACGATGATCGGCGCGCTCATGCTGTAGGCGCTCGCTCCGCCAGCCCCGTGGGTGACGACAATGGCCGAGAGGCGCGGCCCAAAGACTGCCCTCGCGGCCTCGAACGGCGAGGCGAGGACGCCAGGATCAAGGTCGTCGGCCGAACAGATCACCACGTCGGCGGGCCCGGCATAGGTCGGCGCCGGCCAGTGGACCACCACCGGGCCGCGGCTGTGGCTCGCCCAGGCGTCGGATCCTGGATAGGCGGCGCGCACATAGACGCCGTCTGGCTGAACCTCTGGATGGTCCGAGGGCGAGGGAAGCGCCGGCAGGGTGATGCGGGCCCGGTCGAAATCCAGGCCAAGCACCAGGCGCTCGCCGTCAGGCTCGATGAGGATCAGGGTTGTCCGGCTGGCGCCTGGCCGGCGCCCCACCAGGGTGATGTCGAGGCTGGCGGCTTTCGCCATGGCGATCGACTCGTCGCCGCCGTCGTCCGCGGAGACCAGGCTCGCGAGCCTGGCGATATGGCCGGCCTTGGCCAGGGCGACCCCCGCATTGGCGCCACCGCCGCCGAGGCGCGGTCCGAGCCGGCCCATCAGGCTGCGGCCCGCCATACGACCACCACGTTCCAGCCTGCCCTCCAGCCAGACCGGACGGTCCAGGGCCAGCGCGCCGATCACCAGAAAGTCCGCCATGGGGTCGCCTCCGCCGTCCTCCTTAGGCTTGGCCGGTGACGCGGGCGAGACACCTCGCCGCAGTCCGGCCGACAAATCCCCCCTTGGTGCGCCCGGGGCTCTCGGAGGCCGTCATGCTGAGGTCACTGGGGCGGGCTAAACGGCAAGGGATCAAGAGCTTACCGCCGAACCCTGGAGGCAGGATGCTGGAGCTGCGCAACGTGACCAAGCGGTTCGGGGAGGTCAGCGCCGTCGACGGCGTGTCCTTCAGATGCGACCGCGGCGAGTTCATCGGGGTGATCGGGCGCTCGGGCGCCGGCAAATCGACCCTGTTGCGCATGATAAACCGTCTGGCTGAGCCCACCTCGGGGCAGATCCTCTGGGACGGCGAGGATGTGGGCAGGCTGAGGGGCAAGCCGCTGCGCCGCTGGCGCCGCCGCTGCGCGATGATTTTCCAGCAGTTCAATCTCTGTCCGCGCCTGGATGTGATCACCAATGTACTGGTGGGCGTCCTGGCCGAACGACCGACGGCCACGTCTCTGCTCAAGATCTTCCCCGCGGAGGACCGCGCCCGCGCCATCCTGGAGCTCGACCGTCTGGACATGGCCCAGGCGGCGCTGCAGAGGGCCGCGACCCTGTCTGGCGGACAACAACAGCGGGTGGCCATCGCCCGGGCCATGCTGCAGGAGCCGGACATGCTGCTGGCCGATGAGCCAGTGGCTTCTCTCGATCCCATCAACACCGAGGTGGTGATGGAGGCGCTCGAGGATGTGTGCCGTGAGCGGGGCATCCCCGTCATCGTCAACCTTCACAGCCTGGACATCGCCCGGCGCTATTGCACGCGCATTATCGGCATGTCTAAGGGCAAGATCATCTATGACGGCGCCCCTTCGGGCCTGACGCCAGATGTGGTCGACAGGATCTATGGCGTGCGCACCGGCCGCGCCGGGCGGGCCTTCGCCACCCAGGCCGTGGCCGCCGCCTGATGGGTCTGAGACTCGCCGACCGGCCCCTGTCGCCGGGCTATCGCTATTTTGAGCGTTTCACGCCGCCGGCCGAACCCGCCGAGAAGACGGGGGGGCCTGAACCCGCCATCAGCGCCCAGGCCCAGGTGCATGACAGCATCCTTGGCCCTTGGTGCCGGGTGGGCGCGCGCACCAGCCTGTCGGAAACCGCCATGGGGACGTTCAGCTATATCGTGAACGACTCCAGCGCAGCCTATGCCGAGATCGGCAAGTTCTGCTCCATCGCCCGGGACGTGCGGATCAATCCGGGCAACCACCCGACCTGGAAGGCGGCCCAGCATCACTTCAGCTATCGGGCCATCTCCTATGAGCTTGGGGACGAGGACGACCAGGACTTCTTTGAGTGGCGGCGGTCCCATACCGTGACCCTGGGCCATGACGTGTGGCTGGGCCACGGGGTGACCGTGCTGCCCGGCGTCACCGTGGGCACCGGCGCGGTTGTCGGGGCCGGCGCGGTGGTGTCCAAGGATGTGGCCCCGTTCACGATTGTGGGCGGGGTGCCGTCCAAGCCGATCCGTGAGCGCTTCCCCAAGGCGGTGCAGGACGGCCTTCTCGCGATCGCTTGGTGGGACTGGGATCATGAACGCCTCGCTGACGCCCTCGACGACTTCCGCGCCCTCGACGCTGAGGCCTTCGTCGAAAAGTACGCCTGAGGCCGGCCTGCTGGTGCTGGTGGTCGGCCCTTCAGGGGTCGGCAAGGACACCCTGATCGACGGGGCCCGGGCGGCCCTGGCCGACAATCCCGCCGTCGTCTTCGTCCGCCGCGACATTACCCGCCCGGCCGAGGCCGGGGGCGAAGACCACCAGCCGGTCAGCGAGGCTGACTTCCAGCGTCGCGAGGCGGCCGGCGACTATGCGCTGTTCTGGCGGGCCCACGGCCTTTCCTACGGCGTGCCGGTGGACATCCTGCAGGATCTGGCCCTGGGCCGCCGGGTTGTCGCCAATGTATCCCGCGGCGTGATCGACGAGGCCCGACGGCGTTTTGGCGGGGTTCGCGTCGTCTCGGTCACCGCCGATCCCGAACAACTCGCCGAACGCCTGCGTCGCCGCGGCCGGGAGACGGAGGCCGAGATCGCCGACCGCATCGCCCGCGCCCGGGCCTACAGTATCGCCGGCGATGATGTGATCGTGCTGCGCAATGACAGCTCCCGCGAGGCCGGCGTCATGGCGATGATGAGCGCCATTCTGAGAGCCAGTTGAGCCTGGAGCCCGTTGATGGTTCTGCTATGAGGGCTGGTCCCTGAACCCTTGGAGCCGCCCGTGGTCGAGTCGCTGCAACTGGCCCTGACCAACCTGCTGACGCCAGCCATCCTGTTCTTCCTGCTGGGCTTCGGCGCCGGGTGGTTCAAGTCCGACCTGACCGTGCCGGAGGGCGCAGCCAAGACTCTGGCCCTGGTGCTGATGTTGTCCATTGGCTTCAAGGGCGGCGTGGAGGCTGCGCGAGCGGGCCTGAGCGCGGACTTTCTCAAGGCGGCTGGCGTCGGCCTGACCCTCAGCTTCGGCATCCCGATCCTCGCCTTCGGCGTCCTGCGGCTAATCAGCCGCCTGGACCGGACGACGGCGGCGGCCACGGCGGCCCACTATGGCTCGGTGTCCATCGTCACCTTCGTGGCCGGCACGGAGTTCCTGCGGGTCAGCGGCGTGCCTTTCGGAGGCTACATGGTCGCGGTCGTGGCGCTGATGGAGACCCCGGCCATTCTCTCGGCCCTGATCCTGGCGGGCGGCGGCGCGGCCGGCCGGCAGGGCCTGCGCGGTGAGCTGTTCCGTGAGGTGGCGCTGAACGGGTCGGTGGTCCTGCTGATCGGCGCCTTCCTGGTGGGGCTGCTCAGCGGCGATGCGGGCATGAGCAAGATGGAGGTCTTTGTCGGCCCGGTCTTCCAGGGGGTGCTGGTGCTCTTCCTGCTGGACATGGGGCTGGTGGCGGCCCGGCGGCTCAGCGCGGCGCGGTCGCTGACCCTGCCGCTGGTCGCCTTTGCGATCCTCATGCCGCTGGCCTCCTCAGTGCTGTCGCTGGGCCTGTCATTGCTCCTTGGACTGTCGCCGGGCAATGCGGCGGTCCTGGCTATCCTGGCGGCCAGCGCCTCCTATATCGCCGTACCGGCCGCCATGCGGATCGCCCTGCCGGACGCTGATCCCGGCGTCTATCTGACCCTGTCCCTGGCGGTGACCTTCCCGTTCAACCTGGTCTTTGGCATTCCCCTCTACACGGCGGCGACCGCCGCCCTCTTCGGGTGAGATCCATGCAACTGTCGAAACGGAAGAAGCTGGAAATCATCGTTGAGGCGCCGGTGCTGCGGCGGGTGGAGGCCTTCCTCGCCGAGGCCGGGGTGCGGGGCTGGACCGTGCTGCCCAGTCTGGCGGGCAGCGGCGACAGCGGCGAATGGCGTAGCGGCGACTTCACGCCGGGCCAGGAAAAGCGGCTGATCTATGCCCTGGTGACCACCGAGGTGGCCGACCGGGTCCTGACCCGTCTGGCCGACTTCTTCGCCGATTATCCTGGGGTGGCGGCTGTCTCTGACGTCGAGGTCATGCGCGGCGACAAGTTCTAGACCGCCGCCCGCTCAACGGCGAAGCCGAAGCGCGACATCACCTCGAACGGCGCGTCGCGGTCGGCCTGACGGTAGATGGCGACGCTGTCAAAGCGGTGTGGGCCTGTCACATAGGCGAACAATTGCGAGAGGGTCTCCAGCACCCGGGCGCGCACCGTGTCATCGGCGATTCCGCTGGTCAGTGTCATGTGGAAGCGGAAGTCATCGAAGATGTAGGGATAGCCCCACTCCAGCATCCGGGCGTCCTGGGCCGGCGTCAGGTTCGCCTTGCGGCGACGGGCGATGTCGGCCTCCGACAGGGGCGCGCGGAACGGGTCGAAGTCGCGAACGCAGGCCTCGGCCAGGGCGTCCATGGCCGGGCAGGGATCATTAAGCCGGAAGGCCAGGAAGCGGCCCAGCGCCTGGGGGGAAATCAAGGCCTCGAAGGCGGTCCACTGGCTGGCGAAGCCTTCGGCGAAATCCAGCAGGTCCCGCTCGCTGGCCCCGTCCGCCAGTTCGAACGGCGCCTTCAGCGTCGCGTGGAAGCCATAGCCCCGAGGACTGGCGGTCAAGGCGTCCAGGTCGAGGTCGGCGAGCGCCGGCGTGGCCGGCCGGACGCAATCCACCTTGCGATGCGGATCGCGGCCGAGCCAGGCGCAGGCCAGGTCCCAGAGGTCCCCTTGCGGATCAGGCGCGTAATAGACGGCGTAGCGGGGGCTCATGCCACGCGGACGCCTTGGCGCCAGACTTCCACCGGGACGGGCCAGCCCTGGCTGCGGCGGGAGACGCGAACCAGGTCGGCGCGCTGGCCGACGACGATCTCGCCGCGATCCTTGAGCCCTAGGCTGCGGGCCGGCGCCGCGCTGACCGTGGCCATGGCGTCCTGCGGCGCCCAGCCGAGGTCGTCGATCAGCATGAAGGCGGAGCGCAGCATGGAGAGGGGCACATAGTCCGAGGCGAGGATGTCGAGCACGCCGGCCTGGGCGCTCTCACGGGCCGACAGATTGCCTGAATGCGAGCCGCCGCGCACGAAGTTCGGCGCGCCCATGGCCACGAACATGCCCAGTTCCTTGGCCTTGCGGGCCGCGGTCAGGGTGACGGGAAACTCCGCGATGATGCAGCCGTCGTCATGGGCCTCTTCCACATGCTCCAGGGTTTCGTCGTCATGGGCGGCGAGCGGCACGCCGTATTCCCGGGCGAACGCCACCACCTTACGGCGGTTGTCATAGGCGACACCGGGATCGCGGCCGGCATGGCGGCGGGCCATGATCTCTTCGATCTCGTCTGCGCTGCGACCGGCCGCCACCATGCGGGCCTGGAGGCGCTCCACATTGGCGGTCTGCCGCTGGCCCGGCGTGTGGTCCATGACCGACAGCAGCTTCAGCCGCGGATTGTCGGCGTGGGGCTCCAGCAGGGTGAGCAGTTCGGGATTGGTCACCTCGCAGCGCAGGTGCAGCAGGTGGTCGGCGCGCAGGGCGCCGTCGGTCTGCGCCTGGTCCATGCCGGCGATCATGGGGCCGAGCGCGTCCTTGCGGTCCAGGCCATCCTTGCGCCCATGCAGGCTGAGGGAGTCCAGCACGGTGGTGATGCCGGCGGTGACGCACTGGCCGTCGTGGGCCAGCGCCGCCCCATAGGCGTCCCACAGGGCGCCAGGGCGGGGCTGGTAGTGCTTTTCCAGATTGTCGGTGTGGATGTCGATCAGGCCGGCGACCAGCACGTCGCCGGTCCAGTCCAGCGCGCCTGCTGGGCAGGCGTCCCGGGCCTCCACGGCGGCGATGACGCCGTCGCGGAGGATCAGTTCGGCGGCGATCTGGCCTGAGGGCGTGATCACCTGGTCGGAGAAGATGCGGGTCTCGGTCATGGTCAGGCGGCCGCCTTGAACTGGGACACCTCAAACAGCCGGCTGGCCACGGCGTCGCGAACGTCGAGATCGTGGAAGATGCCGATCATGGCCGCGCCCTCGGCCAGGGCCTCGTTGATCAGCCGCACGACGATGGCCCGGTTCTCCGCATCCAGGGAGGCGGTGGGCTCGTCGAGCAGCAGGACCGGATACTTCCGGATGAAGCTGCGGGCGATGTTCACCCGCTGCTGCTCGCCGCCGGAGAAGGTGGCCGGCGGCAGGTCCCAGTGGGCCTGGGGCAGGCGGAGCGCCGAAAGCAGCTCGCTGGCCCGGTCCTTGGCCTCGTCGAACGCGACGCCGTTCTCCAGCAGGGGCTCCATCACCAGCTGCAGGGTCGGCACCCGGGGGATGACCCGCAGGAACTGGGAGACATAGCCCAGGGTCCGGCGGCGGACCTCCAGCACCTCGTGGGGATTGGCCCTCGTGATGTCCACATAGGCGCCGTCATGCCAGACCTTCACCGCCCCTTGGGTCGGCAGATAGTTGCCGAAGATGGAGCGCATGAGGGTGGACTTGCCGACGCCGGACTCTCCGGCCAGCACCACGCATTCGCCGGCGGCGACCTGCAGGGTCAGGTCCTGGAAGACCGGGATGGTAGCCTGCTCCGCATTGTGCAGAACGAAGGTCTTGGCCAGGTCTTCGACGATGATCAGGGGTTTGTCGGTCATGGCTCTAGATCTGCAGGACGGAGGAGACGAGGAGCTGGGTGTAGGGATGCTGGGGATCGTCCAGCACCTGGTCGGTCAGGCCGGTTTCCACCACCTCGCCGCCCTTCATGACCATCAGGCGGTCGGCCATCAGGCGGGCCACGGCCATGTCGTGGGTGACGATAATCACCGCCAGGCCCAGATCGCGGACCAGTTCACGCAGCAGGTCGAGCAGGCGGGCCTGGACCGAGACGTCGAGACCGCCGGTGGGCTCATCCATGAACACCAGGCGCGGGCCGTGGATCAGGTTGCGGGCCACCTGGATCCGCTGCTGCATGCCGCCGGAGAAGTTGCGCGGCTTGTCGTCGATGCGACGGGTGTCGAGTTCGACCCGGTCCAGCCAGTCGATAGTGGACTGACGCATCTTTCCATAGTGGCGGGCGCCCAGGTTCATCAGCGGCTCGGCCACATTGGCCCCGCCGGAGACCCGCATGCGCAGGCCATCGCGGGGGTTCTGGTGGACGAAGCCCCATTCCTCCCGCTGCATCCGGCGGCGGTCGGGTTCGGACAGGCGGTAGATGTCGGTCAGGCCGAAGCGGCGGGTGTCGAAGCGGACCTCGCCGGAGGTGGGCGTCAGCTTGCCGGAGATGCAGTTGAGCAGGGTGGTCTTGCCCGATCCGCTCTCACCGACGATGCCCAACACCTCGCCGGGACGCAGGTCGAAGGCCACATCGCGGCAGCCCAGCA
This sequence comes from Phenylobacterium sp., assembly GCF_030651755.1. Classification (GTDB taxonomy): domain Bacteria; phylum Pseudomonadota; class Alphaproteobacteria; order Caulobacterales; family Caulobacteraceae; genus Phenylobacterium. The sequence goes on along the minus strand of NZ_JAUSBZ010000121.1, from coordinate 34,565 downwards.
CGTGGCCGTACCACTTGGTCAGGCCCTCGACGCTCAGCAGCGGGGCAGGCGCAATTCTGCCAGGGATGGCGTTCATTGGGCGGGCTCCTGCAGGGCGGCGTCCTGATCCAGGGTGTGGCCGGCCATGGGGCCGACATGGCCGGCCGCGCGGCGTTCGGCGCAGTGGTGGCTGTCGGAGCAGACGAACATCTTGTCGCCGGCGTCATCGAGGATGACCTCGTCGAGATAGGAATCCTTGGCCCCGCACAGGGCGCAGGTCTCTTCCCAGGTCTGGGTCTCGAAGGGGTAGTCCTCGAAGTCCAGGCTGCGGACGCGGGTGAAGGGCGGCACGGCGTAGATGCGCTTCTCCCGGCCGGCGCCGAACAGCATGACCGCCTCGTTCTGGGCCATTTTCGGATTGTCGAACTTGGGGATCGGCGAGGGCGACATCAGGTAGCGCTCCTCCACCATCACCGGATAGCCGGCGGTGGCGGCGATGCGCCCATAGGCCGAGATGTTCTCATAGAGCGAGACGTACTGCAGGCCGTATTCCTCATAGGCGTGCATGGCGCGGGTCTCTGTCTCCCGGGCCTCCAGGCCGCGCAGGGGCTCGGGCTGCGGCACCTGATAGATCAGCACCTGGCCTGCTTTCAGGGGCTTTTCCGGGATCCGGTGGCGGGTCTGGATGATGGTCGCCTCCCCAGTGTCCTCGGTGGTGGCCACGTCGGCCACATTGGCGAAGAAGCGGCGGATGGAGACAGCGTTGGTGGTGTCGTCGGCGCCCTGATCGATGCACTTGTAGACATCGTCGGGGCCGATGATCGCCGCGGTCAGCTGGATGCCGCCAGTGCCCCATCCATAGGGCACGGGCATTTCCCGCGAGCCGAAGGGCACCTGGTATCCGGGGATGGCCAGGGCCTTGAGGATCGAGCGGCGGATCATCCGCTTCGTCTGCTCGTCGAGATAGGCGTAGTTGTAATAGCGCTCGGGCGCATTGGCGCGAGCCGGGACGGGCGTACTCATTCTGCGGCTTCCTTCAGGGCGGCGCGGCGCTCGAAGTGCTCCTTGCGGAGCCGGCGGATCAGTTGCAGGTCGGCCTGGAAGTCGACGTAGTGGGGCAGCTTCAGGTGCTGCACGAAGCCCGAGGCTTCCACATTGTCGGAGTGGTAGAGGACGAACTCCTCGTCCTGGACCGGGGCGTCGGCCTGTTCGCCCACTTCGCGGTGACGCAGGGCGCGGTCGACGATGGCCATGCTCATGGCCTTGCGCTCGCAATGGCCGAAGGTCAGGCCATAGCCGCGGGTATATTGCGGCGGACGCTCGGCCGAGCCTGCGAAGCCCGACAGCATGGTGCATTCGGTCAGGGTGACCTCGCCGATCTCGATGGCGAAGCCCAGCTCGTCAGGCACGAATTCCACGGCCACCTCACCCATGCGGATCTCGCCGCAGAGGGGGTGGGTTGAGCCCCAGCCGCGCTGCGAGGAATAGGCCAGGCTGAGCAGGAAGCCCTCGTCGCCGCGGGCCAGGGCCTGCAGGCGCTGGTCGCGGTCGGCCGGGAACTTCATCGGCTCGCGGGTCAGGTCGTAGGGCTCAGGCCCCTCGTCGGCGCGGACGTCGTGCTCCAGCAGATCCTCATGGCGGAACACCGAGGCGATGTTGGGCATGGGATAGGCCTGGGGCTCCTCGGCCTGGGGCGCGGGCTCAGGCGCCACGCCGCCTTCAGCCGCCAGGGCGAAGTCCAGCAGGCGGTGGGTGTAGTCGAAGGTGGGGCCAAGCACCTGGCCGCCGGGAATGTCCTTGAAGGCCGCCGAGACGCGGCGACGCACCGCCATGGCCTCGGTCTCCACGGGCAGGGAGGCGCCGAAGCGGGGCAGGGTGGTGCGATAGGCCCGCAGCAGGAAGATGGCCTCGGGCAGGTCGCCGCGGGCCTGCTTGATGGCCAGGGCGGCCAGGTCGCGGTCGTAGCAGGAGCCTTCGCTCATCACCCGGTCGACGGCCAGCGACAGCTGTTCGCGAACCTGCGCCACCTCCAGCTCACTGACGCCAGGATCGCCACGGCGATCTTCGGCCAGCCACTGGTGCGCGTGGGTGATCGCCTTCTCGCCGCCTTTGACGGAAACGTAGGCCATGTCAGCCTCCCTTGATCTGAGCGGTGGTGGTGCGCGGCAGGGCGAGCAGCTGGTCGCCAGCGACCAGCAGAACGTCCACGCCGAACTGGAACTGCGCCTGGTTGGTCTCGATCTGCGTCCAGAAGTCCTGGGGCAGGCCCTGGGGCGCGATGTCGGTGGTGGTCTGGATGCCCGGACCGCTGAGGGTCACCGTGGGGCCGCCCTCGAGGGACGCAACCTGCAGGATCACCGTGGTGGAGCGGTCGGGGTACTTGGCGTCGCCCTGACTGAAGGCGGCCAGGTTCGGGGCCTTGGCCGCGTCGGTGACGATGGCGAAAGCCGCCTCCTGAGCCTTCGTCGTGAGCGGGCAGCCGCAGTGGAAGCGGAGCCAGGCCTCGGCCTCTGAGTCGGCCAGCGCCGGATCGAGCCAGACCAGGGTCTCGAAGTCGAACAGGGTCAGGGCCACGGCGCCCGCGGCCTTGCTGAGACCGTTCGGGGCGTCGGGGGCGCGGTCGAAGCGGGTGATGCGGCCGGGCCGGGCCATGCATTCCATGACTTCGCGGAACACCGCCTGGCTCTCACGAACCGGATCGGCGAAGGCCGGGGCGATGCGGCTGAGATCGAGGGTGGCGACGCTCATTGGGGGCCTCGGGTGCGAACCATGGTGAAAAAGTCGACCTTGGTGGCCGCCGCCTTGCGGGCGGTGGTGTCGCGGCGCTCGGCCTGGGCGCGGGCCAGCTTGGCGACCACGGCGCCCTCGACCACCGGGCGAAGGGCCGGAGCCTGCATCATGGCGTCAACGGCCGCGGCCAGTTCAGCGTGGCGACGGTCGCGGCCGGCGACGTAGCCGATGCCGGTCTCGCCGCTCTCCAGCCGCACCGCGGCGCGGGTGACAGTCATCTCGCCCATGTTGAAGGCGTCGCCGGCGCCGCCCATGCGGCCCCGCACCAGAACCAGGCCGGTCTCCGGCGCGCGGAGCGCCGAATAGGCCGGCGGCTGGGCAAGGGTGTCCCAGGCTGCGCTGACCTCGTCGGGCTGCGCCTTGGCCAGGATGGACAACCACTGGCGGCGCTCTTCGCTCGCCGTCTCGTTGACCGGGTCAACCTGCATCCCTCACCTCGACAAGTAAGTAAAATGTTGTATTCGTCCTATGCATTGGGTATTCGAAAGCCCAATTGACGACAACAAGCCAAGTATGAAACTTATTTTACAGTAGTAAAACTTGTCTAGGACATCCGACGTAGACTGATCACGAGGTGGTGGAATGTCAGGTGGAATGCCGTTGTGGCGCGAGATCGCCCAGTCCCTGGAACAGCAGATCCGGTCGCGTGAGCTGACGCCCGGCGATAAGTTACCGACCGAACACGAGCTTTCGCGCCAGTTCATGGTCAACCGCCACACGGTGCGCCGCGCCCTGTCTGACCTGCAGGAAAAGGGGATCGTGGAGTCGACCCAGGGACGGGGCAGCTTCGTGCGCCGGCCCTCGCGTCCGGCGCGGCTCCAGAAGCGGCCCCGCTTCACCGAGGCGGTCCTGAGAAGCGGCGCGGAGCCGACCACCCAGATCATCAAGCTGGAGGTTCGTCCGGCGACCAGTCCGGTGGCCGAGGCCCTGGGCCTGAAGATCGGCGCGCCGGTGATCTTCATGGAGCGGCGACGTTTCGTCGATGGCGAGCCGACGGCGCTTGGCCTTCACCACTTCAGCTTCGAACGCTTCCCGACCTTCATCGAGATGTACAAGGTCCGCGGCACCATCACCCAGACCCTGCGCGACAGCGGCGTGCCCGACTATACGCGGCGAAAAACCTCCATATCAGCGCGCCTGCCCACCCCGCAGGAGGCCGAGCAACTGCACGTCCCTCGGCACGTCCCGCTGCTGATCCGCAAATACCTCAATGTCGATGGTCTGGGCCGCCCGCTGGAGTTCGGGGAATCCCGCTCCACCGCGGAGATCGAAATCATCTTCCAGGACCCAGAGCGGGACTGATTGTCTCAAGTTTTCCAGGAGAAGAGTGTGGAACTGGCGTTTCGAAACGCCCGTGTGGTCACGGGCGAAGATGACTTCATCGGATCGGTTCTGGTGCGCGACGGCGTCATCGTCCAGGTGGACCGGGGGGGCGGCGAGGTCGGGGAGGACTTTGAGGGCGATGTCCTGATGCCCGGGGTCGTCGACCTGCACACCGACAGCCTGGAAAAGCACTATTTCCCCCGGCCCAATATCGACTGGAACCCGGTCTCGGCGGCGGTGACCCATGACGGCTGTGGCCTCTCGGTGGGGGTGACCACGGTGCTCAACTCCCTGACCCTGGGCTCCTTCAATCCATCGGCGGCGCGCAACACCGACAATCTGAAACGCCTGGTCGATGGCCTGCATGCGGCGGAAGGCCAGGGCATGCTGCGGGCCGATCACAGGATCCACTGGCGCTGCGAGACCACCGCCGATGATCTGCGTAGCCGCCTGGAGGTGATGGCCGATCATCCGATGACCTCGCTGTTCTCGCTGATGGATCACACCCCGGGCCAGCGGCAGTATCGCAACCTCGAAAAGCACCTGGCCAACTGGCAGGCGGGCGGCATGAGCGAGGCGGCCGCCCTCGACCGGCTGGCCCAGGTGCGGGACCGCCAGGCCCGCAACGCCAATGACAACCGTCGGCATGTGGCGCAGATGGCGCGGGACCGTCAGATCCCCCTGGCCAGCCACGATGATGAGAGCCTCGAGCACATTGATGAGGCCGCGGCGCTTGGCGCGACCGTGGCTGAGTTCCCGGTCACGGCCGAGGCCGCCCATCGGGCGCGGGCGCGGGGCATGGTGGTGGTCATGGGCGGCCCCAACCTGATCCGCGGCGGTTCCTATTCCGGCAACGTCCCGGCCGCTGAGTTGGCCGAGGCTGACCTGCTGGACGCCTTCGCCTCGGACTATGTGCCGCGCAGTCTGGTGGAGTGCGCCTTCGCCATGACCCGCGAGCCTTTTGGCTGGAGCCTCTCGCGGGCCGCAGCCCTGGTCACCGCCGCCCCCGCCCGGGCGGTCGGCCTGTCTGACCGTGGCGAAATCGCCCCCGGCCAGCGGGCCGATTTGCTGAGAGTGCGGCTCGCCGGCGGTCTGCCTCTGGTCCGAGGCGTCTGGACCAACGGCGCCCGGGCGGCCTGAGGCCCATGCGGATCGACGCCCTCGACACCTGGAAACTCGAGGGCGAGTGTGGGCGGCGGATCGCTGGCCAGGCTCCGGACTGCTGTCGGGCGGTGACCTGAACGCCATCGCCGCCGGGCTCAATCATCTGGCCCTGGGTTCCCTCCGGTCACGCCCTCATGCTGGCTGACCTGGCCCGATCTGGACCGATAGCGCCGTCAAAGAAAGGGCGCCCCGGCATGGCCGAGACGCCTGTGCTTCCGCCTGGGACTGGCCGCGCCTGCGCATGGCCAGTCTAGGACAAGGTGTTTAGAAGGAGGCGCGGACGCCCAGGAGATACTTCCGGCCAAAGCCTTCGACCTCATAGGGACGGTCTTCACGGCCCTGGTAGCGCACGCCCTGCTCATTGGTCAGGTTGTTGGCGTCCAGGAAGACCGAGAAGGTGTCGTTGACCTGATAGCGAACCGACAGGTCCAATCGCTGGCTTTCATCCCAGTAGAGGTTGGAATTGGCCGACGATCCGGACGGGAAGACCTCGTCCAGCCAGTCGGTCCGATGCTGCCAGGTCAGGCGGCTGGAAATGCCGTGTTTTTCATAGAAGAGGGTCGCGCTGGTGATCCGGTCAGAGGTGCCCGGGAACTCCACCGTCTCGCCATCGGGGGTTTCGAACTCGCCCTTGGTGAACGACACGCTGCCCTGGAAGCCCAAGCCCGACAGCAGGCCCGGCAGGAAGGTCCAGGGCTGGGTGTAGACGAACTCCAGGCCCGTCAGATGGCCATTTCGACCGTTCTGGAACGAGGACAGGGTGTAGCCGCTCCGGTCCACGCCGTTGAAGTTGTAGCTGGCGTCCCCAACGATCCGCGAGGCGCTGAACAGGACGTCTTCCACTTCGCGATGAAAGAAGCTGACCGCCATCAGGGCGGCGGGGGCGAAGTACCACTCGGCCGAGAGATCTACCCCGTAGGCCCTTTCCGGCACGAGGAAGGGGTTGCCGCCAGAAAGGGTTTCGCTGGTGTCGTTCACCGTCACCGTCGCGCGCTGCCAGTTCATGCTGGGGCGGGCGGCGCCGGTGATGAAGGCGGCGCGGAGTTTCAGATTGTCCGAATAGTCGAAGCCGTAGTGCAGGCTCGGAAAGACGTGGGTGACTTCCGACGAGAAGTTGAGGGGGACCAGGGTTCCGCCCACATTGGCCAGACCATCAGACGCGGTCTCCGTGCGCTCTACCCGGACGCCGCCGGTGAGGGTGTGACGATCCCACTTCCAGCGGTTCATGGCGTAGGCGGAGGCGATCTTCTCGTCGACGGTGTTGCTGAGCTTCCGGTCGATATCATAGACGGCGAAATTGCCGGTTCCAGCGGCGTTGGCGACGCGCGCGGCGTCCATCAGGGCCAGCACCCCATCGCGCATGCGGCGGGTGTCGATGTGGACGGCGGTGAAGCCGCGATCCATGTCCTGGTCCCAGGGGGTCGTCCCAAAGAGGGTCTTCATGTCCCAGGGCAGACCGAGCAGGGCGGCGTTGGTCTCCAGGGGGAAGCCGGTGCGGTTTCCTGTGGCTACGCTGCCGTCCGGGCGGACCAGGTTGGTGATGTCGTTTTCCTGCGTCCGGTCGTCGAACTGGAAGCCGGCGCTGAAAGTGGCCAGGGCGCCGAAGCTGTTCCAGTCGCGGCTGGCGTCGAACTTCACCGTGTAGGCCTCGGTCTCAAGCCGGCTGGTGGATTCGGTGGCGAAGGATTCGGGCAGCGACATCTGGTTGATGGAGGTGCGCTGTTGGCCCCGGGTCGGCTGTCCATTGACCAGAACCGTGTCGTAGAGCGTGTGGTAGGGGAAGCCGCCGGAGACCGCGTTGACGGTCACATTCATGGACGGGAGGAAGACGGTGTTGGCGATCGAAGGCCGCGACGTGGCCGTTGAGGTCGTCTGGCCGACGCTCGGGTAGAAGTTGTTGAACTCCGTGGTGGCGTAGGCGAGGTCCCAGTTCAGATCCCAGGCGCCCACGCGGTGGTCGCCGTGCAGCACGTTGAAGACCACGCCATTGGTGTAGATCCCGTAGGCGAAGGAGGCGGTCATGGGGACGCCGACCAGATCCGCGGTCTCAAAGTTCCGCGTGCCAGAGAAGGCGTTGGCGTAGCTGAAGACGTACCAGTTCCGCTCTTCGTAGTCGGCGAACTCGGTCGACAGGTGAGAGAGTGAAATATAGTGGTCGTCGCTGGGCGAGTATTCCAATTTCGCGGAATAGGACTCGGTCACCCGCTCGATCACATACTTGGTGAATCGCAGCGAGGAGAGCCCGATGTCGTCGAAGCGCGGCTCGTCATTGTCGGTGTGCTGCTCGAAGGAGTAGTGGGAGCCGATCAGGCTGGCGCCCCAGGTCCCGTTGGACCAGGACAGGCGGCCGGAATACTGCTTCACCGGCCCATCGCCCATATCGACGAACCCGCCGCCCACATCGAACGACCCATGGAAGCCCGGCAGGGTCAGGGGCGAGAAGGTCTCGATGTTCACCCGGCCAGCCAGGGCTTCGGCGGGCATGTTCGGTAGCAGGGTCTTGTTCAGCACCACCTGGCTGATCTGAGCGGCCGGCACGGAGTCGAACCGGAAAATGCGGTCTTCGGCGCCGATCAGGTTGACGCCGTCCAGCGCCATGGTGGTCCAACGGGTGGGCGCCCCGCGGATCTGGATGTAGCGCTCCTGGCCCTGGTCGCGCTGAACGCCGACGCCGGGGAGGCGGGCGAGCGCGCCGGCCGCGGTGGCGTCGGGAAAGCGGCCGATCGTGTCGGAGGCGATGACGTTGACGATGTTGTCCGACGCCCTCTGGATCTCCAGCGAGGCCTCGATGGAGTCACGGATCGGGGTGGCGGTGACCACCAACTCGGAGACCTCGGCGTCGTCGGCCAGGGCTGGGGCGGCTGCGGCCGCCAGGATGGGCAGGGAGGCCGAGACGGCCAGCAGAGCGCGGCGTGTACGCGCGCCGGCGAGACGCGCCGGGTGGCGCAGGTGATTGGATGACATGGTCCGTCCCCCTTGTTGCTGTGATCAGCGGACGGGGGCCTCCACTAGGCTAGGCCAGTGTCATCCATTCGTGGTTTCAGTGATGTCTCAATGTATTGGCCGCCACTTGTTGGCTAGACAGGAGGGCGGCGTGCGTGCCCCGGTAGGGACAAGCACGCCTTTCGACCTAGCCTTTTAGCTTCTTGGCCACCTCGGCGATGCGACGGCCCTGATAGCGGGCGCCGTCCAGTTCGGTCTGGCTGGGCTGGCGCGAACCATCGCCGCCGGTGATGGTGGTGGCGCCATAGGGGCTGCCGCCGGTCACCTCGTCCAGACGCATCTGGGCCTGATAGCCATAGTCCATGCCCACCACCACGAGCCCAAAGTGCATCAGATTGGTGATGATGGAGAACAGCGTGGTTTCCTGGCCGCCGTGCTGGGTGGCGGTGGAGGTGAAGGCGCCGCCGACCTTGCCGTTGAGCGCGCCGCTGGCCCACAGGCCGCCAGCCTGATCCAGGAAGTTGGCCATCTGCGAGGCCATCCGGCCAAAGCGGGTGCCGACGCCGATGATGATGGCGTCATAGTCGGCCAGATCCTGGATGGTCGCCACGGGCGCGTCCTGGTCCATCTTGTAGTGAGCGGCCTTGGCGACCTCTTCCGGCACCAGATCGGGAACGCGCTTGATGTCCACCTGGACGCCGACCTCGCGGGCGCCCTCGGCCACCGCCTTGGCCATGGTTTCGATGTGGCCATAGGCCGAATAGTAAAGGACCAGAACCTTGGTCATGGGAACTCCTGCAACTTGGGATTAGGGGGAGGGGGCGCGGCCTCAGGCCGCGTCCACCAGGACGAGCTCGGAATCTTCCAGGGCGGTGATGGTCAGGGACGTCTCACCGGTGATCGCCGCGCCGTCGCGGGTTTCCAGAGTCACGCCATTGACCTCCACCCGACCCTTGGCCGGCACCAGATAGGCATGGCGGGCGGCGTCCAGGACGTGCTCGGTGGTCTCGCCCGCCTTCAGGGTCGCCCCCAGGACGCGGGCCGGCGTGCGGATCGGCAGGGCGTCGGCGTCGTCGTCGAAGCCGCTGGCCAGGGTCACGAAGCGACCGGTTCGGTCGTCCTTGGGGAAGGGCTTGGCGCCCCAGGCCGGCGCGCCGCCCGTCCGCGCCGGCTCGATCCAGATCTGGAAGATACGGGTGGCGTCGCTCTCCAGATTGTATTCCGCGTGGCGGATGCCGGAGCCGGCGCTCATCACCTGGACGTCGCCGGCCTCGGTGCGGCCCTTGTTGCCCAGGCTGTCCTGGTGGGTGATGGCGCCCTCGCGGACATAGGTGATGATCTCCATGTCGGCATGAGGGTGGGGCGGAAAACCCGAATTCGGCGCGATCTCGTCGTCGTTCCAGACCCGGATCGGCCCCCAGCCCATGCGCTTGGGGTCGTAGTAGTTGGCGAAGGAGAAGTGGTGGCGCGCCTTCAGCCAACCGTGGTCGGCGCCGCCCAGTCCGTCAAAACCTCTGCGTTCGATCATCTCGAAACCTCCGCGCCCAGCGGGGCGCTCTTGCCTGAGACCAAGATAGGGCGGATGATCGATATAGAAATAGAAACTACGGAAAGTCATAGTTTCAAAAATGACCGCATTGCCAGACCTCGAGGCCATGGCGATTTTCGCCAAGGTGGTGGAGTTGAAGTCTTTCTCCGGCGCGGCCGACGAGCTGAAACTCTCCAAGGCGACGGTTTCCAAGGCGGTGACGCGCCTTGAGGCCCGCCTTGGCGCGCGGCTGTTCAATCGCACCTCGCGACGCCTGGCCCTGACCGAGGCCGGGCTGAGGCTGGCGGAGCCGGCCACCCGCCTGCTGGCGGACGGACAGGCTGCTGAGGATGAGATCCTGGCGCAGTCGGCCCAGCCCAGGGGGCTGGTCCGGTTGGCCTCGCCCATGTCCTTCGGGCTGCTGGAGGTGGCGCCGCTGCTGCCGGACTTCCTCACCGCCTATCCGGAGGTTTCGGTCGACCTGCACATGAGCGACGAGGCTGTCGATCTGATCGGCCTTGGCTTTGACATGGCCTTGCGGATCGCCGCCCTGCCAGATTCGTCGCTGCTGGCCCGCAAAATCGGACAGGTCCCGCGGCACGTGGTGGCGGCGCCGGCCTATCTCGCCGCCCGAGGGCGTCCGACCCATCCGGCCCACCTCGCCGAGCACGCCTGCCTGGGTTACGCCTATCTGCCGACCCCCGAAACCTGGCGGTTCATCAATGGCGCAGGCGAGGAGGTTTCGGTCCGTCCCGCAGGCCCCCTGCGCGCCAACAACGCCGAGGCCCTCGTGCCCGCTCTTGAAGCCGGACTTGGCCTGGCGCTGCAGCCGGACTTCATTGTGGGTGAAAGCCTCGCCGCCGGCCGCCTGGAGGCGGTGTTGACGGACTGGCGTCCACCGCCCGTGGCCCTGCACCTCGTCATGCCGCCCGGGGGACCAAGACCTGCCCGGGTGGAGGTCCTCGCCCAGTTTCTGGTCCGTCGGCTCTCTGAACGGTGCGCCATCCGGGGGCCGGGCTCGACAGGGTCCGCGGTTTGAGTCAGGGGAACTGAATGCTGACACGGGGACAGTTCAGGGATTGGGGCGGGCCGGCCGTCGCTATGCTCGCGGGCGTCCTGGCGCTGACCCTGGCCGGTTGCGGGTCGATCTCTCGACCGGAGGCGGAGCCCGCCCGCATCGGCGTGGCGGCGGCGGCTTCGTCCCTGGACCCGTTCCGTTTCGTCGCCGACAGCGAGGGCGCTGGTCAGGCCTTTCTCAACGCCTGGCAGGCCCAGCGGGAGGCTGGCGGCGCGCAGTCCGTCACCGCCCTGGCGGTGTCGGGGGGCGGCGCCAATGGGGCGTTTGGCGCTGGTGTGCTGGTCGGGTGGACGCAGACTGGCGAGCGGCCAGTCTTTGATCTGGTGACCGGCGTCAGCACGGGGGCCCTGATCTCACCGTTCGCCTTCCTGGGTTCAGATTGGGACGAGCGGCTTGCGGCGGCCTACAGGGACGAGGACGCCTCGCGGCTCACCGCCGGTCGCTGGGGTGCGCTGCGCCGGCCCAGCCTGTATGGCGACCGGTCGCTCCGAGCCCTGGTGGGCAAATATGTGCAGCCAGATCTGTTGACGGCGATCGCCGCTGAGCACCAGGCGGGACGGCGACTGCTGGTGGCGACCACCAATCTGGACGCCCAGGCGACGATCCTCTGGGACATGGGGGCCATCGCCCTGGCTGGCCAGGCGCCAGGACAGGAGGCCGCAGCCCTGGCCCTGTTTCGCAATGTCCTGGTCGCCTCGGCGAGTATCCCCGGCGTCTTTCCGCCCGTCATGATGGAGGCGGCGGGGCCCTTCGGGACAGTGAGCGAGATGCATGTGGACGGGGGTGTCAGCACGCCGTTTGTCCTGGCGCCGGCCGGCCTGACCTTTTGGCGGCCCGAAGGGGTGATGCGTCCCAAGGACCTCTATGTGATCATCAACGGCGAAATTGAACCGCGGCGAACCATCACCAAGGGCGCGACCTTGCCGATCCTGATGCGCAGCTTCGACACCCTGTCCAAGTCTGACCTTCGGGCGCATCTGATCGCCGCGGTCGCGTTTGCGTCCCGCAATGAGGCGCGCCTGCGATATGCGGCCATCCCCACCGCCCTGGGGGCGGACAGTCTGGCCTTCGACAGGGCGTCAATGCAGCGATTGTTCGACGCGGGTCTGGCGACCGGCGCCGACGGTACGGCCTTCGAAGAGGTGATACCGGAGGCGCAGCCGCCGCCCGTCGCCCCCTGAGACTCAGGCGGCGCTGGATACGGCCGGCGGAGCCGGAACAGCGGCGGGGGCGTCAGCCTCCGCAGGCTTGGCCAACCGCACGCTACGACCCTCGAAGATTGCGCCGGTCTCCATGGCCAACTGCTCATGGGCGATGTCGCCCTCCACATGGGCCGTCCCATAGAGGCGCACCTGACGCGCCTTCATCGGGCCTTTGATATGGCCGCGAATCTCAGCCACGACGGCGACGACCGAGCCCTCAATGCGACCCTGGGGGCCCAGGCTGAGCTTGCCGACCCGAACGTCGCCGCGCACCAGACCATCGATCTGAACCTCGGCCTCACCAGCCACATTGCCTTGCACGCAAAGGCCTGGGCCAATCAGCGACGGGGCCTTGGGCTTGGCTGGCGCGGGCGAAGGCGCTGCAGCGTTGCGCGACGGCGGATTGTCCTCCAGCAGCGGGCGAGGGGAGGTCTTGTTGGCTTTCTCGAACATGGCGGCGTCCCTTCTCGGTACGGTTTGGAGGGAGCTCTGCAAGCCTGGGGCCGCGGTGAAGCTTAGGACCGCGCCATGGCGCCTCGAACGAGACGCGCATAGAGACGTTCCTCCACGCTCCTGGGGCGTTCCAGCCCCAGTCGCTCCAGCGCCTGGCGAACCTGATCATCGGGCCGTCCCGCCGTCAGGCCGCGCAGGACCAGGGCGGCGATGTCCGCCTTGGAGGCCGACGCGGCTTTGATCTTCTGCAAGGCCGGAGCCAGGGCCTGCTCCACCTCGGTCATCTCCGTGCCGAATGGGAAGGGCGGCAGGTCGCCGGCCTCACGGAAGGGCGCCAGGCGGGTGGCCAGGGCGTCGGCGGTGTTGTTGGCGGCCGCGGCGCTGATCTGGTGGTCGCCAGCCAGCTTTCCCGCGGACTTGGCCTGGCCGGTGAGGACGTCGTGAAAGCCCGCATCGGCCACCTCCAGCATCCGGGCGATCACCTCGGCGTCGCGGGCGCCGCGCAGGTCGGCCACGCCGTACTCGGTCACCACCATGTCGCGCAGGTGGCGGGGAATGGTCGTGTGGCCATAGGACCAGCGGATGTTGGATTCCGGGCCGTCGCCCCCTTGGCGGCTGGCCGGGAGGGTCATGATCGAGCGGGCGTCGGGCAGGGCGAAGGCCTGGGCGACGAAGTTGTACTGGCCCCCCACCCCGCTCACCACGCGGCCGTCCTCCAGGGCGTCAGAGGTCACGGCCCCCAGCAGGGTGGCGATCATGGCGTTGTTGACGAAGCGCGCCCCCTTGCGGTCTGCGACACGCTTGTCGAAGTCCGCGCCGTGCAGCTCATTGACGAAGCCCACATCGGTCATGCGGAACTTGGCGCGCTCCTCCAGGGGCATGTCGCGCAGGGCGGCGTAGAAGTCCCGCGGCGCCAGGAAGAAGGCGGCGTCCAGCACCGCGCCGTCCACCTCGCGCTTTAGAACGCCCGCGCGATAGAGCTCGAGAAAGGCGTCCACGAACATCTCGGTGGCTCCGTAGAGCCCCTCTTCGAAGGGTCCGGTGTGGCGCTCCAGAGGATCGTCGGGCGGAGTCAGGGCCTTGAGGATGGCGGCGAAGCGTGTCGGCTTTTGGTGACGCAGGATCAGAGCGTGGGCCACCGCGTGGCCCATGGAGCCGATGCCGATCTCCAGGGTGCCGCCGTCGGGGATCAGGCTCGCGACGTGGAAGCCCATGGCGTAGTGGGTCAGGCTGACCGGCTGCTTGGGCGGGCCGGGCAGGGGAAACTCCACCTCCGGGCTCTCCAGCATGATGGTGAAGGCCTCAGGCGCCAGCTCGGCGGCCCCGGGCATATAGGGCAACTCAGAATTGACCTGGCCCACCAGGATGAGGTCGGTGCGGCCCTCCGCCTTGGCCTTCAACAGTTCCAGGGTCAGGTCGGTGTTGCAGGACAGGCTGTAACGCTCGGCGCCGTCCCGTTCTCCCTTGGCCACCAGTTGGGCGACCACATTGCAGCCGCGCTCCAGGATGTAACGGCTGGCATGGGTGTAGTTGGCGCTGATGTAGTTCTGCTGCACCTCGGGATCGTTCAGCCACATGCCGGCCTGCAGGAAGAACTCGTCCACCTCGACATTGGGCGGCAGGCCGCCGCGGCGCTGGGCCTGAGCGTAGGCGAGCTCGGGATAGCCCCCCAGGGTGCGCTCCATGATCGGCCCCATGAACCGCTTTTCCAACAGGCTGCCGGGCTCGGGCGGCGTCAGGGTGAGTGCGGTGAAGATGCGCAGGGAGATGGAGCGGTCGGTGGCCGCCCGTGCATAGAGGGCGTTGGCGATATGGTTCGCCTTGCCGAGGCCCAGCGGCAGGCCGAGCACCACCTTGCCGTCCAGGCGTTCGATGATCGCCTTGGCGACATCGTCGGCCTTGGTCATCCGCAGCATCGCCCCACTCACGTCAGAAGCTCCCAGCCCTGGTCAGGACGGAAGCGTTCGCCATGGACCGCGGCCAGTTCCTCCATGCGCGCCTTCAAGGTCTGCGCCCCGGCCTCGCGGGCATAGTGGATGGGTCCGCCGCGGAAGGGGGCGAAGCCGGCGCCGAAGATCATGGCCCCGTCGACAATGTCCTCGTCCTCGACCACACCCTTGCGGAGGCATTCTAGGCAGGCGTCGATCATCGGCAGGATCAGGCGGTCGGTCATTTCCTGAGAGGGCTTGGCGAAGGACTTGGCCTTCTGCGGCTCGCCGTCCTTCCAGGCGTAGATCCCCTTACCGGTCTTGCGGCCCAGATCGCCGGCCGTGACCTTGGCGCGCAGGGTGTCCGGCGGGACGGGCAGGGGCTTGTCGAGGCCCGCCTTCAGGCTGTCGGCGACGGCGATGCCCACGTCCAGGCCCACCTGATCGGCCAGTTCGGCCGGCCCCACGGGCATGCCGAAGGCCTCGGCTGCGGCGTCGATCGTCTCGGGGGCGACACCCTCCTGCATCATCACCATGGCTTCCAGCATGTAGGGCGTCAGCGCCCGGTTCACGAGGAAGCCCGGCGCGCTGCGCACAGGGGCGGGCAGGCGATCAATGGCGCCCAGGAAGGCCTTGGCCAGGTTCAGGGTGTCGTCCGCCACGCCCTCATGGGTGACGATCTCCACCAGCTGCATCCGCGAGACCGGATTGAAGAAGTGAATGCCGATCAGCCGCTCGGGCTGGGCGAGACCCTCGGCGAGGTCTTCCAGGCGGATAGACGAGGTGTTGGTCGCCAGGACCGCTCCGGACTTCATGCGCGGTTCGAGATCGGCGTAGATTTTTCTTTTGAGATCAAGCTTTTCAGGCGCCGCCTCAATGATCAGGTCGGCATGGCGAACCCCCTGGCCATCGGGGTCGGGGATCAGCCGATCCAGGGCGTCGCGGGTCTTGGCGCTGTCGTGGCCCAGCTTCGGATAGAGGGTCGCGGCCCGGCCAACGGCCTGGGCGATGACCTCGGGCTTGAGGTCGGCCAGGGTCACCTTGATCCCATGCCAGGCCGCCCAGGCGGCGATGTCGCCGCCCATGGCGCCGGCCCCGATGACGTGCAGGTGGCGCGGCGCCTTGGCCTCCACCTCGGTCAGCCGCTTCATCTTCTCCCGCAGGAAGAAGACCCGGATCAGGTTCTGGGCCGCGTCGGTGGTCATCAGCTGGGCGAAGGAGGCGATCTCGGCCTTGCGCAGGGCCTTCAGATCATCCCCGTGCCGCTCCCACAGATCCACCAGGGCGCCCGGCGCCGGATAGTGTTCCGGGGGCGCCTGCTTGGCCGCCTGGCTACGCATGCGATCGGCTGCAGCGCGGCGGGGAATATCGGCGTGCAGGATGCGTTCGGTGACCTGCTGGCGCAGTCGGCCTAGGCGGCCGGGCTTGGATGAGCGGAACTCGCCGCGGGCCACAGCCGCGACGGCCGCTTTCACGTGCCGCTCGTCGGTCACGGCGTCGGCCAGGCCGATGGCCTTGGCCTCGCCAGGACGCTTGGCCTTGCCGGTCAGCATCATCTGCATGGCGTCCAGCGGATCGATCAGATCCAGCAGGCGAGCTGTACCGCCAAGGCCCGGATGCAGCCCGAGCTGCACCTCCGGAAAGCCCAGGCGCGCCTCGTCGCCCACCAGGATGCGGTGATCGCAGGCCAGCGCGATCTCCAGGCCGCCGCCCAGGGCGTAGCCGTGGATCACCGCGACCGTCGGCGTGCTGAGCTTGGCCAGGCGATCGACCACGGCGTGGGCGCGGGTCATGCGCTGCTCCACCTCGGCGGCGTCGCGGGCGCCGACAAAGGCCTTCACATCGGCGCCAGCGAAGAAGCCGCCGGCCTTGGCCGAGCGGATCACCAGGGCCTTCGGCGCGTCCTGCTCCACCTTGGCCAGGATCTGGTCGAGTTCTTCCAGCACCTCTTCGGAGACCGTATTGGCGCTGGCGCCCGGCTGGTCGGCGATCAGCCAATCGATCCCGTCCTCGTCCCGGGTCAGCCGCCAGGTCTTCCAGGGGCCCGGCGCGCCGGTGTCAGGACCAAGCTCCATCAGCCGGGGCTCAAGGGTCTTCCAGGCGATATCCGTCATCGATGTCTCCTTCAGACCGCTTGGAGCAGCATGGCGCCGCCCTGGCCGCCGCCGATGCATTCGGTGGCGACGCCCCGGGGCTGGGACAGGCGTTTCATGGCGTTGGCCAGGTGCAGGACGATGCGCGCCCCGCTGGCGCCCACCGGATGGCCCATGCCGATGGCGCCGCCATCGACGTTCAGCCGCTCCCGGTCGATCTGACCGAAGTCGCCGTCCAGACCGAGGACTTGGCGTCGGACGTCGTCGTCCTGCCAGGCCGCCAGACAGGCCAGGACCTGGGCGGCGAAGGCCTCGTTGATCTCCCAGATCGGCACGTCAGCCAGGGTCATGTCGTGGGCGCGCAGCAGTTCGGTCGCCGACATCACCGGACCAAGCCCCATGATCTTCGGATCCAGCGCGGCCCAGCGGCTATCGACGATTTCAGCCAGGGGCTCCAGGCCGTGGTCCTTGACCGCGGCCTCCGAGGCCAGCACCACCCAGGTCGCGCCATCGGTGATCTGCGAACTGTTTCCCGCCGTCACCTTGCCGAACGGCGGCTCGAAGGCGGGCTTCAGCTTGGCCAGCTTGTCGGGGCTGGAATCCGCCCGCACCCCATCGTCGCGGTCATAGAGCTCGCCGTCCGGTGCGAAGGCGGGCTCCAGCTCGCCCTTGAACCAGCCCTCGGTGTGGGCGCGGGCGGAGCGGAGTTGGCTTTCGGACGCATAGACGTCCGCCTCATGACGGGAGATGTCGAACATCTGCGCCAGGATTTCGGCGGTCTGGCCCATGTTCAGGTCGGTGATCGGATCGGTCAGGCCGCGTTCCAGGCCGATGACGGGACTAAGGAAATCTGGCCGGAAGCCTATAGCCGCCTTGGCCCGGGCCATGGGGTTTCGGGCGCCGTTCAGCTCGGCGAACCATTCGGTGGCGTCATGGTTCAGGACCAGGGGCGCATGGCTTAAGGATTCCGCGCCGCCGGCCAGGATCAGGTCCGCCGTCCCCTGCTGGATGTAGCGGAAGGCGGTGTCGATCGACTGCATGCCCGAGCCGCAATTGATCTGCACGGTGAAGGCGACCATGGCCTCGCCCATGCCCAGCCGCAGGGCCGCCACCCGCGCCGGGTTCATCTCATCGGCCACCACGTTCACGCAGCCCAGGATGACCTGGTCGAAGGCGCTCGGCGCAAACGGCTGACGAAGCAGCAGGGGGCGGCCGCACTGGACGGCCAGATCCACCGGGGTGAAAGGGCCGGGCCGCCCGCGGGCCTTGATGAACGGGGTACGGGCGCCGTCTACGATATAGACCGGCCGGCTCATTCTGCCGCCTCGACGCGCACCTGCTCGGCTGGCGTCGCCTTGCCGGTGATCTCTTCGGGCGAAAAGTCATCCACGGCGACGACTTTGGCGACGGCAATGGCCACCTCGGCCAGCTTGTCGTGGTCATCGCGGCTGATCAGCCCCTGGTCGAGGGCGGCGGCCGGGTCGCGGACCCGCAGCTTCTTCATACGGTCGCGGATCGGTTCGGTGGAGACCACAAGATCCAGGGCATGTTCCAGCTCGGCCACGGCGTCATCGCCGACGCCCAGATAGACGCCCTCAGTGAGGCGGTCGCGGGTCGCCGACGGCTCCATGATCAGCCGGGCGCAGGCGCGGGTGATCCGGTCGCTGGGGCCGCGGCGGATGATCCCGAAGGGCAGGACGAACAGGCCGAGCAGCCAGGCGACCGGCTGGTTGGGGAAGTTGTCGAGTATTTCCTTCATGCGGCGCTCGATGGTCAGGAAGCCGTCCTGCATGATCCATTCGACCAGCGGCAGGTCCGCCTCCTGGCGGCCATCCTCCTCCCAGCGCTTCAGGGTGGCGCTGAGCAGATAGAGCTCGGCCAGGATGTCGCCAAAGCGGGCCGATAGCATCTCCTTGCGCTTCAGAGAGCCGCCCATGGTCAGGAGGGCCGCGTCGGAGGCCAGCGCAAAGCTGGCCGCATAGCGGCTGAGCTTGCGGTAATAGCGCTTGGTTGGACCGGTCTCCGGCGCGGGACCCAGCAGCCCGTCGCTCCAGGAGCGGATGAAGGCGTTCTTGGCGGTGCGCAGTATGTGGCCGGCATGGGCCCAGACGGTGACGTCAAAGGCGGCCAGCCCTCGCTGCGTATCCTCGTCGGCCAGGGCCTCCATCTCCTTGAGGATGAAGGGGTGGGCGCGGATGGCGCCCTGGCCGAAGACGATCAGGCTGCGGGTGAGGATGTTGGCGCCCTCCACCGTGATCCCCACCGGCACGGAACGGTAAAAGGTCCCAAGGTAGTTCTTCGGGCCATCGATCACAGCCTTGCCGGCATGGACGTCCATGGCGTCGTTGGCGCTGATGCGCATGCGCTCGGTGGCGCTGTTCTTCATGATCGCCGAGACCACCGACGGATGGTGGCCGAGCGCCAGGCCGGCGCAGGTGAACCGGCGGGCGGCGTCCAGCAGATAGGCGTTGGCGGCGATGCGCCCCAGACGCTCCTGCACGCCGTCGAACTCGCCGATGGGAATGCGGAACTGGGTGCGGACCCTCGAATAGGCGCCGGTGGTGCGCGCCGCCATGGCCGCGCCCGCGGCCGACAAGGAGGGCAGGGAGATGCCACGCCCGGCGGCGAGCGCCGCATTCAGCATCATCCAGCCCTTGCCGATCTGGTCCTGCCCGCCAAGGATCGCATCCATGGGCAGGAAGACGTCGTGGCCGGAATTGGGGCCGTTCTGGAAGGCCTGCATGGCCGGAATATGCCGTCGGCCGATCTCGATCCCGGGCGTGTCGGTGGGCGCCAGGATCACGGTGATGCCCAGGTCCTCCTCGCCGCCCAGCAGCCCGTCGGGGTCCTTGACCTTCACCGCCAGCCCGAGAACCGTGGCGATAGGGCCAAGCGTGATGTAGCGTTTGGCCCAGTTCAGCTTCAGGCCCAGCACCTTCTGGCCCTTGTACTCGCCTTCGCAGACCACGCCGGTGTCGGTCATGGCCGTGGCGTCGGAGCCGGCCTCGGCGCTGGTCAGGCCAAAGGCGGGGATGTCGCGGCCATCGGCCAGCCGCGGCAGCCAGAAGGACTTCTGATCGTCCGTGCCGAACTTCATCAGCAGTTCGCCGGGGCCGAGCGAGTTGGGCACCATCACCGTGACTGCGGCGGCCACCGAGCGGGTGGAGATTTTCCGCACCACTTCGGAATGGGCGTAGGGGCTGAAGCCCAGGCCGCCATATTCCTCGGGAATGATCATCCCAAAGAAGCGCTCGCGCTTGATGAAGTCCCAGGCCTCGGGCGGAAGGTCACGGTCCTCCCAGTTGATCTTCCAGTCGTCCAGCATGGCGCAGAGCTGGTCGACGGGGCCGTCGATGAAGGCGCGCTCGGCCTCGGTCAGCTTGGCTGCGGGAATATCCAGCATGGCCTGCCAGTCCGGATCGCCGGAAAAGAGGTCGGCGTCCCACCAGACGTCGCCGGCGGCGATGGCTTCGGCTTCGGTGTCGGACATCTCGGGCAGGACGCCCTTGGCCATGTGATAGATCGGCCGCGTGACAAAGTCGCGGCGCAGGGCGGACCTGTCCATGCAACACCTTCCTGGTTCGGGTTCAGCAAGGCCAACGCGCCAGGGCCGCTTAGGTTCGCCGTGATCGCCGGCAGCCCAAGGGCGGAAAAACTGCGGTTCAAAGCGAACGGAGATCGGGGCCAGGTGTTCTCAGATGAACGCCCATAGCCCCTGGAGATTCCCATGCCCCCCATTCCCGAGCAGCCGGATTTCGAACCGCAGGACCAGGCTGAGGTCTTTGACGAGGACAACACCGTCGGCGCGGGCGACGACATTCCGCCCGCCGAGATGCGCACCTTCGAGGAGATGGCGCAGGTGCGCGACGAGACGGCGGCCATCGGTGACTCCGACGACGATGAGGCCCAGTTCGCTGAGGATTTGACGGACGACGAGATCGTCGCGTTGGGCCGTGACGAACAGGATGGTCTCGCCAGGGACGGTGATCGGCCTGTGTTCGACGCCGCCCAGGACGGCGGCGGCCCGGGTCGGGCTGAGAGCGAGGCGCCGCTGATCGACGCCGGCGACATGCAGGCCGCCCCCGACACCCCACGTGCCGATCCTGCTGGGCTTGAAGCCGAGCGGCTGAGCGATGCTGATCTCCAGGACCTCGGCTATCAGGACAAGTCCTCTAAGGGATGACCCGGGGTGGGCGGCGGCCATCGCCCGTGACAGGCTGCGACCTCGCCACTGACGGAGTTTCCCCTTGACCCTGAGCAACCTGACCGACGGCGCGCCTGGCTCGCAGCTGGAGCGCCTGCTGGCCCTGGCGGATCGACCAGACCCTGTGCGCACGGTGGTGGTCCATCCCGTGGATGACCTCTCCATCATGGGCGCCTTCGAGGCGGCTGAGCGCAAGCTCATCACCCCTATTCTCGTGGGACCAGAAGGTCGCATCCGCGCCGCCGCAGAGGCGGCTGGCGTTGATATCAGCAGCTTCGAGCTACACGACGCCCCCCACAGTCACGCCGCCGCCGCCCTTGCCTGTCTGATGGCCGGCCGGGGCGAGGCGGAGGCCGTGATGAAGGGCGCTCTGCACACCGACGAGCTTCTGGAAGCGGTGGTGGTCAAGGAATGCGGCCTGCGCACCGAACGGCGGATGAGTCACGTCTTCATCCTGGATGTCCCCACCTATCCAAAGCCGCTGCTGGTCACCGATGCGGCGATCAATATCGCCCCGGACCTCACCACCAAGCGCGACATCGTCCAGAACGCCATCGACTGCGCCCGGGCCATGGGGGTCGGGCGGCCCAAGGTGGCCATCCTGGCGGCGGTGGAGACGGTCAATCCGAAGATGGTCGCCACCCTCGACGCCGCCGCCCTGTGCAAGATGGCCGATCGGGGTCAGATCGTCGGGGGCTTGCTGGATGGGCCACTGGCTTTCGACAACGCCATCTCCCGGGAGGCCGCTGAGCAAAAGCACATCGTCTCCGAGGTGGCTGGCGATGCTGACATTTTGCTGGCGCCGGACATCGAGTCCGCCAACATGCTGGCCAAGCAGCTCTTCTATCTGGCGCGGGCGCAGTCGGCGGGCATCGTGATGGGGGCTCGGGTCCCGATCATGCTCACCAGCCGCTCCGACGGGGTGCTCTCGCGTCTGGCCTCCTGCGCCGTCGCCCTGCTGGTGGCCAAGGCCGGCCGCCTCAAGCCGCCCTCCCGCTAGGGGACGCGGGCATGCAGATCCTGGTTCTGAACGCGGGTTCGTCCAGCCTCAAGTTCGCGGTCTATGACGGTGGGCGCGACGGGCTGGTCCTGCAGATGACCGGCGCGGTGTCAGGCCTGCCCGATCGGCCGCAGTTCCGGGTGACCGGCGTGGACGGGGCGATCCTGGCTGAGGCCGATTGGCCCCAGGCGGCCGGCGGGCTTGCCGACGCGCTCGCCTGCGCCCTCGACTGGCTGGCGGGGGAGGGCGGGGTGAGCGCGCCCGCGGCCATCGGCCACCGCATCGTTCACGGGGGCCTGGCTTTTCGCGCGCCCGTCCGCCTGGATGACGAGACCCTCCATCGCCTTGAGGCGCTGTCGCCCCTGGCGCCCCTGCATCAGCCGTTCAATCTCGCCGCCGTCCGCGCCGCCCGGGACCGCTTTCCCAACGCGGCGCAGGTCGGCTGCTTCGACACCGCCTTCCATGCCGCTCAGCCCCGGCTGGCTCGCCTCTACGCCCTGCCGCGCCGGCTCACCGACGAGGGCGTGCTGGCCTACGGCTTTCATGGCCTGTCCTACGATTTCATAGCCGGCGCCCTGCGGGAGCGGTTCGGACCGACCTGCGGCGGGCGGGTCATCGTCGCCCATCTGGGCAGCGGGGTGTCCCTCTGCGCCCTGGCCGAGGGCCAGAGCCTGGCCACCACCATGGGCTTCTCCGCCCTGGACGGCCCGCCCATGGCCACCCGTTCCGGGGCGCTTGATCCCGGCGTCCTGCTCTATCTGATGGAGGCCAAGGGGATGTCGTCGTCCGATCTGACCGACCTTCTCTATCGGCGATCTGGCCTCCTGGGCGTCTCTGGCGAGAGCGGCGATGTTCGCGTGCTGCAGGCCAGCGGCCGGCCAGAGGCCCGAGAGGCGCTGGACCTGTTCGTCTACCGCCTGTCGCGGGAGATCGGCGGCCTGGCGGCAGTCCTGGGCGGGGTTGACCGTCTGGTCTTCACCGCCGGCGTCGGCGAGAACGCCGCAGAGATCCGCGCTGGTGTGCTGAAGGCCTGCGCCTGGCTAGGCGCCGAGCTGGACGCTGAGGCCAATCTGGCGGGAGCGGAGACGATCACCACGCCCGCCAGCCGCCTCCAGGCGCTGGTCCTGCCGACGGACGAGCAGATCGTCATCGCTCGCGCCGCCAGGGCCCTCCTGCAGGGCGCCTGAAAATGAAAAGGCCCCGGCGGTTAAGCCGGGGCCTCTCTTCAGTCTGCGTTTCAAACGCGGCTTAGAACTTGTAGCCGAAACCCGCCGAGACGACCCAGGGGTCCAGCTTCACCGTGGACTTCAGGCCATTGCGGTTGTCGGTGGCGTCGGTCTCGAAGAACACCTTCTTCACGTCGAGATTGGCGCTCCATGGGCCGCTGACCGCCACGTCCACGCCGGCCTGCAGGGCGAAGCCGAAGCCGTTGTCGATGTCCAGGTCGAAGCCGTTCTTGTCCGAGCCGCTGTAGAAGATCATGTAGTTCACGCCCGCGCCCACGTAGGGGCTGACCTTGGCGGCTGGGGCGAAGTGGTATTGCAGGGAGACCACCGGGGGGAGGACCCAGGTCTCCTTGACCTTCACGTCGGCGCCCGGACCCTTGGCGGTGACCGTGTGCTTGGTGGTCCCGGCGATCACCTCGACGGCGAGATTGTCGGTGAAGAAGTAGCTCAGCCCGATGGTCGGCATCACATCGGCGTTCACCTCGGCGCGCAGGCCCGTCGGGGCGCCGGCCAGGGTGGTGATGGAATCGCCGGCTTCCGGATCGACGGTGGTGACCCGGACGTTGAGCATCTTGGTCCCGGCGGTCTTGGGCTGGAACTCTTGAGCCTGGGCCGCCCCGGCGAGGGTGAGGGCGAGGCCCGCGGCGAGGAGGGCGGCGGTGGTTTTCATGACTATCCCCTAATTGACGGTAGGACCGTGGCGGCGTGATGCGCCTGGTCGGGGAGGGCATCCTTGATCTGGCTCAAGCTTGAGCTTGGACTGAGGCTGCGGTGGTTTGATGCTGGTCAAGGCGTCGCCCGCGGAAAGCGCGCCAGGTGCGGTGCGCAACCCCAAGGAGCCGCCCCATGTCGAAGTCCATCAGCAAAGACCTCCGCGAAGACGTCAAAGACCTGCGGGAGAACATCGACGAGACCCTGGAAGACGTCGCCCGCGCCCTTCGATCTGCGGCCGAGAGTCTGTCGGACGAAAGCGAAGAAGCGATCGCCAAGGCGGCTGTCGCGGTTCGCAAGGCCGCTGATGCGCTTTCGGAAAAGGCCAAGCCCGCCAAGGCCCTGGCTGAAAAGGCGGTCCATGAGGTTAAGGATCACCCCATCGTCTCGGCCGGCGCCGCCTTGACCGCCGCGGCGCTGTTGATCAGCCTGTTGGTCGCTGAGCGTCGCAAGAAGGGCTAGGCCCGCGGAATCGCCCGATCGCCCTTGGCCGGGTCCGGGCCTTGCTCAATCTAAGCGCCTCCGTCTCCTGACCCGCGCGGGCTCAGGGGCGGGGGCGGTCGTTGTCCGGACTGGAGACTAGCCATGGCTTTCAAGGATATCCTGCTGCATCTGGAGTCCTATCCTGACCCCACGCCAGACCAGGCTGTGGAGCAGGGGTTGGCCCTCTGCCGGGCGCTGGGGACACAGGTCACGGCGCTGGCTCCGCAGGTCTCCATTCCGCTGAAGACCAACCGACTGGCCGATTTTGCCTTGAGCCTCGGGGAAATGGCCAAGGCCGAGGAGGCGCGCAGCCGCCAAAACGCCCAGGCGACGCTCGACCTCTTCGAAGCCAGGGCCCAGGCCCTGGGCGTCTTCGGCGGCCGGCTATCGCCCCAGGCTGAAGTCTTTGAAATTCCGGAACTGACCGCCCGTGTAGCCCGAACCCGCGACCTGTGTGTCATTCCCTATGGTCGGGAGGCGGCGACCTATCAGGGGGTGGCCGAGGCGATGATCTTTTCATCTGGCCGGCCGGTCGTCATTTTCCGCCCTGACGGGCCCCGGTTCGAGCAAGGTTTGGGTACGGTGGTGGTCGCCTGGGACAACAGCCGTTCAGCCGCCGCGGCTGTGGCCGCCGCCATGCCTGCCCTGGCTTCAGCGCGTAAGGTCGTGGTCTTGACGGTGACCAACGAGAAGGCCAGTGCTCGCTCAGGCGCTGGATCGGACCTCCTCCGCCACCTGGAACGCCATGGGGTCAGGGCTGAGGTCCAGGAGTTTGACTCCGCAGGCGCCAAGATCGGATCCGTGCTCGACCATGTGGTCCTCCGTGCCGAGGCCGACCTCCTGGTCATGGGCGCCTTTGGTCAGTCACGCGCTCGGGAGTTTATCCTCGGCGGCGCAACCCGCAGCATGTTGGAGGCGCCGCCAGCGCCCGTCTTCCTGGCTCACTGAGGCCGAGAGGGTCGCGCTCAGGCCGACTCCTTCAAGGCGACGGGCTGACTGGCCCGTGCGCCGGCCCACAGAAAGGCGCGATAGGCCTCAAAACACTGCTCGCCGCAGCGCAGTCGCATGATCGCACCCTCGGCGATCGCCGGAAGCACCTCGGGGTGATCCCGGGCCAGGGGCGTCAGCGCCTCTGCGTTCCAGGCCTTGGAATGCTCGACGTCCAGCACGGCGTGGAGATCGAAGTACTTGCGCAGCTTGGGCGCCACGCCGAGACGCTTGAGGCCGGCGGCGACGGAGGCGACCCGGGTCGGGGCCGTCAGCTCCACAACGCCCAGGGCGCCGACGGAATGATAGGCATATCGTCGGGTGGTTGCGAAGGCGGTCATGGTGTTGGCCAGGGCCAGAGCCTGCCACAGCGCCCCTTCAAGGGTCGGGGTGAGCTCCAGTCCCTTGACGGTCAGGTCGAGCATCGGGCCATGCATGCCGCCCATGTTGCCGCGGCCCATCTCGTCCCAGTAGTTGCGGGCCAGTTCGAGCTTGGGGCGGTCCGGCAGCTTGACCTGGGTCATGGCCACGAGGTCATCGAAACCGGCTTCGCCGACGGCTTCCTGGGTCAGGAACCAGCGCATTTGGTCAAGATCGGCCTGGGTGGCCAACCAGTCGAACAAGGGGTCCCATTGACCCGGCCCGGTGTCCTTCAGACCCTCGAACCAGGCGATGAAGCCGTCGGGGTCAGTCGGGACTGCGGACACCTCGTCCTGCACCCGCGCGCGAAACGCCTCAATGAACTCGCCCTCCTTGAGCTGCATCCGCAGGTCGCGGTTCAGCTCCAGGCGCCAGTCGTTGCGCGGGGTCGAGGGTGACAGCCGACTGCGATTCCACCGGGCGAGGCCGCGGTGAAGACTATTGGGGTCGGCGAAACCTGCCGCAGGGGCGCTCTGAAGGCCCAGACCTTGGATCATGCCCATGGAAATCTCCTGTTGGCGGAAGAAAGCCGCAGATGGCTGACTGGGTTCCCGTGTGGAGCTTTCGAGGAAGAAATTTTGCTGGCCAAGCTCGCCACATGGGTCTTCGACCTGGGCCAGCCGACCGGATGGTGGGCGGCCGGGTGTTGGAACCCCGCCTTCAAGGGGCCGGGAGTCGGCTATGCTGGCCCGATGAAGACCTTGCTGATCACCTATCATTCCCGCACGGGCGGTTCGCGGCAGATGGCGCAGGCGGCCGCTGAGGCGGCCCGCGGGGCCGATGAAGTCGAGGTGCGGCTGCTGGAGGCCGAGGCGGGCTGCGCCTCAGACCTCCTGGCGGCGGACGGCTACCTCTTTATCTGTCCTGAGAATCTGGCGGCGATCACCGGTGAGATGAAGGCGTTCTTTGATCGCGCCTACTATCCGGTCCTCGGCCAGATCGAGGGACGTCCCTACGCTCTGATGGTCTGCGCAGGCAGTGACGGGGAGAACGCTGTGCGACAGATGGCGCGGATCGCCACCGGTTGGCGGCTGAAGGCTGTGGCCGCGCCGATCATCATCTGCACCCACGCCCAGACGCCGGAAGCCATCCTGGCGCCGAAGCGCCTCGATGAAACCGCCCTGGGCCGCTGTCGTGACCTTGGAGCAGCGATGGCGGCCGGCCTCGCCCTGGGAATCTACTGAGCCCAGACGCGGTCCAGCGCGGCCTGCAAGGTGGCGTTGCTGAACGGCTTGTGGACCAGGATGATTCCGGGCGGCACAGCGACGTCGAAATAGCCCGTGATGAGGATGATCGGTAGATCGGGCCAAGCGGCCTGCGCACGATTGGCGAACTCCACGCCGTTCATGCCGGGCATGGCGAAATCGACCAGGGCGAGGTCAAAGGCGCTATCTCGCCCCAGCAGGTTGAGGGCGGCGTCGGCGCTGTCGACCTCCACAACCTGACAACCGCGATCACGGAGGAACCCGACCGTGACCGCCCTGACCGGCGTCTCATCATCCACGACGAGAATCCGACGGCCGCCAGTATCAGGGGCGAGGTCCTGTCCGTCGCCGGAGCCAACGTCCGGCATTGCCTCCCGGGGCGAGGCGCGCGGGAGGTAGATCTTCACTTCGGTTCCCTGGCCGGGCTCGCTGCAGATTTCCAGAGCGCCCCCGGAGCGCTGGGCGAAACCATAGGCCATGGGCAGCCCAAGACCGGTTCCCTTGCCCACCGGCTTGGTGGTGAAGAACGGTTCCAGCACCCGAGCCAACACCTCCGGAGTCATGCCTTCGCCAGTGTCCTGCACCGACACCACGGCATAGTCGCCGGGGTTGAGGTCCAGACCTGGTGGCGCGGTCTCAACCGGCTGGTTCCAGGCCGAAATGGTGATCCGTCCCCCGCCTGGCATGGCGTCGCGGGCGTTCACGGCAAGGTTCAGGACGGCGAGCTCGAACTGATCGGGTTCGATGGCCGACATCCAGAGGTCGTCGATCAGATTCCAGCTGATCCGGGCGCCCCCGCCCAAGGTTCGTTCCACCAGGTCGCGGGCCTCGGCGAGGATCTCCGCCAGATTGACGACCTCGGCCCCCCGGCTTTCGGTTTGCCGACTGAAACCCAGAAGGCGTTGGGTGAGGGTCGCGCCCTTCTGGGCCGCCATGGTGGCGTTGTCGAGGTAGCGCCGCACAGCACCCTCGTCCCCCAGTCGTCGGGTAGCCAGTTCGAGGCTGCCGATAATGGCGGTCAGCAGGTTGTTGAAATCGTGGGCCACCCCGCCGGCCAGGGTCCCCAGGGCGCGCAACTTGTCGGACTGGCGCAGATGCATCTCCGCCAGCTTCTCGTCGGTGACGTCCCGCTCAACGATCACCAGATGGCGAACCTCTCCGCTGGCGTCAGGGACGGGCACAATGGCGGTTTCGAACCATTGGGCGCCCGACTCGCTCTCAACCTCTTCTAGGACCTCGATCGTCCGCCCCTCCTGACGGGCGCGGGATTCGGCGTCCGTGCGGCCAAGGCCGCCGCCCAATTCCGGCTCAGTCAGGCCCAGGCCATCCTCGACGGCCACCCCCAGGGAAAGCGCCTTGCGCTGGTTGATGCGGATGAACCGCCCGTCGCGGTCCTTGACCGCCACAGCGGCGGGCAGGTGGGCCATCAGCCCACGCAACAGCGAGCGTTCTTCATTGAGGGCGCGGCGCAACTGATGACGCGAGACCGCCGCGCCCACCATGGCGCTAAGGGCCTCGGGGTCCCACGGCTTGGGCGCATAGCCGACAATGCCGCCCTTGTTCAGGGCCGCGGTGACCGAGCTGAGGTCTGCATAGCCGGTCAGGAGTATGGTCTCGGCCTGTGAATAGCGTCGGGCGTGGCTGAGAAAGACGTCGCCGGTCATTTCCGGCATCCGCTGGTCGGAAATGATCACCGCCACATCCGGCTCACCGGCCAGGAACTCGAGGGCTTCAGCCCCGGAATGCGCCGCCTTGACCCTGAAATCAGCCTCGAACAGGTCTTCCAAAGCCACCAGGATGTCGGGCTCGTCATCGACCAGGAGAATGAGGGGAGGCGGATCTTGCGGCGCGGTCATGCCTGGTCTTCCAGGGGCAACTTGATAGTGAAACGCGCGCCGCCAAGGGGCCCGCTATCGACCGTGATGTCGCCCTTGTGGGCGCGGACGACGGCGTAGGCAATGGCCAGGCCCAGTCCAGTGCCGGCGCCCACGGGCTTGGTGGTGAAAAACGGCTCGAAAATGCGGTCGCGATACGCTTCCGGGACCCCTGGACCCGTATCGTTGATTTCAATCCGATATAGGCCATCGGCCTCGCCTGTGGCGATCTCGATGACGCCCTCGCCGCCCAGGGCGTCAGCGGCGTTCGACAATAGGTTCATCACCACCTGATTGAGCAGCGCCGGCGAGGCCGTCAGGGTTGAGCGCGCTTCCAGGCGACGCCGGACCTGAATGGCGCCCAGTTTGGGCGCCAGCAGAGCAAGAACCGTTTCTATCGCGTCCGGTATGTCCAGGCTCTGGCTCTCGGCCTCGTCGAGACGGGAGAATTTCCGCAGGTTCATCACCAGACCCGAGATGCGCTGCAGGCCCATTCGCATCGCCCCGAGTCGGTCGATCGCCTTGGCCAGGGCCACCTTGTCGTCCTCGGCCAGATCGCCCTCCGCCACTTGTCCAGTCAGGCGTTCGACGGTGTTCTGATGCCCCAGGATGAAGGCCAGGGGATTATTGATTTCATGGGCGATGCCGGCGACCAGCTCGCCCAGGGAGGCCATCTTGGCCGATTGAACCAGTTGGGCCTGCGCCTCGCGCAGCTGCTGATTGGCGGCTTCCAGCTCGGCGTTGGTGCGGGCCAGGGCATCTGCGGCGGCAGCGCGGGCCTCGGCCTCCTCGGAACGGCGTGTCTCCTCGGCCAGGAGCTTCCGACGGACCAGGGCGCGGACCCGCATACGCAGAACTTCGTCATCGTCGCTGCTTGCGGCGACGTCATCGGCGCCAGCGTCAAAGGCGGCAGCCAGGCCCGCCGGATCGCTCGCCGCAGGGCCAATCACCACAATCTGAAACGGAAGCGACATTCGCTCACGCCGACGGTCGAGGCTGCGGCAAAGCTCAAGGCCGTCGAGCCCGGCTCCAAAAGCCGGCATCACGATGCAGTCGATCTGGTCATGGGCGGCCGCCATCGCCCCTTCGGCGCTGGCGGCCTCGCTGACTTCATAGCCCACCTGGGCCAGGACCGCCCCAAGGTGCAGCCGACGGGTGGGGCTGTCGTGGACCACCATGACCCGGGCTGGTCGAAAGTCGGTGTCGGTCGCCGCTTCTCCGCCGCCGGTGCGGCCACGACGCAGCAGGGCCCTCAGCCTGGCGAGCATCACATCCATGTCGGCTGATTTGGACACATAGGCGTCGGCGCCGCTCTCCAGGCCCTGTCGCTCCAGGTCCTGTTCCCGGGCGCTGGTCAGCATCAGCAGGGGCAGTGTCCGGGTCCGGCGATTCAGGCGGAGTTGCCGCGAGAGTTCTCGGCCATCCATCCCTGGCAGATGGAAATCAGCCACCACCAGGTCCGGCAGGGGGCCATTCAGACGCTCAAGGGCGGCCTCGGCGCTGGTCACGGTCTGGACAGTGTATCCCTCCGCCTCAAGGCGACCGCGAAGGGCCATGGCCTGGGTTTCGGAGTCCTCGACCACAAGGATCTTGGCGGTCTGATGCGGGCTCATGTCCGCCCCCGGGCGGCGAGTTGGACAATGCGCGGCCCAATCAGGTCCAGAGGCAGAATGTCCCTGGCCGCCTTCAGGCGCACGGCCGCGGCGGGCATGCCGTTGACCACCGCGGTGCTGGCGTGCTCGGCGATGGTGTGCCCGCCGCCTTGCGCCAATCGCGAAAGGCCTTGAGCGCCATCCTCGCCCATGCCGGTCAGAAGAGCCGCGACAGTTCGGGTCGGGGCGATTTCCGCCAGTGAGCCGAACAGAACATTGGCGGAAGGGCGCTGCCCGCCGGCGGGCGGGTCGCGGCTGATGTGGATGATCCCATCGCCGCGGACGCTCAGATGGCTGTCGCCGGGCGCCACATAGATGTGAGACTCTTTGGCCCTCGCGCCATCCATGGCCAGGACCACGGGCATGGCTGACAAACCGCCGAGCCATTTGGCGAAGCCTTCCATGAACGCCGCCCCCATGTGCTGGACGATGAAGACGGGCGCCGGAAAGTCGGCGGGAAGGGCGCCGATCACCTTGGCGAGCGCCGGCGGGCCGCCGGTTGAAGCGGCCAGAGCCAGGAAGTCCAGCCGTTTGAAGGCGCCCGCGCCCCCTGGCGGCGGCCGCGACAGCGGGGTGGTTGCGCCGCCGATGCTGCGCCGGCGGATCACCGGGACGCTGCTCATGATGAATAGCTGCGTGCAGATCGTGTCGGCCAGGCGCTCATAGCTGGCGTTGGCAGGGCCGGCGGGCTTTTCCACGACCGTCAGGGCGCCGGCGCGAAGGGCGTTCATCGAAATGCGCAGGGCGGCGTCCTCGACAGCGTCTGCGATGACGACAATAGGCGTTGGATAGTCAGCCATGATCCGAGCGGTGGCTTCCAGCCCGTCCATGCCTGGCAGGCGGATATCCATGGAGATGACATCCGGCCGGACCTTGGGGATAGCGTCCAGGGCCTCTTCGGCCGAAGCCACCGCCGCGACGATGAGGAAGCGTGGATCGCGGCCGACAATATGGGTCAGCAGTTGCCGCACGACGAGGGAGTCCTCGACGATCATCACCCGGACCGGGTGGGTGGCGGCGCTCACAAGATTCGTCCGATGGTCGCAAAAAGCTCCCGCTGGTCGAACTTCTGTTTGGTGATGTAGGCCTCCGCGCCCAGATCAAGGCCGCGGCGCACGTCGGCCTCGTCGTTTCGCGAGGTCATCAAGATCACTGGCAGGTTGGCGAGCCCCGCATCGGCCTTGATCGCCTGCAGGAGCGAGAAGCCATCCATGCGCGGCATCTCAATGTCGGCCACCACAAGGTCGATGAGGGCCTCAGACGATCGCAGGGTGTTCAAGGCGTCGACCCCATCGACCGCGAGGATCACCCGGTAGCCCTGAGCCTCCAGAATACTCTTCTCCAGGGTTCGGGTGGTGATCGAATCGTCGACCACAAGGACGGTGCGGACCTGTCGCGCAACATCCTCGCGGTTGGCGAGTCCGAGGGCGGAAATCGACAGACGCCGGGCGTTCCTCAGCCATCGGTCGATCAAGGCCTCAGGGTTGAGCACCAGCAGGGGCCGGTCTTCGCCAAGGATCGCGGCGCCCAAGGTCAGGCCTGGGGCGAGGCGGCTGTCGTCCAGGTCCTGCACGGTGAGTTCGCGCACATCGGTGATTTCATCCACCGCCAGCAACAGATGACGCTCACCGCGATGAATGAGGATCAATGGCGTCGCGGCGTCGGACGCCAGAGGGGCTGGGGCGGACTCATGGATGAGGGTGCTGAGCGGTATCACGGGCGTGACAATGTCTGACCCGTCGATTTGTATCCGTGCGCTGGGCGCGCCTTCGACGATTTCCATATCGCTGGCGCGAAGACGCAACAGGGCCTTGATCGCAAAACTGGGCAGGCCAAAGAGTGCGCCGCCGGCCTCCGCCACGACCAGCGTCTGGCGAGCGGCCGATAGGGGGGCGGAAAGCACCACCTCCGTGCCGGCCGGGCGTCGCTGAAGCAGGCGGGCAGATCCGCCCAGGGCGGTCAGCGCCTCGCTCACGGCCGAGAGCCCCATACCTCGTCCGGAAAGTCGGTCGACGGTCTGTGCGGCCGATACGCCCGGCTCGAACGCCATGGCCAAAATCTCGTCAGCCTGACGAAGCGGGGCGCCAGGTTCACGGGGAGGCAGGAGGCCCCGCTCCACCGCGGCGGCCTCGATCCGGGCCAGATCAGGTCCAGCGCCGTCATCGGCGATGTAGATCTCCAGCCGCCCGCCGCGGGCGAGGGCGCGCAAGGTGACATGCAGGCGTTCGTCCTTGCCGGCGGCGGCGCGGACCTTGGCCGGTTCGCCCCCGTGGCTCACAGCATTGCGCAGCAGGTGGATGATGGGCTCGCGCAGGGCCTGAAGCACCCGGCGCTCAGCCCGGACCTCCAGCCCTTCTATTCGGACGTCAACCTCCAGGCCCTGCTCTCGGGCCAGATCACGGACCATGCGGCCAAGATCGCCAAGCACGCTTTCGGCCGGCGTCAGGGTGACTTCGTTGATCTGCTCGCGCAGCGCCGTCAGGCTCTCAGAGACGGCCCAGTTGGCGCGCGCCTGGCGCCTGGTCAGCTCGCCGAGATTTCTGCTGAGGTTCTGGAGTCCCCGCTCAAACGCCAGGCTCCGGGCGGCGTTTCGATCGCGGCCGCCTTTGGCGCGCATCTCCCCCCAGAGACGTTCAAGTTGCGCAGCTTCGCGGCGCAGCCGCTGCGTCATCTCGAGTTGCGCCGCCTCGATCTGCACCTCGCTGGACAGGTGGTGGAGCGACTCGCTCAGACTGTCGCCGAGCTGGGAATCGATCCGCACATATTCGGGCGCCCGCTCCCCGCTGGGCGGGCCGGCCGGGGAAGCCGGCGCTGGGGCGATGTCTCCTGCGGTCGTCGGTGACGGAGTCGCCCCGAGGGCCGCCAGGGCGCGGCTGGCGTCGGGGAGCGGTTGCCCCTCGCGCTGAGCGGCCGCCTGACCCTCGATAGCGTCCAGACCCAGGTGAATCAGATCCACGCTGGCGGGGTCCAGGCCTCGGCCGGCGTCGATGACCTGGGCCAGGCGCTCCTCCAGCCGATGGGCGAGATGCTCGACCACCTCCAGATCCACCGCGCGGGCGGCGCCCTTCAGGCTGTGCAGCCGCCGGAAGACCTCGCGCAGGTCCGCCTCCGCCGGCGCGGCCAGGGCCCGGCGCACGGATTCGAGGTGGTCGCGGTGTTCGATATCGAACGCCGCCAGGAGCTGGGCGCGGAGGTCAGCCACGGGGAGCGATCAGACCCGGTAGCGTTCGGCCAGGCCCAGCAGCTGCTGGGACAGGCTGGCCAGATTGCCGGCGGCTTCCTCCAACTGGCGGGTCCCGACCGCGGTCTGCTGGCTGGCCTGGCGGATGTTCTGCAGGGCGCCCATGACCTGTTCGATCCCCAGCTGCTGCTGGTTGGTGGAGGCGACGATCTGCTGGAAGGTCTGGACGCTCTCCTGCACCCGGCCGGTGATCTCGGTGATGGTGCGCTGGGTGGTGTCGGTGCGCTCCTTGCCGGCCGCCACCCGCTTGACGGCCTCCTCGGTGAGCATGACCGAGGAATTGATGCCCCGCTGGATGTCGCCGAGGATTGATCGGACCTGGTTGGTGGCGTCCTTGGCCTGATCGGCCAGCAGCTTCATCTCGGAGGCCACGACAGAGAAGCTGCGACCGTTCTCGCCTGCGGCGGCGGCCTCGATGGCGGCGTTCAGGGCCAGCAGGTGCGAGCGCTCGGAGATGTCATTCACCGTCGAGATGATGTCGCCGATGGCCTGGGTCTTTTCGCTGAGCGCGACGATGTTTTCGGCCACGGCCTCGGCCTGGTCGCGGATGGCGTCCATGGCCCGGGCGGTCTCGTCCACCGCGCGCAGACCCTCATTGCTGGTCTGGGCGGTGGCCTGGGCCGAGGCGATGACGTCCTGAGCGCGCTTGCCGATCTGGGCGCCGGAATGAGTGATTTCGTCCACCGTGGCGGCGGTCTCCTGCACCGCGGCCAGCTGTTCCTCGACGCTGGCGGCCTGTTCCTGAGAGGAGGCCCGAATCTCAGCCGTGGCGGCGTTCAGGTTTTCGGTCGCCGCCCGGTTCTGCTGGGCCAGATCGCGGAGCCCATCCACCATGCCATTCAGCGTGGCGCCGAGGCGGCCGATCTCGTCGACCCCGGTAAGCTCGGTGTGGCGGGTGAGGTCGCCCTGACCGACCCGCTCCACGAAGGCCATGAACGAGTTGAGGGGCGTAATGATCGACCTGCGGATCAGATAGGCCACAGCCATGGCGATCAAGACGGCCACAATCAAACCGATCAGGCTGGACAGTCGGCTGAACTGGTAAACCTGTTGCACCCGCAGTTGGCCCAGTTCAATCGCC
>NZ_JAUSBZ010000105.1 GCF_030651755.1 Phenylobacterium sp. | reverse complement strand
TCTCATAGATGCGCAGGGACACCAGCCCGCCCCCATCGCGATAGACCCCCGACTCCGTCCGCTGGCCGAGGGGGTCGGCCGAGCGGCTGTCGAAATCGAAGGTCGAACCGCCGCCGCCCAGGTCCGCCCCCGCGCAGAAGCCCCGGCCGGCGCCGGTGACAATGACGGCGCGCACATCGTCGGTGGCGTCCGTCAGATCAAAGGCCGCGATCAACTCGCGATTCATCAGCGGATTGAAGGCGTTCAGCTTTTCTGGCCGGTTCAGGGTCAGCAGGGCGATCCCATCCTCCAGTTCGAGCTTCAGGGTCTCGAATTCGGCAAGGGCCTGGGCGGTCATGGACGTCTCCCGTTCGCTTTGTCGGATTTCCGCCATCGGAGCCGCTTGACGGACGGGAGGTCAAGCACCGCATCATGGCTTAACAGTGATCATCTAGAAGCTGGCTGACGGTCCCGACCAAGAGGACTGCGGCCTGGAGGAAACAGGTCCATGCATCCGTCCCATCACGCCAAGACCCATCCTGAGCGCGCCGCCTACATCATGGCCAGTTCAGGCGAAACGGTCACCTATGGCCAGCTCGAGGCGCGGTCGAACCAGGGGGCGCACCTGTTCCGCGAGCTCGGCCTGAAGGCCGGCGACGTGATCGCCATCCTGATGGAGAACCATCCGCGGTTCTTCGAGGTCGCCTGGGCCGCCCAGCGCGCCGGCCTCTATTTTGCGTGCATCTCGTCCAAGCTGACCGCCGGCGAGATCGAGTACATCATGGGCGATTGCGCCGCCCAGGTGCTGATCACCTCAGCCGGCGTCGGGCCGGTGGTGGACGAACTTCCAGCCCTGCTGCCCGGGGTGAAATTCTACATGGTCGGCGAGGCCCGCGCGCCGTACGAGAGCTTCGAGGCCGCCCGTGCCGGCATGCCCGAAACCCCGATCGCCGATGAAACCGCTGGCGCCGACATGCTCTATTCGTCGGGCACAACCGGTCGGCCAAAGGGCATCAAGCCGCCCCTGACCGGCGGGCCGATCGACGCCCCCAACGCCCTCTCCATGATGGCCGAGCTGATGTTCGGCTTCCCGCCCAATGGGACCTATCTGTCGCCCGCCCCGCTCTATCACGCCGCCCCCCTGCGCTGGTGCATGGGCTATCAGCGGATCGGCGGGACCGTGGTGGTGATGGAGAAGTTCGATCCGGAGCACGCTCTGCAGCTGATCGAAACCCACAAGATCGACTGCGGCCAGTTTGTGCCGACCCACTTCGTGCGGATGCTGAAACTGCCGCCGGAGGTCCGCACCCGCTACGACCTGTCGTCGATGAAGTCGGCGGTCCACGCCGCCGCCCCCTGCCCTATCCCGGTGAAGGAGCAGATGATGGAGTGGTGGGGCCCGATCATCCACGAGTACTACGCCGGCAGCGAGGGCAATGGCTTCTGCCACATCGGCCCCCATGACTGGCTGGCCCATAAGGGCTCTGTCGGCAAGGGCACCACCGCCGAGGTGAAGATCTGCGACGACGAGGGCGAACCCCTGCCGCCGCGCACGGAAGGCGTGGTCTATTTCGCCGGCGGCACACCGCTGACCTATCACAACGCGCCGGACAAGGTGGCCGAGAACACCAACCGGCACGGCTGGACGACGCTGGGCGATGTGGGCTGGGTCGACGAGGAGGGCTTCCTCTATCTGACCGACCGCAAGAGCTTCATGATCATTTCCGGCGGGGTGAACATCTATCCCCAGGAGCTTGAGAACCTGCTGATCACCCACCCCAAGGTGGCCGACGCCGCCGTGGTCGGCGCCCCCGACGAGGAGATGGGCGAGAAGGTGGTGGCCGTGATCCAGCCTCTGGACTGGTCGCAAGCCGGCGATGACCTGCGCGCCGAACTGATGGCCTTCTGCCGGGCTAATCTCAGCCATGTGAAGTCGCCGCGCATGCTCGACTTCATGGCCGAGCTGCCCCGCCACCCGACGGGCAAGCTCTATAAGCGCCTTATCCGCGACGCCTATTGGGGCAAGGAAGGCTCGAAGATCGTCTGAGGTCTGGCTTCGCCAGTACGCGGTGCGCCCTTGCCCGCGCCGCCCCAGGTGATAGACCCGAACGCCTGTTTCAAACCCTTAGGGAGCAAGTGATGAACCCGGTGGAATTCAAGGATCTGCCCGGCCTGGTCGGCCAGGAAGTCGGCGTATCGGACTGGGTCGAGATCACCCAGGAGCGGGTGAACCAGTTCGCCGAGGCCACTGGCGACCATCAGTGGATTCACGTGGATGTGGAGCGCGCCACCAAGGAGATCGGCGGCCCGATCGCCCACGGCTATCTGACCCTGTCGCTGATCCCCTTCCTGGGCGCCGGCATGTTGCCGATCAAGGGCGTGACCCGGGGCATCAACTACGGCTCGGACAAGGTGCGCTTCATCAACATGGTCCGCGTCGGTAAGCGGGTTCGCATGCGTCAGAAACTGATCGGCGCCGAGGCCAAGGCTGGCGGCATGCAGCTGAAGAACGAATGCACCATCGAGATCGAAGGCGAGGACAAGCCCGCCTGCGTGGCCGAGACCATTTCGGTCGTCTACGGCGCCTGAATTCGGCAATTTCTGCAAGAAAGGCCCGCGTTTCGGCGCGGGCCTTTTTCGTGGCCGCCACCGCCATGGGTGGCCTCAGTAGTCCGGCGACACCGCCTCCAGCGCCGAGGCGGCCTTGGCGCCGCCGACGCCCATATCGCCCTGGGCCACGGTGATCTCGGCGAGTGGATTGTCCAGCAGGGCCAGGGTCTCGTGGATGTAGCGGGCGTGGGTGACGATGCCGATCTCCAGTCGCTCGCTATTGAGCTCCACCTGCTGGGTCAGCAGGCCGGCGATGAACTGAACTTCCTGGGAGTCGCCGCCGCCAGGCCTGCGGCGAACGCCCTCAGCCATGAACACCGGCCCGCCGGAATTGCCGGGAAAGACGGTGAAGTCGAGCAGGAAGGTCGGGAAGGAGGCCGCCGGCGCCAGGGGGAAGGAGGCCACCCGGCCAGCACGCAGGATCGGGAAGCCAGCCGGGTTGGCCGACAGCCCGCGGGGGAAGCCGAGCGCCATCATCTGATCGCCGGCGCCCACCGAATAGCTGGCGAAGGTCTCATCGCCCGCCAGCCAGTCGGTCGGGATCGCGGCCTTGGCGAATTCCGCTGGCGCGGTGATGGCGATGGCTGCGACATCGCGGGTGGGATGCTGCGTCCAGTTGGGATTGCCGTCAGCGTCCCGAATGTTGAACTTCTGCGGGGCATAGCTCCAGCTGCCGTCGGCGTTGGCGATGCGGTAGCCGATACGGGCCTGGACGCCAGGCATGCGCTGCAGGACGTGATTGGCCGTCACCAGGACTGTGCGCGGCTGGCCATCAAGGGTCGGTGCGTTGATCAGGAACCCGGTGCCCACCGTGCGCGTTCCATCACCCAGCGGCTGCTCGATCTGAACCGTGGCGTGGATCAGCTCGACAGCAAGATCTGCGATCATGGACGCCCCTCGAGTGTTTGGTGCACGACGAAGGGCCAAATGAATCAGACCTGCCGCAACGCGGCAAGACGCGAGGACGTTATCGCCCGCGCCCTAATGCCGCGCGCCTGCCCGCCTTCGCGGCTATTCCCGACGGCCTACGAACCGTGGCCTTGC
This sequence comes from Phenylobacterium sp., assembly GCF_030651755.1. Lineage (GTDB taxonomy): Bacteria > Pseudomonadota > Alphaproteobacteria > Caulobacterales > Caulobacteraceae > Phenylobacterium. Next base: position 3,278 of record NZ_JAUSBZ010000105.1, on the reverse strand, counting down.
AACGGCGCATCTTGAGGCGGCTCACAGTTCGTCGCATCTAGCAGCCATGACCCAGCGCCCCACGCCGCCCATCGCCCCCAAGCAGCCTAGGCTCATCGAGCAACTCGGCCGCAGCCGCACCGACGACTATGCCTGGATGAAGGATGAGGCCTGGCAGAAGGTGCTGCGGGACCCCGCGGCCCTGCGCGCCGACATAGCCGATCACCTGAAGGCCGAGAACGCCTATACCGAGGCCATGCTGGCCGGCACCAAGGACCTGCAGGCGGCCCTGTTCGCCGAGATGAAGGGGCGGATCAAGGAAGACGATTCTAGCGTGCCGGCCCCCGATGGCCCCTGGGATTACTATGTCCGCTACCAGGAAGGCGCCCAGCATCCGATCCGCGCCCGTCGCCCGCGGGGCGCTGAGATTGGCGAGGAAATCCTGCTGGACGAAGAGGCCCTGGCCAAGGGCAAGGCCTATTTCCAGGTGGGCGGCGCCGGCCACAGCCCCGACCACCGGCTCTATGCCTGGGCCGCCGATGAGCAGGGCTCGGAATACTACACGATCCGCATCCGCGATCTGGTGACCGGCGAGGACCTGCCCCACGCCATCGAGAGCGCCTATGGCGACTTCACCTTCTCGCCCGACTCCGAATGGCTGTTCTGGATCTGGCGGGATGAGAACGCCCGGCCGGCCAAGGTCTTCCGCCGGCCCGTCCGGGGCGGCGAGGACGTGCTGGCCTATGAGGAAAAAGACGAGGGCATGTTCCTGGGCGTCGGGACGACCTCTGATGACGCCTATGTGGCCATCCATGTGGGCGACCAGGAAACCACCGAGATCTGGATCATCCCGGCTGGCGAACCGACCGCCGAGCCGGCCTGCGTCCAGCCCCGCGAGACCGGAGTCCGCTATGAGCTTGACCACTGGACCGACCGCTGGGTGATCCGCACCAACGCCGATGGTGCGGTGGATTTCAAGCTGTGCGTCTCCACCGAGCCCCTGCCCGCCCGGGCGACCTGGCGCGACTTCGTCCCCCACCTGCCCGGCCGCTACCTCACCGGCTTCGCCGCCTATGCCGGCCATCTGGTGCGGATGGAGCGGGTCAATGCCCTGGATCAGATGGCGGTGATGACCCGCGACGGCGACGAGCACATCGTCGCCTTCGACGAGGAGGCCTACGCCCTGCACCTGGAGGGCGGGCTGGAGTACGACACGACCCTGACCCGCTTCGTCTACCAGTCGCCGACCACGCCCCGGCAGTGGTTCGACTACGACATGGCCAGCCGGCAGCGAACCTGGCGCAAGACCCAGGAGATCCCGTCGGGTCACGATCCCGACGCCTATGTGGCCCGCAGACTCTTTGCCCGCGCCGCCGACGGGGAAGAGGTGCCAATCACGCTCTTGATGCGTCGCGACACGCCGCTCGATGGGACCGCGCCGCTGATGCTGTATGGCTACGGCTCCTATGGCCACGCCATGGAGCCCAGCTTCTCGATCCGCAATCTCTCCCTGGTGGACCGGGGCTGGATCTGGGCCACGGCCCATATCCGGGGCGGCTCTGACAAGGGCTGGGGCTGGTTCATGGACGGCCGCAAGGCCAAGAAGACCAACACCTTCACCGACTTCATCGCCTGCGCCGAACACCTGGTCGCCGAGAACTACGCCACCAAGGGACGGGTCGCGGCCTATGGCGGCTCGGCCGGGGGGATGCTGATGGGGGCGGTGGCCAATATGCGCCCCGACCTCTGGGGGGCGATCATTGCGGCCGTCCCCTTCGTCGATGTGCTCAACACCATGAGCGACGCCAGCCTGCCGCTGACCCCGCCGGAATGGCCCGAATGGGGTAATCCGCTCACCGATGCGGCCGCCTATGACGCCATCGCCGCCTACAGCCCCTATGACCAGGTGAGCGCCAGGCCCTATCCGCCGATCCTGGCCACCGGCGGCCTGTCGGACCCGCGGGTGACCTATTGGGAGCCGGCCAAGTGGGTGGCGCGGCTGCGCGAACACACCACGGCAGAGGCGCCCATCCTGCTGAAGATCAATATGGAGGCCGGCCACGGCGGCGCCTCTGGCCGGTTCGACTTCCTGAAGGAAATCGCGCTCGACTACGCCTTCGCCGTCTGGGCCATCGACAAGGGCTGGAGCAAATGATCGTCCGTCCCGCTGAGGCCGCCGACATGGCCGCCCTGGCCGAGATCTATGGCCACCATGTGCTGCACGGCTTTGGCACCTTCGAGGAGGTCCCGCCCTCGGCCGACGAGCTGAACCAGCGCCGCGAGGCGATCGTCGCCCGGGGCCTGCCCTATCTATTGGCGCAGGATCAGGGCAAGGCGCTGGGCTTCGCCTATGCTGGACCCTTCCGCCTGCGGGCGGCCTATCGCTACACGGTGGAAGACAGCGTCTATGTGGCGCCGGACGCCCAGGGGCGCGGGGTCGGCCGTGCGGTGCTGTCAGCCGTCATCGAGTCCTGCGAGGCCATCGGCATTCGCCAGATGGTGGCGGTGATCGGCGATTCCGCCAACGCCGGCTCCATCGGCCTGCATACCGCCCTGGGCTTCACGCCCCAGGGGACCGGCCTTGGCCTGGGCTACAAGCACGGCCGCTGGGTGGATACCGTCTGGATGCAGAAGGCGCTGAACGGTGGAACGACCCGCGAGCCGGACGCCCCAGGCCTCGCGCTCAGCGGCGTCTAATCAACCACCCCGTCGAAGGCGATGTCTAGGAACCGCGCGAGCGTCGGGGTCTGGTCGTCCTGGCGCCAGACCAGGCCGGTTTCGAGCAAAGGCGCCTCGCCGGCCAGCGCCACATAGCGCACGCCGGTGCGAGCGAGATTGCGCAGAGAGGCCGGCGCCAGGGCCACCCCCATCTCGGCCGAGACCAGACTGATGATGGTCTGCATCTGGATGGCTTCCTGGGCGATCCTGGCGGCCCCGCCATGGGCGGCGAAATAGCCGGTGATCAGCTCGTGGAAGGCCGGCGCCGAGCGCTTGGGGAAGATGATCAGCGGCGACTGCACCACATCGGCCGGGTCCAGCCGGCCGGCCTTGAGGCTCAAGCGGCCGTTGGCCAGCCAGGCCTCGGGCACGGCGGCGACCAGGGACTCGGTCAGCAGGCGGCGATAGCGCAGGCCCGGCGGCAGGACGCCCCCGGCCGGTGGGATGATGACCCCGGCATGTCCAGTCCCCTCGACCAGGGCTGTGATCTGCACCTCACTGGTGGCCTCCCGCAGGTCGATCTCCACGGCCGGATAGAGGGCGGCATAGCGTCGGACCAGGGTCGGCAGGACGCTGTAGTC
>NZ_JAUSBZ010000097.1 GCF_030651755.1 Phenylobacterium sp. | reverse complement strand
GCGGTGAATGGCCCGGCGGTCGGGGTCGGGGCCACCATGCAACTGCCAATGGATATCCGGCTGGCCTCCACCGAGGCCCGTTTCGGCTTTGTCTTCGCCCGGCGAGGGATAACCCCGGAGGCCTGTTCATCCTGGTTCCTGCCCCGCCTGGTGGGAATGCAGACGGCCCTGGAATGGTGCTATTCCGGCCGGGTTTTCAACGCTCAGGAGGCCTTGGAGCGGGGTCTCGTGCGGTCGCTGCATGCGCCGGACGACCTCCTGCCGGCCGCCCGGGCCCTGGCGCGCGAGATCGTCGACAACGCCGCCCCGGTGTCCGTGGCCCTGACTCGCCAGCTCATGTGGCGCATGGCCGGCGCCGAACATCCGATGATCGCCCACCGGGCCGACAGCCGCGCCATCCAGGCCCGGGGCGCGTCGGGGGACTCCAAGGAGGGCGTGGAGTCCTTTCTCCAGAAGCGCCCGCCCGCCTTTCCCAACGCCGTTTCAACGGATCTGCCCGACATCTGGGCGGGTTGGAGCGCGCCGCCCTTCGCCTGAAACCGCAGGCAGGAAGCAAACCTAGGGTTAACGCCCTCGTGTTCAACTGGCGCCTGACATGAGCCAGAGCGCGCCCTTGCCCGACGATCCGCCAAGCCCGCCGCAGTTCCGGGCCCGTGGCGCCTTGCTGCGACGGCTGGCGGACGTGGTCTGTCTGCCGTCCAGCCGGGTGAACGCCTTTGAGCGCTCGGTGACCGCTGACCTGCTCATCGAGATGTTGCGTGACGCTTCGCCGGAGGAGCGCGTGCGGGTGTCCCGACGCCTCGCCGGGCTCGCCGAGGTTCCAGCCCAACTCGCCCGCCTGTTGCTGCGTGATGAGCCGCAGGTGGCGCGACCGCTGCTGGAGGACTGTGAAAGCCTGTCAGACGCCGAACTGCTCGACTGCACGCGCACCGCGGGCTCGGAACATCGACTGATGATCGCCGGCCGCAAGGGACTGAGCGAGGTGGTGGTCGAGGCCCTGGTGGCGGCTGGTGAGATGAGGGTTCTGGAGGTCGTCCTGGCCAATGGGGACGCCCGGATTGGCTATGCCGCACTGGAGGCGCTGGTCGCCATGAGCCGGGACGCGCCGCAACTGGCCACGGCCCTTCTCCGTCGTCCCGAGCTGCGGCCAGCCCAGGCTTATGTCCTGTTCTGGTGGGCCGATCCGGAGGCCCGCCGCACCATCCTTCAACGGTTCGCCGTTTCGCGGGAGATCCTGCAGGACGCCGCCGGCGATATTTTTCCAATGGCTGCGCAGGAGGGTTGGCAGGACCCGATGTCGCGCAAGGCGCTTCAGTTCATCGAGCGGCGTCAACGCAACCGCGCGGCGATCGAGAAGAGCCCGTTCACGAGCCTGGAGGCCGCGGTCTCGGCGGCCCAGCATGGCATGACCCGTGAGGTGGCCGAGGAGATCTCGTATCTGGCGGGGCTGAAGCCGATGACCGGCGCCAAGCTGTTCACCGATCCGGGGGGCGAACCGCTCGCCATCCTGTGCAAGGCCACGGGCCTGCCCCGGGCGGCGCTGCGCGCCCTCTGGCGGGGCCTGCGCCGACCCGAAACTGACGAGGCGGGGGCGGTCAATCCGGCCTTCGAGCGCACCATGCTCATCTTTGACACCCTGGCGGTGGACCGGGCCCAGACGGTGCTGCGCTACTGGAACTGGTCCCTGTCCTCGGCCATGACGCCAGAACTGTTGCGCGCCATTCGTGACGGTGACGACAGCGCCATTGATGAATACTCTCTGCCTCAGCGCGCGGCGATGTTGGCCTTTGCAAAAGAGTTGGGCGGCAACTAGGGCGACGCTCAAGCTCAGCCCCGCGGTATGCGTGAATGGCGTGACACGCCGTCGCAGCTACTCAACTATGGCATGTGCAATCGATTTTTCTTCGTCATGCGAACACAGATATGAGGCCTATTGCCTTGTGTGAGGCCACTGTGGGCGATAAGTAGCTGACAACTGATCTTGGAATCAGATGTTGTGGCGTACGCATTGCGCCGTTCTGGGTAGAACAAATGGACGAAAAAGCAGAAGTCATCGAGATGACGGCCGACATCGTTTCGGCCTATGTCGGCAATAATTCGGTCGCTGCGGCCGACCTGCCGAACCTGATCCAGGCGGTGCATCGCGCCCTGGCGGGCGTCACCAGCGCGCCCGAAGCCGTTGAGGCTCCGCCCAAGGAACCAGCCGTTCCCGTGCGCCGCTCCATTACGCCGGATTTCCTGATTTGCCTGGAAGATGGTCGCAAGTTCAAGTCGCTGAAGCGGCATCTGCGGACCAAGTACAATATGAGCCCTGAGGAATACCGGGCGAAGTGGGGCCTCCCCAAGGATTATCCGATGGTTGCTCCGAACTACGCCAAGGCGCGCTCGGACCTCGCCAAGCAGATGGGCCTTGGCCAAGGCGGCCGTCAGGCCGCCCGCAAGAAGCGCTGATCGCCCGACCTTTGGGTCATCGGACGTGATCATGAACGCCCGCCTCCCCGGAGGCGGGCGTTTTGCTGATTTGAACGCTACTTCGTCACAGGCCGCGATTTAGGGGTTGCCCTCGATTCGCCATACAGGCGATAAGTGATTCGTCGCGATTCCAATGGGTTGTTAAGGAATCTGAACATGGCGGCTCAGATTGGGGCTTCGGCGGCTGCCGCTCGTGCTCATGAAGAAATCTACGGCTATTGGGCGGGGCTGCGTCATGGCGCCCACCTGCCCTGCCGAAGGGATGTTGATCCGGCGGCGCTGAAGCGGTTGCTGCCGACGGTCAGCCTGATTGATGTCCGGCGCGAGCCGCTGGACTTCCGCGTCCGGCTGGCGGGGACCGGACTCTATGGCATCTATGGCCGGGAGATCACCGGCCGTACCTTGGGTGAAGTCTACAATGCCGCGGCGGCCGACTACTGGCGCGACGAACTGTCGGCCGTCGTCGCTGAACGTCGCCCCGGCGTGGGGGTCCACAGCCTGGCCTGGCGGGGCGCCGGCCACATGTCCATTCTCTGGCTGCGCCTGCCGCTCGCGTCCAATGGACGCGATGTGGATATGATCCTGGGCTACGACACGGTCGTCGGCCTGCAGAGCGAGTCCGGATTTTCGGGGATTCGCGCCGCCTGACGGCGTTTCAGGCGTTGGCGGCGTTCAGGGCCGTGGCGTCCCGCGCGATCCGGTCGGCCATTGCGGCGAGCCCATTGGAGCGCTGCGTTGACAGGGCGCCCGACAGGCCCAGTCTCTGAAACGCGGCGCGAACATCAAAGGCGATGATGTCAGCCGGTCGCCGACCAGAGAACAGCCGCAACAGAATGGCGATCAGGCCGCGCACGATGTGGGCGTCGGAATCACCTCGAAACTCAACGCGACCATCCGCCTGCGGCTCGGTGACCAGCCAGACCTGACTGGCGCAACCGCGGACCTTATTGGCGTCCGAGCGCTCAGCCTCGCTCAGGGGCGCTAGGTCGGCTCCCAGTTCGATGACATAGCGGTAGCGCTCCTCCCAGTCCCCCAGGAGGTCGAACTCGTCGGCCAGTTCATTGAGCGTTGCTTCGATGCCGTCCATCAGGGACCGGACTTAAGCCCCCCGGGGCGGCGGCGCAACGGCGACCGCTCGGCGCTCAGCAGGGTGCGCCCACCTGGGCGGGGGCGGGCAGCCGTATCGCCGCACAGAGACCGCCTTCGGGACGAGGGGTGAGGACCAGGCCTCCGCCCATGCCGCGACACAGCATGAAGGCCAGGGGGAGGCCAAGGCCTGCGCCTTCGCCGCGCCGGATGAGGGCGTTTTCGCCCTGCTCAAAGGGGCGCAGCAGTCGGGGAATGTCCCGGGGATCGACGCCTGGACCCTGGTCGAGAATGTCGATCAGCACCTCGCTGTTCTCTCGCCAGGCCTTGATGCGCACCTCTCCCCCGTCGCCCCCGTGGATGATGGCGTTGGACAACAGGGCGGCAAGGGCCGTGCGGACGCCCTTGGGATCGGCCATCACGTCAGGCAGGGCGCCCTGGTCCTCGACGACGACCTTGGCGGGCCGCGCCCTGATCTCTTCGGCGAGCCCATCCAGCACGTCATCCAGAATGTGATCCAGAGGCTCTCGCCGGGTGATGAGGTCAGCTGTCCCGCTTTCCAGCCGGGCGATCTCCAGGACCTGATTGGCCAGGGACAACAGCTTCTGGCCGCTGTCGCGGATCAGATTGGCGTACTCCTTGTATTCCGGCGCGCCCAGGGGGCCGTAGATCTCCGCGCTGATCAGTTCAGAAAAGCCCAGGATCGAGTTCAGTGGGGTGCGAAGTTCGTGGCTGACCATACGCAGGAAGGACCGCCGGTGTTCCTCGGCACGGGCCTCAAGCCGCCGGTGGGCCGCCCGCCGCGCCTGACGCCGGGAGGCCGCGTCGGCCGACAGCGGAGGTTCGATCGATGGGGGTGGGCGACGCGGGGCGCCATCTACCATGGGATGGGCTCACAAAAACACTGATCTCCAGACTGGGGCTGCGGGCTTACGAAAAGGTTTCGTGTCCTCTGATCGCCTCCCTCGGCCTCGTATTGGGCGGGCTGCGACCCCATGCCCATCGCCCAGGGGGCGAGCGGGCTCGCTAGGGGCGGGAGCGAGGGCTACAGTCAGGCGTTCATTCTCAGCGATTCCGCCTCAGCAAGGCCGCCCGGCCCCTCCGTGACGTGAGACTAAGACTGCGACCCACCGCCACCATGGACCCCCGACCTGACATCCTGCCGGACGCTCCGTCGCCGGAGGCCTTCTGGTGGAGCGCAGGATGGCTGGCGCTCACGGCGGGGGGCGGCGCCTACCTGCTGGCGACCGGCGGACAAGGGGCGGCGACGGCGGTCATCGCCCTGATGCTCGGCAGCGTGGCGGCCCTCGTCGATCTGGGCCACTCGGTCGCCCAGCGACGCGCCCATGAAAGACTGCGTCTGGCGGCCTGGGTGCTTGGCCCGGGGATGGCGATGCTGCTCAGCGGCGGCGCCCTGGGGCCAATGGGCGCCTGGTGCCTCGCCCCGCTGGCGGCCACCGCCATGGAGGGCCGAACCCGCCAGATGGCCTTGGCGGGCGCTGCGGCCCTGGCCCTGCTTGGCCTGGGCCTGTTGGTCAGCCTGCTGGCGGCGGCCTCCCCGATGACCGACCCACAGGCCGCCCTGCTGGGGGCCGTGGCCATGGTCACGGCCGTCGGCGGGTTGGCGCTCGGCCTGGTCAGCCTGCTCCGTCGGTTGGAGCGTCGCGACCGGGTCCGGGGCGGCGTGCTTAGCCGGCTGCATCGGCTGGTGGGAGATCAACCCGCCCAGCTGCTCGACATATTGCCGGACGGGCGGATCGCGGGCGCCTATGGGCGGCCGCTGGCCGGCCCCGATCTGGCGGGGCGGTCCTTCTTCGACCTCGCCCAGCCCCAGGGCCGCCATGATCTCGCCCGCGCCTTTCAGGTGGCCCTGCGAGATGGTCAGGTGGAACTGGGCTTCGCACCGGCCGCCGATCCGGAGGGATGGCTGGAGGTGCGCCTGCGCCGGGGCCGCTCCCTGCGGCTGGCGGCCATTCTGTTCGATGGTCGCGCGCGACGCGACCAGGAGGCTGAGTTGGAGGCCGCCCGCGGGGAGGCCGAGGCCCAGAACACCGGCAAGTCCCGCTTCCTGGCCAATATGAGCCACGAGCTGAGAACGCCGCTGAACGCCATCATGGGCTTTTCCGACATCATGCGCTCGCGTCTGTTCGGCCCCTTGCCCGACCGTTACGGTGAATATGCCGAGCTGATCCACGAGTCCGGCCGTCATCTGCTGGACCTGATCAATGACGTCCTGGACATGTCCAAGATCGAGGCCGAACGCTACGAACTGAGCCGCGAGGCCTTCGATGGCCGCGAGGCGGTCAATGCGGTCCTTCGCCTGATGCGTGGCCAGGCCGACCGGGCCGGCGTTCAACTCCGCGGGGTCCTGCCCCGGGAGCCCCTGGAGATCGACGCCGATCGCCGGGCGCTCAAGCAGATCGCTCTGAACCTGATCTCCAACGCGCTGAAATTCACCCCGCGCAATGGGGCGGTGACGGTGGGTCTGCAGGCGGTCGGCGGCATGATGGAGCTGGTGGTGGCCGACACCGGCATGGGCATGAGCCCCGAGGATCTCGCCCGGGTGGGACGTCCCTATGAGCAGGCCGGTGACGCCGAGCGCCGCGCGGCGGGCACCGGCCTTGGCCTGTCCCTGGTCCGCAGCTTCGCCGAGCTGCACGGGGGCGAAATGATCCTGGAAAGCGCTGTGGGCGAGGGCACCACCGTCACCGTGCGGATGCCGGTGCTGCTGCCGCCTTATGTGCAATCTGAGGACGCCGAGGCCCCGCACCCCGAGCCGGCCGCGGCGCCCGTCCTGTGATCCGCCTCTAGAGCGCTAGCGCGACGCCATCGCCAGGAAGGCGTGGCCGACGGCGAAGTCGCCCACCTCCACATAGACCCGGCGCACGGCCGGGCCTTGCGAGAACAGAAACTCTACCGCCACAGCCTCCCGGGGATCGAGGGCGGTCAGTCGGACGGCGGCTTCTGTCGGAAACCGGAACGCCCAGCCGGCGCCCATGGCTTCGGGGCGAAGGTCCAGGCCGGCCTTGCTGCGGGCCTCGGCGGAATAGGTCCGAAGGGCTCCGGCTGGCGGCATCCGGCGGGCGAGATCGAGATCGCCCCGCAGATCGAGATAGGGGCGCGCGGCCCGGGTTTCATCCCGCATGATCAGCCGGGCGGCATAGGGCGTCCGGCCATCGGCGAAGCTGGCCAGGGCCAGCAGGACGGGGCGCGTGTCGCGTCCGGCCAGGCCAAAGACCATCTGGCCGCCGGCGAAGTCCGTCTGTTGGGCCAGGCGCCAGCGATGGATCTGCGCGCTGGAGGTGCGGTCGGCGCGCCAGTCGGCGGTCTCGCCGGGATAGGTGATCTGCCGCAGCTTGGCGAAGCCGTCAAAGGCGCTGCGGACATGGGCGGCGGCGGCGGAGACCGCCTCAGAGTCACAGATGACGGTCCTGGCCGAGGCCCGCGCCCGGGCGTCGGCCCGTGAGAGATCATCAGCCGTGGCGCCGCTGCGCAGGGCGGCGTTGCGGGTCTGGATGCGGCCCGCTTCCAGGGCGGCGCGCAAACCGGAGTCGAAGAAGCCGCACCGCTGGTCGGCGGCGGCCATGGCGGTGCGCTCGACATAGAGGTCCAGCGGCCCCGCGACCGCCGTCAGTGGCGTTGCGAGCACCCCCGCCGCCGCCATCGTCCCCATCCATCGAGACACCCGACGTCGCGCCTTGTCGCGCTGGATCGTCATGCGTCCATCTCGTTTCTTTGCGGCTCTGCGGCCGGTGATCCATCTTGGGGGACGAGCGGTTGTCGTTCGGTTAGCGGCGCTGTTTTTCTTTCCCGCCGCGGCGTTCGACCCAGCGGGCGGCTTGCGAGGGTCCCGCAGCCATGCCCTATGCAAGGCGCGCAAAAGGGAGGCGCGGGCATGATCCTGTCGACAGATGTCTGGGCCGCGGCCCTGATCCGCCGGGCCGAGCTTTCCGGCGGGTTCGGCGTCGTCGCCCGCAAGGGTGACGCCCGGGCCGGCGCGGTCCTGGTCAAGGCGGTCAACCTGTCGGACAAGACCGTGCGGCTCTATGCCGAGGCCACCCGGGGCGATGGCGAGCGGATCTGGATGCGCCCGACCATGGCCACCGAGGAGCCGGAGGTGGACGCCTATGTCGCCCGCGCCGCCCGCATCGACCCCGACATCTGGGTCGTCGAGGTGGAGGACAAGCAGGGCCGTCACTTCCTCACCGAGCCCGTAGAGGACGCCTGATCCCAAGCTTGCCGCCTCGTTAACCGGTTTCGTCCACGTAACCGAAAGCCGGCCTGGGGCAGGATGCGTCTTCCCCCGGCAGTAAAGGCGTATGGCGCAATGCTCTTCCTCATGAACGACGTGGTTCTCGACCTCGCCGAGATGAAGCTGACGCCGCGCCTGACGGCCGACCGCTTTCGGGCGCTGTCCTTCCCGTCGATCATGCGCATGGGCCAGGAACTCTATGCCGAGACGCCGCTGCTGCACATCGAGCGCCCGAACCGGGCCATGCGTCTGGCGTCGCTGATCCAGGCCAAGGCGCCCTCTATCACGGGCGCCCTGTTCGTGGTCCCGGGTTTCGACGCCGACCCCCAGGAGGTGACCATCCGCTTCGCCGAGCTTGGCCAGGCGGCCCTGGAGGACCTCAAGACCCGCCAGGACGAGGGCGATCTCGACACCCTGACCTGCGACCGTCAGGTCTGGCGCCGGCTGGCGGCCTGAAGGCCGTTTCAGCGCGAGCGGCGTTCGTCGCGCCGTTTGCGTCCGAGGGCCGCGCGCGCTAACCCGCGCCCATGACTCAATCTCCCGCCGCCCAGGCCGCGCGCCGCCGCACCTTCGCGATCATCTCCCACCCCGACGCCGGCAAGACCACGCTGACGGAAAACCTGCTGCTGGCCGGCGGGGCGATCCGCGCGGCGGGCCAGGTCCGCGCCCGGGGCGAGAACCGCCGCACCCGATCGGACTGGATGAAGATCGAGCGCGAGCGGGGCATCTCCGTCTCGGCCAGCGTCATGACCTTCGACCACGATGGTCTGATGTTCAATCTGCTGGACACGCCGGGTCACGAGGACTTCTCCGAAGACACCTACCGCACCCTGACGGCCGCCGACGCCGCGGTCATGGTGCTGGACGCCGCCAAGGGCATCGAGCCACAGACGCTGAAGCTGTTCGAGGTCTGCCGTCTGCGGGACATTCCCATCGTCACCTTTATCAACAAGATGGACCGGGAGGCGCAGGACCCCTTCGAGCTGCTGGACGAGATCTCCACCAAGCTGGCCCTGGACCCTGCGCCGCTCTACTGGCCGGCGGGCTCGGGCGGGCGGTTCAAGGGCATGGTCGACCTGCGCCGCAATCGCTTCCTGCCGTTCGCCAAGAAGACCGCCGATGACGACGGCCATCCCGATCCCATCGCGTTCAAGTCCAACGCCGTGGTCTCCTATCTCGACCCGGAGGAGCAGGCCGAGGTGGAGGAGGGCTCGATGCTGGTGCAGGAGGCGTCCAAGCCCTTCGACCCGCAATCCTTCCTGGAAGGGCACATGACGCCGGTCTTTTTCGGCTCGGCCCTGCGCAAGTTCGGGGTCGCCGAGCTGCTGGAGGGCCTGGGCGCCTACGCCCCGCCGCCCAAGGCCGTGGCGGCGCATAAGGGGGGCGAGGCGACCCATGTGGCGCCAGGCGACCGGGAGGTTTCCGGTTTCGTCTTCAAGATTCAGGCGAACATGGACCCCAATCACCGCGACCGCGTGGCCTTCCTGCGCCTCACCTCCGGGCGGTTCACCCGCGGCATGAAGCTTAAAGTTCAGAACACCGGCCGGCAGCTGTCGGTGAACTCGCCGATCATGTTCTTCGCCTCGGACCGGGAGCTGGCGGAAGAAGCCTTCGCCGGCGACGTCATCGGCATTCCCAACCACGGGGTGCTGCGGGTGGGCGACAGCCTGTCGGAGACCGGGAGCCTTCGGTTTGCTGGCCTGCCCAACTTCGCCCCGGAAATCCTCCAGCGGGTGCGGGTCAAGGATCCGCTCAAGGCCAAGCACCTGAAGAAGGCCCTGGAGGGCCTGGCCGAGGAGGGCGTCACCCAGCTGTTCCGCCCCAATATCGGGGCCGACTTCATCGTCGGCGCCGTCGGTCAGCTGCAGTTCGAGGTGATGGCCGACCGCCTGGCTAATGAATACCAGCTGGAGGTGACCTTCGAGCCCGCCCCCTATGCGGAGGCCCGCTGGCTCGGTGGCGAAAAGGTCGATGTGGAGGACTTCGCCGGCAAGCATCGCGGGGCCATGGCCAGCGACATCGACGAACAGCCCGTCTTCCTCGCCAAGTCCACCTGGGAGATCGGCTATGTGGCCGAGCGTTACCCCAAGGTGCGCTTCGAGCGCTCCAAGGAACGGGCCTGAGCCATGTCGCAGGAGGGTCTCTACGGCCTGCCGCCCCGGGAGTTGGCCGAGCCCGGACCAGACGCGGCGCAGTTCTCGCCCCTGATCCCCGGGTCAGAGGCCCTCGACGACCAGCCCGACCAGAGCCTGGACGCGCTCACCATCCTCGCGCCGCCAGGCACGGTGGAGCGGCGCTATGTCCTGGCCCAGGGCCTGCGCGCCCTGAAGGTCGGCGGAACCATGAGGGCGCTCGCGCCCAAGGCCAAGGGCGGCTCGCGTCTGGGCAAGGAGCTCAAGGCCTTCGGGCTTGAGGTGGCCGAGGACGCCCGGCGCCATCACCGCATCTGCGTGGTCGTCCGCCCCGCTGAGCTGGACCTGTCTGAGGCCCTGGCCGCCGGCGCCCCGCGCCTGTCGCCGGAGCTGGGCCTCTGGACCCAGCCCGGGATCTTCAGCTGGGACCGGATCGATCCTGGCACCGCCCTGCTGCTCAGCCGGTTGCCGACCCAGGCCGGCGTCGGCGCCGACTTCGGCTGCGGTCTTGGCCTTTTGGCCCATGGGGTGCTGGCGTCACAGGCGGTCACCGGGCTGACCCTTATCGATATCGATCGCCGCGCCGTGGCGTGCGCGACGCGAAATGTGAGCGATGCCCGGGCCCAGGTGGTCTGGGCCGACATCCGTCAGGGCGTTCCGGCCCTGAGCGACCTGGACTTCGTGGTGATGAACCCGCCCTTCCATGATGGCGGCGCCGAGGACCGGGCCCTGGGCGCGGCTTTCATCGCCCAGGCCGCCGGCGTCCTGCGTCACGGCGGCAAGCTGCTGATGGTGGCCAACCGCCACCTGCCCTATGAGCGGCCGCTGGCTGACAGCTTCGGGGCCAAGGTCAAGCTGCTGGCTGAGGAGGGCGGCTACAAGCTCTATGAGGCGCGCCGGTGAGCAAGGTCCCGATGGCCCGGCTCGATCGGCTGCTGGCCAATCTGGGCTATGGATCGCGCCGCGAGGTCCAGGGGCTGCTGCGCAAGGGCGCGGTGGTGTTCGATGGGGCGGCGCTCACGGATGGCGGTCAGAAGATTCCGGTGGTCCCCGATCTGCCCGAACGGATGACCATCGAGGACGCGCCGGTGGACCCGCCCGCACCCCTGACCCTGCTGATGCACAAGCCGCTCGGCGTGGTCTGTTCTCATCGCGAACCCGGCCGCAGCGTCTATGAGCTGTTGCCCCGGCGCTGGCGGGCGCGGATGCCGGGCCTCTCCACCATTGGCCGCCTCGACCTGGACACCACCGGCCTCCTGCTGATCACCGACGACGGCCCCCTGCTGCACCGGGTGATCGCCCCGCGCAGCCACGTGGCCAAGCGCTATGTGGCCAGGCTCGCCCGGCCGCTCCGCGGCGACGAGGCGGCGCTCTTCGCCTCGGGAACCCTGATGCTGGAGTCGGAGACCGATCCCCTGGCGCCCGCGATCCTTGAGCCCCTGTCTGAGACCGAGGCCCGGCTGACCATCACCGAAGGCCGTTACCATCAGGTGCGCCGCATGTTCGCCGCCGTCGGCAATCATGTGGAGGCCCTGCACCGGGACCAGATCGGGGGGCTTTCTCTGCCGCAGGACCTGGCGCCGGGCGCCTGGCGCATCCTGTCGCCTGAGGAGCAGGGCGCGATCTTCGCCTGAAGCGAGGGTCACCGGTCGGAGTGAGCAGCCTGCAAGTCTCGGATTTGCGACCCGCTTTGCTTAAAGGCCGTAAGGTTCCATTAACCATGTTCAAGAGTTAATGACTTGTTAATTGGCGCGGCTCCGGCTTTGCTCTGTCTCACCTGAACCTGCGCGGGGCGTCCCGCCGCGGGACTCTGATGACGACGGAGCGCCACGGCATGTTTGAGTTCGGCCGGGAGTTGAAACGCATCTTTGGCGCCCAGGGCGGCTGGCGTCCGGCGCGCGACGGCCTGGCTGGGGGCGACTCCGCCCTGCTCGAACTCCTCGACCTCTCCCTGCTGCGCAATGAGGGCCGGGCCGCTGACGTGGCCGCTGGCCGCATCAGCGCCAAGGACAAGCCCCAGCGCCGGCTTGAGGCCGCCATTGTCTGGCGCGAGGTCGCCCGCCGCTCGGGCGACGCCGCCACCCTGCGCAAGGCCGCCGCCCAGGCCGAGGCCGCCGCCACCGCCTTTGACCGGGAGCGTCGCCCCGACGGCTGGGCCCGCGCCCGCTGCGAGCAGGCCTTCTGCGCCCTGCTCGGCGCAGAACTGTTCGGCGAGGAAGGACTGAACGCCGCCGCCGAGATCGCTTTCCGCGAGGCCCGCGAGGCCGCCCGCGGGGGTCTGGCGGCGCCGCTGGCCGAGGTGGGTCTGGCCCTCATTGAAGGCCGTCGCCGGATGAGCCTGGGGGACGCCCAGGCCGCCCGGGTCACCGCCGCCCGCTTCTCCGCCCCCATCGCCGCCCTGCAGGCGCTCACCCGCCGCTGCTCGGCCGCCCACCTGTTGATCGCCGAGGCCCGAACGCTGCGCGCCGACATGCTGGCCGGTTGGGGCGCGCGGCTGAAGGATCTGGACCTGCTGCAAATGGCCCTGGAAGAGGCCGCCGATGTGGCCGAAGGGCTCGACGGCGCCTATGAGCCCCTGGCCCATGCCCGCGCCGCGGCCCTGCGTGGCCAGATTCTGGCCCTGATGGGCGAGGTCAGCGGCGATATTGAACAAATCCTGGAAGCGGTCACCTGCCTGGCCGATGTGGTCGAGGACCTGGCCCGCGACCACAGTCCACTGGACTGGGCCCGGATGCAGGCGGCCCTCGGCCTGGCCCTTCAAATCCTGGGGGAGGCCACCGCCGGCGAGCGGGCCTTCGAGCAGGCGGTCACCTGCTATGAGCGGGCCGGTCTCGTCCTGGCCGACGCACCGGCGCTGGCCCTGCGGGCTGAGGCCTCCAATGGGCGGGCCCTGTGCCTGGCCCGTTCGGCGGAACTGTCCGGCGACCTCGCCGTCCTCGACGCCGCCGAAGCGGCCTTCAAGATCGAGCTGGCCCATCGCCGGGCCGGGGTCGATCCGGTCAGCTGGGCGCTGGCCCAGGTCAATCTGGCGCGCATCTATGAGGCTCGGCTGGATATCACCGGCAAGGATCGCGGCGAACGCGCCTCGGCGGCGCTCGCCCTGCAGGCGGCCCTGGACGTCTTCGCCGAGGAAGGCCTGCGCTCCTTCACCCTCATCGCCATCGACGCCATGGAGCGCCTGCGCGTCCGCGCCGTCCCTCGCGACGGGGTGTAAAACGGGCATCGCCACCAAAGACAACCTTTGGTAGGCTTCCTCCTCCTGCTGGAGGACGCGCCGATGCGGTTGAGCTACCTGGTCTTATGCACCGTTATGACTCTTGCTGGGCCGGCCTTGGCGCAGGAACTGGTCGAGCGTCCCGATGTAGAGGCTGACTGGCTGAGGCTTCCCACGCGGTCGCAGCTCATGGCTGTTTTTCCCACCAAAGCTGTGGATAGGGGGCTCGACGGCAAGGCGACCATCGGCTGCAAGGTGAGCCTTCAAGGCGCCCTGTTTGAGTGCGTCGTCCTGTCTGAGCAGCCGGAAGACATGGGCTTTGGTCAGGCCGCAATCGCGCTGACTCCCCAGTTCCTCATGAAGCCGGCGATAAAGGATGGCCAGCCGGTCGTCGGGGACGTTCGCATCCCGATCGATTTCAAAGGACTGGGCACGCCCACAGGCTCGTTTCTCCCGGGTGGGCAGAATCCAATGACGCGTCGTTTCATGGGGCGGCCCCTGTGGGCTGATGCGCCGAGCCATGCCGAGACGGCTACAGCCTATCCTCAAAAGGCCGCTGCAGAGGGGGTTGGAGGCTCGGCCACAATACGCTGCACCCTGACCGAAGACCGTCGACTCAAGGACTGCAGGACCCTAAGCGAGACGCCGCGAGGCTTTGGCTTCGCTAAGGCGGCCCGAAGCCTTTCGGAGCAGTTCGTGCTGGCCCCAACGGCCGACGACTCCGATCTGCGGGGTGTTGAAACCCAGTACATGGTCACCTTCGCGCCGGACATGCTGGACCCTGAGAAGCGGGTGATCGGCAAGCCCCAGTGGACCCGGCTCCCGTCGGCCGGGGCCGTCGTCGATGCCTATCCTGCGGAGGCGCGGGTCAAGGGCGTTTCGGGCGCCCGCGTGCTTATGAACTGCGTCGTGGGGCCGGGCGGGATGGTGGAGGACTGTCAGGTGGGATCAGAGGCGCCGGCCGGGCTTGGATTTGGCGAGGCCGCCCTGGCCCTGGCGTCGCATTTCCGCCTGTCGGTCTGGACCGACGAGGGGCTGCCGACCGTGGGTGGGCGGATCGCCCTGCCGATCCGCTATGAGTTGCCACCCGAGGCCCCTGCGACCCCAGCCCCGGCTCCCTAGGGGACGACCCGATCAGGCCGCAGCCACGTCGCCGGTCTGGCGACGGATGCGCCAGAAGCGGATGGTGCGCTGGGCGGCTTCCCGCGGCAGGGCCTCGAACAGTTCGCCATACTCCCGGGCGCGACCCATGGCGTTGGCCTCCCGATCGAGGATCAGGACGGCGAAGGTGAGGTAGAGCGAGCGCTCGAAGCCGGCCGCCTTGCAGACGATGGACAGGGCGTCCAGGTCCTGACGCTCCAGGATCTTTCGTGCGGTGCCAAAGTCGATATCGGCCATCTCGCACAGGGCGACCAGGAACTTGGTGGTCTCGCGATTGCGCAGGAAGGCGGCCAGCACCGGCGGGGTGATGCCGTTGCGCAGCTTGAGCAGGCGAACAGCGCGCTCGGCCTCCTCGTAGTCATCGGGCAGGGCGCCGTCACGGGTGGCGAGACTCTTTCGACTGGCGGCCAGGGCGGCCTCCAGGGCTTCAGGGTCGACCTCGCTGTTGCGGTCGCGGATGGCGTCGCGCAGCTGCGCCTCGACGACGAAATACATCTCGTTCAACAGGTCGACGGGCACCGTGCGGCGGCTGACGACTGCGGCGTGCAGGTCGGAATTGGCCATCGCCCGGTCGATCACCCGCTCATGGGTTTCCCGGGACAGTTCAGCGCCGTCATTGCGCAACAGGGCGCCGATGGTGTGGTCGTCACCACGCTCGACAATGGCCTCGGATACGGCGGCCGAAACCTGCGGCCGCTGGCTGATGGCGCGCAGGTGATCCTGGCCGCGGGTGTGGGCCACGGCCAGCAGGTCATCGTCGGTGAGCGCCGAGGAGCCGGTAAGAATGGGTTCGGCCACCGAGATGGCGGTGTCACGGGCGAGGTCGCGCAGCAGGTGACGGGGCGGCGCGGAGGCCTCGGCCAGACGTCGGGACAGCTCCCCCCGGACGGCCTCCTCCATGTCGCTGGCCAGCTGGCCCATCACGTCGTCGAACAGGGCGAGTTCTGACCCGCCATGGCCGCCGTCGCCGGCGAAAAACAGGTCGGTCACCCCGCGGAGCAGCTCCCGTCGCCGGGCGCTGGAGGGCTCGTTGGCCAGGGCGATCAGATCGTGAAGCTTGGACCGTTCCATGGGCGACTCAGAACTGGCGATCAAGACCCTGAGCCGGATCTCCCCCGTCACCCATAGCCTCGGGGGTGTCGGGGGGGCCGACCAGGATGTAGTTGGGGCCCGGAAGCGGGGCCGGAATGGCGTCGGGGGTCATGCCGTACTCCCGATGCAGGGAATAGAGCTGGCTGCCACCGGGGCGCGCCGCCACGGAGGCCTGAGCAAAGGTCGGAGCGGGCGCCTGGGATTGCGACGGGGCCTGACCATAGATGCTGGTGGGCAAGGGGGCTGCCGGCGGTCCCCCCAGGAGCCCCGGCGCCGGATCGGTGGTCGGGGCGAGGGGCGCGCGCAGCACGGGCTCATAGCCAGGCTGAACGGCTGGCCTCATTGGGGGCGCCGAGGGGGGCGCAAAGCCAGGCGGCGGAGCGCTCGGCCCCGCCGTCGATGGGGCAAACTGCCGGGCCAGGGCCGTGGGTTCAGGGCGAGCCGGCGCCGCAGGCTGCGCCATGGCGGCCGCGCTGACACGCTTTCCAGACCAGCTCAGCATGGGGCCGCCATAGGTTTCTGTGCTGGCATGGGCTTGCAGGTCGCCGCCCCGTGCGGCGGGCGGCGGGCCATAGCGGTCCTGCAGCACCGTCTGGGCCAGGCCCGGAGCGGCGTTCGCCAGGACAAGGCCGGCGGAAATCACAGGAAGGAGACAGCGACGGATCATGCCCGACCCGTTTTAGGGCGAGCGGCTTAACCTGCGGCTAACGGCCCCGCCACCAGCGCAGCCCGGAGCGTTCCAGGCGCGCGAGACCTGCATAGAGCAGGGCGCCCATGAGTCCGAGCACCACCAGGGCGGCGAACATCCGTGCGGTCTGCAGCCGGTTCCCAGCCTCCAGGATGCGCCAGGCCAGGCCCTGGGCGCCGCCGGAGCCCGCGACGAACTCGGCGACCACGGCTCCGATCAGGGCGAGACCCGCCGCCACCTTGTGCCCCTCCAGCAGGAAGGGCACGGCCGACGGCAGGCGCAGGCGGATGAGGCGCTTCACCCGGCCGGCCCCATAGAGATCGAACAGGCGCTCAAGGTCAGGATCGGCGGCCTTCAGGCCGGTGATCGCCCCGGAGAATATGGGGAAGAAAGCCACAAGGGCGGCCAGGGCGATGATGGCGCGCTCTGGGTTGTCGATGCCGGCCCAGATCACCACCAGCGGCGCGATAGCCACCACCGGCGTGACCTGCAGGACGACGGCCAGGGGCTTGATCGCCCGTTCAAGGATGGGGCTCAACGCGACCAGCAGGGCCAACGCCTGGGCCGACAGGCTGGCCAGGATCAGGGCCGCCAGGGCCATGGAAAGGGTGTTCCAGGCCGAGGCGAGGAGGGTCGGGGCGTCGGCCCACAGGCTCACGCCCACGGCGCTCGGGGTCGGCAGGAAGTAGGCCGGCGTCTGCAGGACGCGGCAGGTGATCTCCCAGACGCCTAGCAGGATGACGATCAGCAGGACCGGGGCGAGGATGTCGGCGAGCCGCTTCAACTGGCCAACTCCATGCCCCGCGCCAGCACCGTCGACACGGCCTCCACGGTCGCCCGGAACCCGGCTGTGGTCCTGAAACTCTCAGGGCGGGGCGCGGGCCCAGCCACCGACATCTCGCCGGCGATCCGTCCAGGACCACGGCTGAACACCACGACCCGGCTGGCCATGTAGACCGCCTCCTCGACGCTATGGGTGACGAAGACGATGGCCGGCCGGGTTTCGGCCCACAGGCGCAGGACGTCATCGGCCAGGGCCCGACGGGTGATCTCGTCCAGGGCGGCGAAGGGTTCGTCCAGCAACAACAGGCGCGGTTCGGTCACCAGCGCCCGCGCCAGCGAGACCCGCATGGCCATGCCCCCAGACAGCTGGGCCGGCCGCGCCCCGGCCGCGCCGGCCAAGCCCACCCGCGCCAGGGCCGCCTCAGCTCGCTGGCGCGCCTCTCGCCGGGAGAGCCCTGAGATCTCCAGCGGCAGGGCGGCGTTGTCGCGGGCCGAAAGCCAGGGGGCCAGGGTCGGCGCCTGGAAGACGACAGAGGTTTCGCCCCGCCCGGCGGTGCGGCGGACGTGGCCGCGAGTAGGCGCCTCCAACCCCGCCAGCAGTCGTAGGGCGGTGGACTTGCCACAGCCTGAAGGTCCGACCAGGGCGGTGATCTCTCCAGGCGCAAGGGTGAGGTCGATCGGGCCAAGCGCGAGGTTCGCCTGCCCATACTCAACCTCGACCTGCGCCAGTTCGGCGACGAACGGCTCCATGCGAGGCGCGGCCTAGGGCAGGAAGTCGAGGGTGTAGGCGGAGGTCGCCTCCAGGTCGGCGGGATAGACCCCCTGGCCGCGCGCCATCTCCAGGAACTCGGTCCAGCGGGCCTCGGTCATCCGTCCCGTCATGGCCGGGTCCCCCCCATCGACAATCCCATAGGACTTCAGCTTGTCCCGGGCCTGGTCTAGGACGTCCTGAGTCATCTCGGGATTGTCCGTCCTGATCAGCGCGTCGCCAGGCGCGGGATCGCCGTCCAGATAGGACCGCCAGCCGGCGATGCTGGCTTCAACAAAGGCGCGGACGGCCTCAGGATTCTCGGTGATCAGGGCGTCCCGGGCCAGCACCATGGTGGCGTAGCCAGGATAGCCGTGGTCGGCGAGCAGGAAGACCTTGGGCGCAAACCCCGCCGCCTTTTCGATCGTATAGGGCTCTGAGGTCACATAGCCCTGCTGCGCCACACGCTTGTCCGACAGAAAGGGCGCGGCGTTGAAGGTGTATTTCCGCACCTGATCGTCGGTGAACCCGTACTTGGCCTTCAGCCAGACCCAGAAGGCGGTGACCGAGGCGTCCGACAGCAGAATGGGGCGACCCTTAAGGTCGGCTATGGTCTCGATCCCCTGGTCAGGATGGGCGATCAGGACCTGGGGGTCCTTCTGCATGAAGGCCGCGACGGCCTTCACCGGCGCCTTCTCCTGGGCCAGGTTCATGACGATGAAGCTGTTGGAGCCCATGCCCATGTCGACCGCGCCGGCGGCGAGCAGCTGAGGCACATTGACCCCAGGGCCGCCCTGGATGATCTCGACCTTAAGGCCACGCTTCTCGAATTCGCCGGTGGCGAGCGCCTGATAGAAGCCGCCGTGCTCAGCCTGCGCGCGCCAGTCGGTGGCGAAGCGGAGGGTCGTCAGACCTTCGGCGCCAGTGAGTTCGTCGGTCTTTGATTCCGGTGAGCAGGCGCAGGCCAGGGCGGCCAGAGCGATGGCGAGATGGCGCAGCAGCTTCATCGAAGACCCCCAGGAACAAACCCCACTATAGGTAGGGGGCTGTGGTCTCGCCGCCAAGCGGCTTGCCAAATCAGGCGACCGCGGGGATGTCGCCTGCCTGGTCGGCGGCCGACGGTCCACTGGTCCACCGGTTGAGGGCGGCGTGAAGCGCTTCGATCTGCACCGGCTTGCCAACCGCGTCGGACATGCCCGCCCGACGACAGCGCTCCACCATTTCAGGCATGACGTCGGCGCTCATGGCGATGATTGGGACCTGACTGGCCGGGCCCTCCAGGGCGCGGATCTTCTGGGTCGCCTCCACCCCGTCCATAATCGGCATGTGGATATCCATGAGGATGACGTCAAAGGCGCCGGAGCGAGCCATTTCCAGGGCTTCGGCGCCGTCGCAGGCCAGACTCACCTGGCACCCCAGCAGGTCGAGTATGGTGGCGCCCAGGTCGCGGTTCATGGCGTGGTCGTCCACCAGCAGGACGTGCGCGCGACCAAGCTCGACCAAATCCTCGGGCGCGGGGGCGTCAGCGCTGACCTCGGCGCGTTCGGCGGTGAACTCGAACCAGAAGGTCGACCCCGACCCCGGCTGACTCCTGACCCCGATGAGGCCGCCCATGGCCTCCACCAGTCCCTTGCAGATCGCCAGGCCCAGGCCTGACCCGCCGAAGGCCCGGCTGACCGAGGAGTCGGCCTGGGAGAAGCGACGGAAAAGGCGGTGCATCCGATCACGCGGAATACCGACGCCTGTGTCCTGAACCTCAAACCGCAGCAGCATTTCGGTCCCCTGGTCCCGGGCGGTCAGGATGAGCCGGACCTGACCGGTCTCGGTGAACTTCACCGCGTTGCTCAGCAGGTTGAGCAAGACCTGACGCACCCGCAGATCATCGATCATGACCGCCGACTGTGTCGGGCCGACCTGATCCAGGATGATGTCCAGCCCCTTGGCTTCAGCCGCCGGGATGATGATGTCCAGGGCGTCGCGGGCCACGGCCAGGGGTGTTTGGGCCAGGGGCGCCAGCTCCACCTCGCCGGTTTCAAGGCGGGAATAGTCGAGAATGTCATTGACCACCGCCAGCAGGGAGCCGCCGGCCCGGTGGACCAACTCCAGTTGCCGGCGGGCCTCGTCGGGCAGGTCATCTCGCCGGCGGAGGGTCTGGGTGAAGCCCAGGATGGCGTTCATCGGCGTGCGGATTTCGTGGCTCATGGTCGCCAGAAACTCGCCCTTGGCGGCCCCAGCGTCCTGCGCCCGGGCCTGGGCGCGCTTGGCCGCCCGGGTGCGCATGGCCAGCAGCCGCCGGGTGCGGGCCTGTTCGGCCAGGATCAGCGCCACCGAGAGACTGGTGAACAGGGCCGTGGCGATGACGAACTGCAGATTGTGGATTCGCGATGCCGGCGACCACATCGACGAAATGGCGCCCCCAGGGCCCAGGGTCAGCACGATGGTGCAGATTACCGCCATGATCACGGCGGACAGGGCCGTGCCCCGGGGGCCAAGGCTGAAGGCGGCGACGACCAGGGTGGGCGTGATCAGCAGCGGCGCCGGGAAGGTCCAGGGCAGGTAGGCGGCGAAGCTGACGGTGATCACCAGCCCATAGACTGCGGCCTCGACCAGCGGGCTGCGCTCATGATCGGGGCCAGAGCGGCGGTCAGCCAGCAGCAGGACGGCGGGCAGGGTGATGGCCATGCCCAGGCTGTGGGCGAGGAACCAATTGCTCAGCACCTCGGTGAAGGGCCGCCCCAGGGCGGCGAGGGCGCACGCCGCCAGGACAGCGGTGATGGCCGCCGCGGGCGCCACCGCCAGGAGCACGATCCGCACCAGTTGGGGGAGGCCCCCGATCCGGATCCTGGTCCCGCATAGCCGCCGGATCAGGAGGGCCGCCAGGAGCGCCTCAGTGATGTTGAGCGCCGTGAACACCGGCGCGATATCCGATGGCGCGCCGGTAAGGATATTGATGGCCAGGCTGGCGGCCGCGCAGGCGGCGCCAAGCGCGATGGCGCCGCGCGGCGAGAGCAGCAGGAACCCGGCGGCCAGGACGCCATTGGCCAGCCAGAGGGCGGCGACGCTGTTGGTGTCTCGGGTCAGCGCCACGCTGAGCAGGGCCGCGCTGGCGAACGCCAGGCAGATCGTCAGACCGAGCGCCATTTCGCGCTGCAGCCGCCGTCCTGTCACCATGGCCGAGATCCCCTCCGAATGCCGCAGTCTGGCTCAGGGGGTGGCGCCAAATCGTTAAGCGGAAACGGGCGGCGGTTGCCGGTCGGCCCACGGCGTGGATTGAGCCGCGCCCATGGCAAGAGGGCGGCGCTGCGGCAGGCCGCGGCGTCGCCCTCATTCCAGATCCTTCCGGACCTGTATCGTTAGGTCGCTGTGACTTCGAGCACGGGCTGCCCCGCAGGTTTCCGTCACGCCGTTGTCTCTGAACGCTGACCTTGGGTCGCCCCGCCGCCGTCGCTCCGAAACCTCCCGCTCCATCTGCGTTCCAGTCGGCCGGTTTCCCGGTTTTTCTGGTTCGCCAGGGCTGCGGTCCCTCTCGACCCCTTGACCTTGATCCCGAACCCGCTATGAAGCAAGCGCCCGACTTCGGCCGCTTGTGAGCGTCCTGTGTAAAGTCGGTGTATAGGCTGTGAATCCTTTGGGGGTTCTGGGCTAAATTTCCCGCAAAATCAGCGTTGAACGTTTTCCACAAGGATTGATCGCGCTCGGGTTCAGCGACCGGCTTCCAGGGCCTCGCGGCGCTCTTCGAGGGCCAGCCATTCGAGTTCGGCAGCCTCAAGCTTGCCCCGCGCGGCGGCAAGCGCCTGACCGAAGCGCTCGAACGCCCCAGGGTCGCGAGTATAGAGATCGGGGTCGGCCAGCTGGCGCTCCAGCGTGCGGATCTTGCCGGGCAGGTCTGCGATCATGGCGTTGAGCTCTTCCAGACGCCGCTGTTCCTTATAGGAGAGCTTGGCGCCTTTCGCCGCTGCAGCAGCCGGGGCGGGGGCCGGTCCCCGGCTCTGACCCTGGCCGCGCCGCCCCCCGGGCGCCTTGGCCGGGGAGACGCCGAAGAAGCCGGGATTCTGACTCAGGAAATCCTGCCAGCCGCCGGGAGTCTCCACCACCTGGCCCCGCCCGTTCAGACCGATGGTCGAGGTGGCCAGGCGGTCGACGAAGTCGCGATCATGGCTCACCAGGATGAGCGTGCCCTCATAGTCCGAGAGCATGTCTTCCAAGAGGTCCAGAGTCTCCATGTCCAGGTCGTTGGTGGGCTCGTCGAGCACCATCAGATTGGCGGGCAGGGCCAGCGCCCGGGCCAGCAACAGGCGGTTGCGCTCGCCCCCAGACAGGCTGCGGACCGGCTGGCGGATCTGCGCGTCAGTGAACAGGAACTCCTTGGCGTAGGCGACCACATGCTTGGGCGCGCCGCGGACCATGATCTGGTCGCCGCCGAGCGGCGCCAGGGCGTCCTTCAAGAGCATGTCGTCCTTCAGATCGGCTCGCGCCTGATCGATATAGGCCACCTCCAGATTGGTCCCCAGCACCACCTGGCCAGAATCGGCCGGCAGCTCGCCGAGCAGCAGCTTGACCAGCGTGGTCTTGCCCGCCCCGTTGGGACCGACCACGGCGATCCGGTCGCCGCGCAGAATGCGGGTGGAGAAGTCCTCCAGGATCACCCGGTCGCCGAATTTCTTTGAGAGCCCCTTCACCTCGACGACCCGCTGGCCGGAGGTTCCGGCCGAGGCCACGCCCATGGACATGGACCCGCGGGTGTCGCGCAACCGCTCGGCCTTGGCCTCGCGCATCTCCATCAGCCTGCGCCGCCGGCCCTCATTGCGGGCCCGCCGACCGGTGACGCCGCGGGCCAGCCAGTGGGTCTCGCGCTCCAGGGCCTTGTCCTGACGTCTCGCCTCGTCGGCCTCGGCGGCGGTGAGCTGCTCCACCCAGGCGTCGAAGGCGGCGAAGCCCCGGTCGAGTTTGCGGACCTTGCGGCTTTCCAGCCAGAAGCAGCGCTGGGTCACCCGTTCCAGAAAGGCGCGGTCGTGGCTGACGATCAGCACGCTCGCCCGGCTGGAGGCGATGGCGCCTTCCAGGGTCTCGATGGCCAGGATGTCCAAGTGATTGGTGGGCTCGTCCAGCAACAGGACGTCGGGATCCTCCGCCAGGGCCCGGGCCAGGGCCGCCCGGCGGGTCTCGCCGCCCGAAAGGCCTGAGGTTCCTTTTGCGGGATCGAGGCCAAAGCTCTCCAAGGCGGCGGCGGCCTCATGGGCTGCGGCGCCGCCGGCGGTGGCGTGATCCAACAGGGTCTCGCCCTCGATCAGCGGCTCCTGCAGCACATAGGCCACCCGCGTGCCCGGCGTGACAGCCCGCTCGCCATCATCGGCCTCCGTCAAGCCCGCGAGAATGCGCATCAGGGTCGACTTGCCAGCCCCATTGCGGCCGACCAGGGCCGCGCGGGTGCGGGGCTCCAGAGCCAGATCGACGCCGTCGAACAGCATGCGGGGCCCGTCGGCGAGACGGACGTTCTTCAGCGCGAGGATGGGGGGCTTCATGTGGCTAGGCACATAGCGCGCTTTGGCCGACCTGCAAGCGGCCAGACGAAAGTCGCGCCTCAGGCCTCGTCGAAAGGCGGGGGAAGGGGGCCCGAACGGAAGTGAATGACGGGGTTTTCGTCATAGTCCCCCATCTCCGTATCGGCGGAGACCGAGAAGGCCACCACGGCCAAGCGCAGGGGCGCCAGCCGCTCGGCCTTTCGGCGGGCCTCCTCTGCGCTGGCGCAGCCTATCTGAGGTTCGGCTTTCAAAGCCTTGCCTCGGCCAGCCACATAGGCCTGGAGGATATGTACGGTTTCTTTCGCCATCCCTATCCGGGCCGCTGATTGGGCCGTGACGTCAAGGTCGAGGGCGCGGACGCTTTGCAACCTTTGCCATGGGAAACTGCTTCCACCCTCCAGAGTGGACAATCTATAGGTTGTGTCCGGCTGCGAGATCGCAGTCCCGGTCGCGTTGAAGGGGTGGCGGATGTCGTTGGATCATCTCGAGATTGACCTGGAGCGGGACATGTTCCTGCGGACCCTGTTGCGGGAGCTTTCAGGCGCCCTGCAGGACGTCGTCGGTCTGGAGGAAGCGTCGGGCTATATCAGCGTCGTCGGGGCGGCGGTGGGCAAGGCCCTGGACGAGAAGTACCGCGCAGCCCTGGCCGTGGAGCAATTGTCGGCCGATCAGGTGGCCCAGGTGCTGGTGGATCTGAAGCAACGGATCAAGGGCGACTTCTATGTCGTCGAGCAGAGAGAAGACCGGATCGTCTTCGCCAACAACTCCTGCCCCTTCGGTGAATTCGTGGTGGGTCGCCCCGCCCTTTGCATGATGACCTCCAACGTGTTTGGTCACGTGGCAGGCGAAAACCTCGGCTATGCGAGGGTTCAGATCGACAAGGCGATCGCCCGAGGCGACCCTGGCTGTCACGTCACCGTCTATCTGACGCCGAAAGAGGGCGGCGGCGAAGCCCGGGAGTATTTCCGTCGGGTCCGGCCCGAGCTGGCCGACCTCTGATCATGCATCCCATCGCTAAGCTTATCCGCGAGCCGGTCATCATCTTCGCCGGCGACGGGCGCATCGTCGACATGAACCGTCCGGCCCGCGCCCGGTTCGGCGAGGCGGCCAGCAGCTGGCGCCACCTGTTTTCAGATTTCGACGGGCTCCGGAGCCTGCTTGAGCGGGCCTCCGGCTCGGCCGACCCGGTGCTTGGGGCGCTCCGCCTGGCCGGGGCGGTTCCGTCCGAGCCTGCCGCCAAGGTCGAGGCGCTCGCCCTGCGGGGGGAGGGGGAAATGGGCTACGCTATCAAACTCCGGGACGTGACCGGCGACCAGTTTCCCGCCTTGACCGCCCAGGTTCGTGAGCTGAATGGCGAGATCGCCGTCCGTCGGCGGGTCCAGGCGGAGCTGGAAGAGTCCCTCGCCCAGAACAAGGTGCTGTACCGGGAGCTGCAGCACCGGGTGAAAAATCACCTGCAGATGATCCTGGCCCTGGTCTCGACGGCGGGCCGGGAAAGCGAGGATCCGGACCGCAAGCAGTTCGTGAAGATGCTGCAGTCTAAGCTTTCGGCGCTCTTTGACGCCCAGCGGCTGATGTACTCCGAAGAGTCGTCGCACGGCCTTCGTGTCGATCAGATGCTCGGCGCTCTCGCCGAGACCGTTCAGTCCCTGGCGGGGGTGCGGATCGCCATTGACGTGCGGGCCGAACCGATCGTCGCGCCCAATGATCTGGCCTTTCCCCTGGCGCTGATCGCCAATGAGCTGCTGACCAATGCGGTGAAGTATGCCGCCGGCCCGGGGGCGGCGGTGTCGCTGGACTTCGCCCGCTCAGGGGAAGAGGCGGTGTTGACGGTCCGTGATAATGGACCGGGGTTCGCCCCGGCCGCCTCAGGTCCCTCGTCTTCGGGCCTTGGGCTGGTGCGGGGCCTCTGCCGCCAGATCGGCGGCCACCTTGTCATCCAGTCGGACGGCGGCGCCGTCGCCACCGTCTCTTTCCCGCTTCCGGAGGCGACCCATGTCGTATCCTGACCTTTACCGCCTCAATCCCCGCGGCCCCCGCGAGGGCAGCTACGGTCTGTCCCAGGGCGACCGGGACGCCGGAGGCGGCTTTCCCCTGGGTCGCCGGGTGCTCATCACCGAAGACAACTGGCTGGTGGCCGGCGAATGGCAGGCCGCCCTCGAAGATGCGGGCTATGAGGTCGTCGGCCTGGCGGCCTCGGCCGAAGAGGCGCTGGAGATATGTGAGCGGGAGACTCCCGACCTGATCCTCATGGATATCCGGCTCTTGGGGGACCGTGACGGGGTGGAGGCCGCTAAGGACGCCCGGACCCGGTTTGACATCCCTTCGGTCTTCGTCAGCGCTCACGACGACAGCGACGTCCGCCGCCGCGCCGCCGAGGCCCGCCCCCTTGGCTGGATCACCAAGCCTGTGGTGGCGTCTCGTATCCCCGAGCTCCTGATCCAGTTCGCCCGCCCTTTGAACTAGGGCCTGTCGGCTCAGGATCAGCCGAGGAGCGCCGACCTCAGAAGGGTATGTCTTCCTCAGGGATGGGGCGGCTGGCGTCGTATTCGTCCCGGGGTTGCGGCTGGCTTGGCGGCAAGGGCTGCGGTGGCGGCTCGGCTCGGACGGCGGCGTTGGCGAACTCACTGGCCAGACCCTGATAGAAGCCGTTGCGTGGGTCCGGGTCGAACATCGGCTCCGGATCGGGGAGCAGCCAGTCGAAGTCCCGAACCTCAAGCCCCTTATGCGCCTCGATCATCAGGCGGCGCCAGATTTGAGCAGGAATGGCGCCGCCCGTGACGCGGTTCATCGGCGTATCATCATCATTGCCGACCCACACCCCGGTGACATATTCGGCGGTGAACCCCACGAACCAGGCGTCGCGCCAGTTCTGGCTGGTGCCGGTCTTCCCCGCGGCCGGCCAGTCGAAGGCGGCCCGCGCCCCGGTGCCTCCGGGGCCCAGGACCTTGCTCATCATCTTGACCATCATGCTGGCGTAGCTGACGTCCAGAGCCGGCAGGGGCCCTGAGGGCGCGCGGGTGAAGACGTTCGCTCCGTCAACGGTCTGGATTTCCTCGATGATCGAGGGCGTCAGGCGTCCGCCCGCCTGCTGGAACACCTGGAAGCCGCTGGTCAGCTCCAGCAGGTTCACCTCATAGGCCCCCAAGGTCACCGATAGATCGGGATTGCGGGGAATGGAGGTGAGGCCAAACCGCTGAGCGATGTCCCCCAGGGCCGGGCCGCCGGCCTCAGCGCCCAGCTTGACCGCCACGGTGTTGATCGACCGCGACAGGGCGGTCTCCACCGTCACCGGACCCCGATAGCCGCCGCCATAATTTCCGGGCCGCCAGTCCCCGAACCGCACCGGCCCATCGACCCGTACGTCAGTGGGCAGGACGCCCTTCTCCAGGGCCGCGGCATAGACGAAGGGCTTGAAGGTCGAGCCGGGCTGACGTTTGGCCTGGGTCGCCCGGTTGAAGACGCTGCGGGCGTAGTCCACGCCCCCGACCATGGCCCGTACGGAGCCGTCGGGACCCAGGGTCACCAGGGCCGCCTGCTCGGCGCCGGCTGTGACCCCATCGCTGGCCATGACCTGGCTGAGGATCGCCGCGGCCTGGTCCTGCAGCACCGGATCAATGGACAGCCGCACCAGAAGGTCAGGAGAGTTGGGTCCGATCCGCTTCAGGACCTCGGTGGTGGCGTGGTCGAGCAGATAGCCATAGGGGCCGTCCGTGGAGGTGGCGGTAGGCGCCAGGGCCGGGGTCTCGGCCTGGGCGGCGACCATTTCCTGCCGGCTGATCCAGCCGGTGTCATGCATCCGCTGCAGAACCCAGCGGGAGCGGGCCAGGGCCCCGGGCATGTCGTTGGTCAGGGCCAGTCGTGAAGGGGCCTTGGGCAACGCCGCCAGCAGGGCGGATTCCGCCAGGGTCAGCTGACTGGCCGGCTTGCCGAAATAGGTGCGGGCCGCGCCATCCACTCCGAAGGTGTTGGCGCCGAAGAAGACCCGATTGAGATAGAGTTCGAGGACCTCATCCTTGGTCAGCATACGCTCCAGCCGCCAGGCGAGCGCCGCCTCCTGCATCTTGCGCTCGAAGGTCTGGTCCGGCGTGAGGAACAGACTCTTGGCGATCTGCTGCGACAGGGTGGAGCCCCCCTGGACCACGCGGCCGGCTCGCCAGTTCACATATGTCGCCCGGGCGATGGCCTGCAGGTCTATGGCCCCGTGCTGATAGAATCGGTGGTCTTCCGCGGCCATGAAGGCCAGCGGCACGTGGGCGGGGAGGTCGTGGAGGCGGACCCGATCGCCATAGCGCGGCCCGCGGGCGGCGATCAGGTCTCCGTGCCGGTCGAAGAACTTGATGCCCGGCGCCCGGTTGAACGCATAGAGCTGCGACTGCGGCGGCAGTTCGGGCATGTTCTGCAGGAACCGCTGCTGCAGATAGACTCCGCCGCCGATCACCCCTGCGGCCACCAGCAGGGCGAGAACCAGCATGGTTTTCCAGAGCCAGCCCCACCGGCGCGGGGGTTTCGGCGGCCGTGGGAGGATGAAGGGTCCGCCGGAGTCCCCATCGACCACTGTTGATGGTCCAAGGCGCGGGGGCTCGGGCCGGCGCCCGAAGCCGTCGTCTGCGGCGTTTGACGCTGGGGCGAGCTGCGGATCCCCTACCTCCGACGCACGGGGGTGCGATCTGCGCGGCCGCAGAGGTCTTCCCGGTTCGTCGTCGGGAAATTGGTAGGGTTCCAGGGTCCAGTCGTTCACGTTCGCTGCGTGTTGAGGCGTCGGGAGTATTTGGCGGCGGAGACGCTTTGGGTTTAGGACGGTCGCGTGAGCAGGCACAAACCCTTTTGGCGCGCCAAGTCCCTCGAACAGATGACGGCTCAGGAGTGGGAGAGCCTATGCGATGGCTGCGGCCTGTGCTGCCTGGTTCGCTTTGAGGACGAGGACAGCGGTCAGGTTATCCCCACCCGCGTGCATTGTCGGCTGTTCGATCCGGAGACCTGCGCCTGTTCCAACTATGCTGAACGGCGAAAGCATGTGCCCGATTGCATCAAGCTGACGCCGGGCAACATCGCCAAGCTGCCCTGGATGCCCTTGAGTTGCGCCTATCGTCGACTGCATGAGGGGAAGGACCTGCCAGCCTGGCACCCGCTTCTCACCGGCGATCCTGAAAGCGTGCACGAGGCGGGCGTCTCGATCCGTGGCCAGACCCTCAGTGAGGCTGAGCTCTCAGACCCCGAAGACGCCTGGGCCTACGCCGCCTGGGACCTGCTTGAGGATCGCAGCGGCGACTGACGCGCTCTTCGCGACACAGTAATTGTGATATATTTGTCACATGCCCACTTGCGTGACTTGGCGGCCTGCACAATCTAGAGCCCATAAGACTACCGACGAGAAATGAGGTCATCCCCTTGGCGCGCGATCCCTACCAGGAACTGGGCGTACCCCGCGGCGCGGGCGAGGACGAGATCCGCAAGGCTTTCCGCAACCTGGCCAAGAAGCATCACCCCGACGCAAATCCGGGTGACGCCGCCGCAGAGGAGCGATTCAAACGGGTGAGCGCCGCCTTCGACATCCTGGGCGACCCCGACAAACGCAAGAAATTCGACGCCGGTGAGATTGACGCCGATGGCCATGAAACCGGCCGGGGCTATGGCGCCGGTTGGAGCCCCGGCGGCTTCGACGGCGGCCGCCGCGGTCAGAACCGGGCCGAGACCTTTGACGGGGTCGATCTTGGCGACATCCTGGGCGAGATGTTCGGCGCCCGCGGCGGACCCCGGGGACCGGGGGCTGGCTTTGGCGGCGGCTTCGCCCGCGGCGGCGATGTTCGCGCCAAGCTGGAAATCGATCTGGAAGAGGCCATCGCCGGGGGCAAGAAGCGGATCGCCTTCTCCGATGGCCGCACCATCGATGTGACCATTCCCAAGGGGGCGGGCGAGGGGCAGACCTTGCGCCTCAAGGGCCAGGGCGCGCCGGGACGCGGCGGGCCGGGCGACGCCTTCATAGAACTCAACATCCGCCCCCATCCCATCTTCCACCTGGAGGGCGACCGGCTGGTGATGGACCTGCCGGTCAGCGTCTATGATGCGGTCCTGGGGGGCAAGGTCGAGGCGCCGACCCCCGAAGGCCAGGTGACCCTGACGGTCCCGCCCGGCGCCAATTCCGGCGCGATGTTGCGCTTGAAGGGCCGGGGCATGCCCGATGCGACGGGACGTCGCGGCGACCTGCTGGCGCGGCTGGTGGTCACCTTGCCGGACACCCCGGACGCTGAACTCATCAAATTCGCCGAAACCTGGCGGGCCAAGCGGCCCTATGCGCCCAAGGCCGGCCCTCGGCGTCGTGGCTAGGGGCCTGTCGGCGCGCTAAGGTGAGGCGAGGTCTGCTCGTTTTCTTGCTGCAGCGTTCAGCCACGGTTCAGTCGCCCAAGCCTAGATCGGGGTCCATGAAACACCTTGTCCTCATCGCCGCCCTGATGGCCGCCGCCGCGCCTGGCGTGGCGCAGGCTCAGTATGGCGCGGACATGCGCTCGTCCTTCGGGGCCGGTCGCGCCGATCAGGATGACGCCCGCGCCGCCGTCCGAGCGGGCCGCCAGGCGCCCCTGTCGCAGGTGCTGTCGGCCATCGCCCAGCGCACCCCCGGCCGCCATCTCAACACCACCCAGGGATCACACAACGGTCGGCCAGCCTATTTCGTGCAATGGCAGACGCCGGGCGGACAGGTGATCATCTTTATCGCTGACGCCGAGTCCGGGACCATTATCGGCCGCCAGGGCGGCTGAGCACACCGAAGGGGAGCTGAACCTCATGCGCATCCTGCTAGTCGAGGACGATCCCGACCTGTCGCGCCAGCTGAAGGGCGCGCTTTCGGACGCCGGCTATGCCGTCGACCATGCGCCGGACGGCGAAGAGGCGCAGTTCCTGGGCGAGACCGAGCCCTATGACGCGGTGATCCTCGATCTTGGCCTGCCCAAGGTGGACGGGGTCTCGGTGCTCGAGCGCTGGCGTCGCGGGGAGATGGCGACCCCTGTGCTGATCCTCACCGCCCGGGGGGCCTGGAGCGAGAAGGTGGCGGGCTTCGACGCCGGCGCCGACGACTATCTGACCAAGCCCTTCCATACCGAGGAGCTGCTGGCCCGCCTGCGCGCCCTGCTGCGCCGTTCGGCCGGCCATGCGGCCCCGAACCTAACCTGCGGCGGCCTGCGGCTGGACCCTCGGGCGGCCCGGGCCTCGGTCAATGGCGAACCCCTGCGTCTGACCTCGCTGGAATACAGGCTTCTGCACTATCTGATGATGCATCAGGGCCGGGTGATCAGCCGCACCGAGCTGGTCGAGCATCTCTATGACCAGGACTTCGACCGCGATTCCAACACCATCGAAGTTTTCGTCGGCCGCATCCGCAAGAAGATCGGCGCCGACCGCATCGAGACGGTCCGCGGCCTGGGCTATCGCCTGACCTGCCCAGCCGAGGAAACCGAGGCGAGCGCCTCTTGAGCGCCCCTCGGCCGGGCCTGTGAAGCTGGACGGCTTTCGCAAATCGTCCCTGGTCCGCCGCCTGGTCATTCTGGCGGCCGGCTGGAGTCTGACCGTTCTGCTGGTCTCAGCCCTGGTGCTGTCGCTGCTGTTCCAGCAGGCGGCCCTGCGCCGCTTCGACGAGGGCTTGGCCGAGCTGATCGACAATTTGCTGGCCGGCACCACGGTGGACGAGGCGGGCCAGGTCCTGGCGCCGGCCCTCACCGACCTGCGCGCGCTCCGCGCCTATTCCGGCCGTTACTGGCAGGTGGTCGAGCCCCTGCCGGATGGTCAGTGGCGGATCATTGTCCGTTCGCGTTCGCTCTGGGACGCTGAGCTCGTGGCGCCGGAGGATCTGGTCGCCCGGCTGGAAGCCAGTCCCGGCCGCCCGGTCATCTATGAGACGCCGGGCCCGATCAGCCAGCCCCTGCGGGCCATGGCCAGCCGGGCCACCCTGCCGGGGCGCGAGGCGCCGCTGATCTTCATGGCCGCTGAGGACCGTTCGCCCATTGACCAGGACGTCCGGGGCTTCATCACCGCCACGGCCCTGGCCTTCCTGCTGTTGGGGGCTGGTCTGGTGGGGGCGGTGGTTTTCCAGGTCCGATTCGGCCTGCGTCCCCTGTTCGCCCTGAGGCGCGAAGTGGCCGAGGTCCGCCGGGGCAAGGCCGAGCGGATCGCCGGCCGCTATCCCATCGAGCTGGAGCCCCTGGCCGAGGAGCTGAACGCCCTGGTCAGCCACAACCAGGAGGTCGTCGAGCGCCAACGCACCCATGTGGGCAATCTGGCTCATGCGCTGAAGACCCCGCTGTCGGTGATGCTCACAGAATCCCGCCAGACCCCAGGCCCGCTCGGCGAGGTGGTCGAGCGCCAGGCCGAGGTGATGCGCCAGCAGGTGGACCACCACCTGCGCCGGGCCAGGGCCGCCGCCCGCACACCGGGGCGGGGCGAGCGCACCGACGTCGCCGATGTCCTTGACGAACTGGCCCGCACCCTGTCGCGCATCTTCCAGGACAAGGGCGTCGACATTGACTGGGACTGTGACGAGGACCTGTTTTTCCAGGGGGAGCGCCAGGACCTGCTGGAGATCGCCGGCAACGCCATGGAAAACGCCGCCCAATGGTGTCTGGGTCGGGTGCGGGTCCGCGCCGTTGTCCTCTCGGGCGACCGTCTGCGGCTGAGCGTTGACGACGACGGGCCGGGCCTGCCGGCCGAACGCCGCCCCGAAGTGCTGCGTCGTGGGGCGCGCCTTGATGAGAGCGCGCCCGGGTCTGGTCTGGGCCTGTCCATCATCGACGAGCTGGCCAGGGCCTATGGGGGGGATCTCCGCCTGGATGACGCCAAGCTCGGCGGCCTGTCGGTGGTGATCGACCTGCCCCGGGCCGAAACCTGAGGCTTCGCCTCCAGGCGGCGTCACACCGCAGATCGCGCCGGTAGGGTTAAGGGAAGCCTTAACCGACCCTGGGGCAGGGTCGGACCCGTGCTGCGTTGGCGCATCGAGGGGATCGAATGGGCGGATTGCCCGAACAGAAGCTGGCTATTCTCAGACATATGGTCGAGTCCGCGCCCGACCGGGTGGTGGGCGACCTGCGCGGCGCCCTGTCCGGGGCTGGGGGAGACTCAGGCCTCGTCGACGTGCGGATGCTGGTCGAAACCGAAGCTCGGGACCGCCAGCTACGCAATGCGGTCCTGCATCCCATTACACCGCTCTGTGTCGGCGACGGCCGCACCGAACGCCTGACCTTTCCGGCCCGGTCGCTGGCCCTGGTCTGGCGGGGCCTGCGCGACCAGGCCACCCACGAGGTTGGCCGGGCCGCAGCCCTGTTTGAGGAATTTCAGGCCGACCAGAGCTCTCCCGAGCCCTTCGATATCCTGGCCCGGCGCGCCGCCTGCGGTGTGCGCGACCGCAACCATCCGAAGTTCGCCGCCGCCGCCGAACTGGCCGATGCGGCGCGCCCTGGCGGCGCCATGCTTCTGGCCGAATGCCTCGAGATGGTTCCAGTCGTACGCGCCGCTGTCGGGCGCCTGCCGAGGTGGATTCAGCGGGTGACGGACGAGGACGCCGCCCTGGCGCGCATCGCCTACAAGGACTCGGTCGAGATCGCCGAGGACGCCGGTCCCCGCTTCTTTGAAATGCTGGCGGCGCATCTCACCCATCCCTGGATGGTGCTGCGCCTGATCAGCGCGGTGATGGACAAGCCGCCGGAGGCCTATCTGGCGGGATCTGAGCTGGCTGAGTTTGGCCTGCGCGTCCTGGACGGGGTGGATGCTGGCCTCGCTGAGGTCGAGCAGTTTGACACCACGGGCGGCATGAACGCCGTGCGCGCCGCCGCCCAGGCGATTGACAAGGTGACCGCCCAGATCGCGGAGCTTGAGGGCAATGTCGAACTCGCCCGCCAAGGCCCCTGGGGCGGCCGCCTGGCCAAGCAGAAGACCGCCCTGGCCCGGCTCGTGGAAGGCCGGCTGCGGGAAATCCCCAAGGCCGTAGACGCCGTTATACCCCTGACGCAGGTCTGGATGGGCCGGGTGTCGAAGGACGCCGCCCGCCTGACCTCGCCCCCCGATTCCCAGGCCCTGCAGAAGGCCAAGACCCTGGTGGCCTTCAGCCAGGAAATCCGCGGGGCGGCCAACTATGGGGGGTTCGCTGCGGCCCGCACCAAGGTGCTGGAGGACCTGGATGTTCAGCTGGACACCTTCACCGAGGACGCCCTGGACCACCTGAAGCAGGGGGACGCCCCCGATCCGGAGGTGGCCCGCGCCCTGTTGAACGCGGCGATCGAGCTGGTCGCCCTGGCCAGGGATCGACAGGCCGCCGACATCCTGCGTCGCAGACTCGCCGCGATCTGACGTCGCGGCCTGGCCAGACCCCTCGCGTGGGGCCAGGCTTTGGTTTAAACGGCGGCCATGATCGTCTTCTGGATTGCGGTTGGGGTGATTTCCGCCGCCATTGCGGGTCTTATCCTGCACCGCGCCGCCCGGGCGGCTGCGAGCGGTGAGACCGGCGATTCGACGTTGCCCCTCTATCAGCGCCAACTCGCCGAAATCGAGGACCTGGCCGACCGGGGCCTGATCGCTGCGGATGAGCGCCGCAGCGCCCATGCCGAGGCTGCTCGCCGACTGCTGTCGGCCGCCGACGCCTCGGGGCCGGCCTGGACGGCGACCATGGGCGGCCGTCGGACCTTGGTGGCCCTGGCGGCGGCGGCGCCGGTCGCGGCGCTCGGCCTGTATCTCGCCACGGGCTCCCCCGGATATGGCGATCAACCCTACGCCCAGAGGCTGGACCAGTGGCGGGCGGCTCCGCCGACCCAGCTCGACGCGCCGCGCATGGCCGCGGTGCTGCGCTCGGTCACCCAGGAGCGGCCAAGCGATCCGGAGCCCTTGCGATTTCTGGCGATCGCCGAGATGGCGTCAGGCGACGCCGCCGCCGCCGCCCGCGCCCTGCGCCAGGCTTTGCGTCTTGCGCCCGACAGGGCCGATCTTTGGGAATCCCTGGGCGAAGCCCTCATGGTGGCCGCAGAGGGCGAGGTGACCCCCCAGGCGGCGGCCGCCTTCCAGCGAGCCCTGGAACAGGACCCACAGGCCGCCACCGCCCGGTTCCATCTGGCCCGCGGCCGGATTGAAGCTGGCGAGGTCGCCCAAGGCCTGGCCGAATGGCGGAGCCTGCTGGCCGATCTCCCCATGGCCGATCCCCGTCGTCCGGTCCTGCAGGCGGCCATCGCCGATGTCTCGGCGGGCCCCAGGCCGACGCCGTCTGCGGCCGCGACCGTAGGGGCGGCTGAGATCCTGGCCATGGTCGAGGGCCTGGCCGCGCGGCTGGCCGTCGAGCCGGATGACCCCGAGGGTTGGGTGCGGCTGGTCCGCTCCTATGGGGTGCTGGGCGATGCGGCCCGCCGCGACGCCGCGCTGTCCCAGGCCCGTGCGCGCTATGCCGATAATCCCCAGATCCTGTCACAGCTGACCCAGGCGGCGGCTGCGGAGCCCATGCCATGAGCGGTTGGTTGCCCAAGTCCCGGAAGGCCCGGCGGCGGCTGGTGGTCCTGTCAGCGGTTGCGCCCGTCCTGGCGCTCGCCGTCGGCCTGACCCTGTGGGGCTTGTCGGATTCGATCTCGTACTTCTACACACCGGCCCAGGCCCAGGAGACCCGGCCTGAGCCTGGCCGGACGATCCAACTCGGCGGGCTGGTCCAGGGGGGCAGCGTGGTCAAGCATCCCGATGGCCGGCTGGAGTTCGTGGTGGCCGATCAGATCGCCGTCGCCCCCGTCGTCTTCCAGGGGGATCCGCCGGATCTCTTCCGCGAGGGGCAAGGGGTCGTGGCCACCGGCGCCTTCCGTGAGGACGGGGTGTTCGAGGCCCGGCGCCTGCTGGCCAAGCACGATGAGACCTACATGCCCCGCGACCTGCAGAACGCCCTGAGGGAACAGGGGGAGTGGCGCGGCGACGGCGCGGCGCGCGAGCCCGACCCCCGGGACCCGGTCACCGGCCCCTATGGCGCAGGCGCAGGCCAATGATCGTCGAGATCGGCGCCTTCGCCCTGGTGCTGTCCCTGGTCCTGTCCGTTTTGCAGACAGTGGCCTCGGCCCTGGCCCGTATCCGCCGGGCGCCGGTTCTGGCGGCGGTCGGGGAGGCGGCGGCCATTTCGGCCTTCGCCGCCCTGGCGGTGTCCTTCGCCGCCCTGGTCTACGCCTTCGTGGTGTCGGATTTCAGCGTCGCCAACGTGACGGCCAATTCTCACAGCGCCAAGCCGATGCTCTACAAGGTCGGCGGCGCCTGGGGCAGCCACGAGGGCTCGATGCTCCTGTGGTGCCTGGCCCTGACCGGATTCGGCGCCTTGCTGGCAGGCTATGGTCGCGGACTCTCGGCGGGACTGAAGTCTGTGGCGGTGGCGACCCAGGGCGCCCTCGGGATCGCCTTCCTGGCCTATACGGTGTTCGCCTCCAATCCGTTCTGGCGGCTGACCGACCCGCCGGTGGAGGGACGTTCGCTCAATCCTCTGCTGCAGGACCCGGCCCTGATCCTGCATCCGCCCTTCCTGTATGTGGGCTATGTGGGCCTGTCAGTGGTCTTCTCCCTGGCCATCGCCGCCCTTGTCGAAGGCCGCGCCGACGCCGCCTGGGCCCGCTGGGTTCGGCCCTGGACCCTGGCCGCCTGGAGCGCGCTCACCATCGGCATCACGCTCGGCGCCTTCTGGGCCTATTACGAGCTGGGCTGGGGGGGCTGGTGGTTCTGGGATCCGGTGGAGAACGCCAGCTTCATGCCCTGGCTGATCGCCACGGCCCTGCTGCACTCGGCCGTGGTCACCGAGCGGCGCGGCGCCCTGCCGGGCTGGACCATTTTTCTGGCGCTCGGCGGCTTCACCTTCTCGATGCTCGGGGCCTTCCTGGTGCGTTCGGGCGTGCTGACCTCGGTTCACGCCTTTGCGGTCGATCCGACCCGGGGCGTCCTGCTGCTGACCATCCTGGGGGTGACGGCGGGGCTGGGCTTTGCGCTGTTCGCCTGGCGGGCGCCGGCCATGGCCCGGGGCGGGCTCTTCGCCCCGATCAGTCGCGAAAGCGCCCTGGTGCTCAACAACATCCTGCTGGCGGCGGCCACGGCCACCGTTCTGTTGGGAACCCTCTATCCCCTGATCCGCGAAGCCATCGCCGGAGAGGCCATCTCGGTGGGCCCGCCCTACTTCAATCTGACCTTCACGCCCCTGATGTTCATCCTGCTGCTCCTGCTGCCGGCCGGGCCACTGCTGGCCTGGAAGCGGGCCGACGCCGGGGCGGCCCTGCAAAGGCTGTGGGTCGCCGCCCTGCTGGCCGCCGTCGCGGCTGTGGCGACCCTGGCCCTGGTTGAGCCTCGCAGCCTGTTTGGGGCCGCGGGTCTCGCCCTCGGGGTCTGGCTGATCATCGGGTCATTGACCGAGGTGGCCGAGCGTATCCGTCTATTCCGCGTTCCGGGGGCGGAGGCCCTGCGCCGCCTGGGCGGCCTGCCCCGGGGCGCCTGGGGCATGACGCTGGCCCATGCGGGGCTCGGCGTTTTCGTTCTCGGGGCCGTGTTCGAAACCACCTGGAAGGCCGAGACCGCCGAGGTTCTGGCCCTAGGCCAGCGCCTGGAGGTGGCCGGTTATGTCCTGGTCCTGGAGGATGTGGCGCCGGTTCAGGGGCCGAACTATGAGGCCGAGCAGGCCACCCTGCGCGCCCTCGCGCCCGACGGAACCCTCGCCTGCATGGCTCAGCCTGAACGCCGCCAGTATTCCGCCGGCGGCCAGACCACATCGGAGGTGGCCATCTGCACCCGTGGTCTCAGCCATCTCTATGTGGTCCTGGGCGAGCGTCGGCAGGCCGCCGACGGGGGGCCGGTCTGGCTGGTGACCGGCTACTGGAATCCCTGGGCTCTGCTGATCTTCCTTGGCCCCGGCCTGATGGCCCTGGGCGGAGCGATCTCGCTTTCGGACCGTCGCCTGCGGCTGGTCGCCGGGCGCCGCGCCGCCCCCGTCGCTCCGGCCCCGGCGGCGGCGCCCGGGCCCGTGGGAGGGCAGGCGTGAGCGGCCTGGCCCGATGGCTGGTGGTGGCCTGCGCCGTCCTTTGTCTGGGCGCGGCCTCCGACCCCACTGAGCGTCTGGCCGATCCGGGCCAGGAGGCCCGGGCCAGGGCCCTCTTCAAGGAGGTGCGCTGCCTGGTCTGCCAGAACGAGTCGATTGACGCCTCCAACGCCGAACTGGCGCAGGACCTGCGGGCCATCGTCCGCCAGGAGGTGGCCCAAGGGCGCACCGATGTCGAAGTCCGCCGCTTCCTCACAGACCGCTACGGAGAGTACGTCCTGCTCAAGCCCAGGTTCAGCTGGGCCAATGCGGCGCTCTGGCTGATCCCGTTCCTGGTGGTGCTGGCGGGGGGCGGAATGCTGGCCAGTCGCTGGCGCACGCCGCCGCCCGAACCCGAGCTGACTGGCGCTGAGTCCGAGGCCCTGGCCCGCCTGCGCCAGGATGAAACCTGACCACAATTAGCCTCATAGCCGCCGCGAACCGATGCTAGAGCTTTCCAATTGGTAAGTTGAGATCGGTTGCGCTTCGGCGCATCCATCCTAGCTAGGGGAGGGCGGGCATGTGCTATGACCCCAAGAGCCCGCAAGGAATCGAAGGCCTATGACCTCTAAGAAGACCGGATATCTTCTCGGCGCCGTCGCTGGCATCGGCGTCGCCGCAGCCGCCCTGGCGGCCACCGATGTGCAACTGCCCATGGCGGAGAAGTCAGGGCCGTCCATGCCGGTGATCCGCGCCTCGACGGCGCCGGTCTTTGCGCCGCCCCCCGGGGCGCCCCTGTCCTTCGCCGACATCTTCGAACAGGTGTCCCCGGCGGTGGTCTCGGTCAATGTGACCTCCCGCGCCGATGCGCGCGCCCTGCGTCAGATTCCGGGCTTTGAGGGCCTGCCCTTCGGCATCATCCCCCGCGCGCCCCGTGGCGCGACGCCGGAAGACGAAGAGGAACAGCCGGGTCCGACCCAGATGTCTGCGGGCTCCGGCTTCTTCATCTCGGCGGATGGCTACATCGTCACCAACAACCACGTCGTCGAGAACGCCGAGGAGATCAAGGTCGTCCTGAAGGACGAACGCGAACTCGTCGCCGAGATTGTCGGCCGCGACGAAGCCACCGATCTCGCGGTCCTCAAGGTCAAGGGGGCCAACTTCCCCTATGTGAGCTTTGAGAACACCGCCTTGCCCCGGGTCGGGGACTGGGTGATCGCCGTGGGCAATCCCTTCGGTCTGACCGCCACGGCCACCTCGGGGATCGTCTCGGCCTATGGCCGCGACATCGGCGAGACCTTTGTCGACTTCATCCAGATCGACGCGCCCATCAACCGGGGAAACTCCGGCGGGCCCACCTTTGACATCTATGGCCGGGTGATCGGGGTCAATACGGCGATCTTCTCCCCCTCTGGGGGCTCGGTGGGGATCGGGTTCGCCATTCCGGCGGCCACGGCCGACACGATCACCAAGCAACTGATCGCCAGCGGCGGCGTGACCCGCGGCTATATCGGCGCGACCATCCAGAACTACACCCGCGAGATGGCCGAGGCTCAAGGGCTCGGCGATCAGCGCGGCGCCATCGTTTCCGACACCGTCCCGGGCGGCCCCTCGGCCCGCGCCGGTCTGCAGGCTGGCGACGTGGTCATC
Source organism: Phenylobacterium sp. (assembly GCF_030651755.1). GTDB lineage: Bacteria > Pseudomonadota > Alphaproteobacteria > Caulobacterales > Caulobacteraceae > Phenylobacterium. Next base: position 7,591 of record NZ_JAUSBZ010000097.1, on the reverse strand, counting down.
TCGGTGAACGGTGTGGCGGTTCGCACCTCCTCGGAGCTGACCCGTGAAGTGGCCAAGGCCACCGCTGGCGACAATCTGCGCCTCGAAGTCATCCGCGGCGGCGCCCGCCGCACCATTCAGGTCCGCTCGGGCGTGCGCCCGAATGAGCGTGAACTCGCGGCCAACGACAATAGCGGATCACGCTCGACTCCCCGCGGACAGGCGCCCGCCCAGCCGGAATATCCGGAAGTTCTGGGCATGTCCCTGGCGCCGATCGATGATGCGGCCCGTCGCACCTTCGGCATCGCCGCGGAGATCCGTGGGGTGGTGGTCACCGCGCTTGCGTCCTCCTCGGACGCGGCCCGCAAGGGGCTTCGTCGGGGAGATGTGATCGTGCGGGCAAATAGCCGCGCCGTCGCCGCGGCCAGTGATCTGGCGGCCGAGGTCGATGCGGCTCAGAAGGCCGGCCGGCCCAGCGTCCTGATCGGCGTCAATCGCGATGGCCGCACCCTCTTCCTTCCGCTGGATATCGCGCGGTAGGCTTGCGTCGATATCCACGGGGGCGGGCATGCGGATTCTGATTGTTGAGGACGACCTGGAGGCCGCCGCCGTCATGGCCCGTGGCCTGACCGAAAGCGGCCATGACTGCGTCTCCGCCGCCGACGGCGAGGCCGGGCTGGATCAGGCTCGCCAGGGCGAGTTCGACGTGATGATCGTCGACCGCATGATGCCCAAGATGGATGGCGTGACCTTGGTGGAGACCCTCCGCCGTGAGGGCGACCAGACGCCAGTCCTGTTCCTGTCGGCCCTCGGTGAGATCAACGACCGGGTGGATGGCCTGAAGGCCGGCGGCGACGACTATCTGGTCAAGCCATACGCTTTCGCCGAGCTCATCGCCCGGGTCGAGGCCCTGGCCCGGCGACGCGAGACGGGGTCGGTCCAGACTCTGCTGCGGGTCGGCGAGCTGGAGATGGACCTGATCGGCCGCACGGTCCACCGCCAGGGCCAGGAGATCGATCTCCAGCCCCGGGAGTTCCAGCTCCTGGAGTTCATGATGCGCCATGCCGGCCAGGCGGTGACGCGGACCATGCTGCTGGAAAAAGTCTGGGAATATCACTTCGATCCTCAGACCAATGTCATCGACGTCCACGTCTCCCGGCTGCGGTCCAAGATCGACAAGGGCTTTGACCGGCCGATGCTGCAGACGGTGCGCGGCGCGGGCTACCGGCTCGACGCATAAGGGGCGCTGACATGCGCCTGCCGCGCATCTTCCGCACCACGCCATTCCGGCTGACCCTGCTGTTCCTGGCCCTGTTCGCAGCCTCGGCCAGCGCCTTCCTGGCCTATATCTATGTGGCCACCGCCGGGGAGGCGACCCGTCGCGTCGATCAGCTGATCACCCGGGAAATGCGCACCCTGCAGAGCGCCTATGGGCGGGCCGGCGCCGACGCCTTGAACCAGGCCCTGATCGAGCGGGCCGCCAGCGAACGTCCCTATCTCTACCTGCTGATGCGGCCGGACGGGGCCCTGATCTCTGGCTCCATCGAAGAGTCGCCCCTAGAGTCCTTCAACGGAGAGGCGACCTGGACCAGCTTCCGGGTGACGGAATTCGACGTTCAGGGCCGGGAGATCAACCGGCCAGCCCGGGGTCTTCAGGAGCGGCTCTCGGGCGGCGAGATCCTGTTCGTCGGCGCCGATGTGGCCGAGGATGAAGCCTATGTGGTCAAGATCGTCCGCGCCCTCTGGGGGGCGGGCGCCCTGATCATCGTGCTGGGCCTCGCCGGCGGGGTGGTCGTCAGCCGAAATGTCAGCCGCTCGATGCTCGGGCTCAACACCGTGGTGGACGCGGTGCGCAATGGCGACCTCAGCGCCCGCGCTCCAGTGCGAGGAACCCGCGACGAACTGGATGAGCTGGCGGTCGGTCTGAACGAGATGCTGGACCGCCTGGAGCGGTCCATGGCCGGCCACAAACACACCGGCGACGCCATCGCCCATGACCTGCGCTCGCCCCTGACCCGCCTCCGCGCCCGGCTTGAAGCCTCGTTCCTGGACCTGGAGGCTGGCCGCGGTGATCCGCAGGCGGCCTTTGCTCAGGCGATCGACGACACCGACGGCGTGCTGAAGACCTTTGGCGCCGTCCTGGCCATCGCCCGACTGCAGGCCGCCGGGACCGCCCCTGATCCGGTGGTGTTCGATCCGGCCGACCTGGCCGCCGACATCTGCGAGCTCTACGAGCCCCTGTGCGAGGATGACGGGCTCGATTTCAAGGCCGAGCTGGCCAGGGGGTTGAGCATTCGGGCGAACCGGGAGTTCATGGCCCAAGCCCTGGCCAATCTGATGGACAACGCCATCAAGTACACCCCCAAGGGCGGCGCCATCATGCTGCGGGTCCGTCGACGCTCGTCGGGCGAGGTGGAGTTCTCGGTGACTGACACCGGCCCCGGGGTGCCTGAGGCTGATCGAGAGCGGGTCGTGGAGCGTTTCGTCCGCCTGGAAAACAGCCGCAACCAACCGGGCGCGGGCCTGGGTCTGTCCCTGGTGGCGGCCGTGGCCGAGGCCCATGGCGGGCGGGTGGAACTGTCCGAGGGCCCGGGCAAGGTGGGCGAGATCGGCCCAGGCCTGCGGGTGGCGGTGATCCTGCCTCCAGCATGAAGGGTCGCCGGAAATACGACCAGCGATTTGCCTCAGATGGCCGCGACCGCCCAAACTGGCCTCATGACCCAGCTAGCTGACTCGCTTCGCCCCTGCGGCCCCGTTGTTGATCCGAAAGCCGCCGAACGGGCCCGGGAGATGCTGGCGCCCGCCGCACTGGCGGAAGGCTGGCTCGATCTGCTTGACCGGACCTGGCCGGCCCTGGCCCCCGTGTTCGCCGCCTCGCCCTATCTCGCCGGTCTCGCCCGGCGGGCGCCCTCCAGGCTGCGGGACATACTGACTGGCGACCCCGAGACACGCTTCGTCGATCTCCTGGCGCGCACCGCCGCCACGGGCGAACTGGAGACCGCCGCGGAGGCGGGACCTGAACTGCGCCGGCTCAAGGCCGAGGCCCATCTGCAGATCGCCCTGGCTGACCTGGGCGGCGTCTGGGACCTGGACGCCGTCACCGGCGCGCTCACCCAGTTTGCTGACGCGGCCCTGGCCGCCGCCCTGAGGGTGACCGCGCGGGCCGAGGTCGCCGCGGGCCGTCTGACAGCGGTGGGGCAGGGCGCCGAGGGTCCGGTTCCAGGCTGGTTCTGCCTGGCCATGGGCAAGCAGGGCGCCTTCGAGCTCAACTATTCCAGCGATATCGACATATCGGTCTTCTACGAGCCCGACCGGCTGCCGGTGGCCGAGGGAGTCGAGGCTCGCGCCTTCGCCGTGCGGCTGACCCAGGCTGTCGCCGCCCTGCTCAACGACCGGACCGAGGAGGGCTATGTCTTCCGGGTGGACCTGAGACTGCGGCCAGACCCCTCATCGACCCCCCTGGCGGTGTCGGTCACGGCGGCCTTCGAATATTATGAGACCGTAGGGCAGAACTGGGAGCGGGCGGCCTTCATCAAGGCGCGGGCCTGCGGGGGCGACCTGCCGCGGGCCCAGGCCTTTATCGACGAACTCGCCCCCTTCATCTGGCGCAAGAATCTCGACTTCGCCGCCATCGCCGACATCCATTCGATCAAGCGTCAGATCCATGTGCACAAGGTCGACGACCGGCTGACGGCCAAGGGCGCCGACCTCAAGCTTGGCCGGGGCGGCATCCGCGAGATCGAGTTTTACGTCCAGACCCAACAGCTCATTCTGGGAGGTCGGAATCCCGAGTTGCGGGGAATGCGCACCCTGGAGGCGCTCCAGGCCCTGACCGAGGCCGGGCACGTGACACGTGAGGCGGCGGAGGAACTGCATGACGCCTACCACGCGCTGCGCGCCGTCGAGCACCGGGTGCAGATGGTCGCTGACGAACAGACCCACCGCCTGCCCGAAGCCGATGGAGAGCGCGCCCGAGTGGCGGCCCTGTTTGGCCATGAGTCGGTCAAGGGGTTCGACGCAGCCATCACCGGGGTTTTGAAGACGGTCAACCGTCGCTATGGCGAACTGTTTCCCGACGAAGAGCCCCTGTCTTCCACCTTTGGCAGCCTGATTTTCACTGGGGTCGACGATGATCCCGCGACCCTGAAGACCCTGTCGCGCATGGGCTTCGACAATCCGCTACAGGTCTCCCAGACCATCCGCGCCTGGCACCACGGCCGCATTCCGGCCACCCGTACCGAACGGGGACGGGAGCTGTTCACCCGGCTGGCCCCGCGCCTGCTGGAGGCGGCCAACGCCACCGGCGCGCCCAACGCCGCCTTCAACCGGTTTAGCGACTTCTTCGCCAGCCTGTCATCGGGGGTGCAGATCCAGTCCCTGTTCCTGGCCAATCCGAAGCTGTTTGAACTGCTGGTTCAGGTTCTGGCCTTCGCCCCGAAACTGGCCGCCACCCTGGCGCGGCGACCCGCGGCCATCGACGCCCTGGTCGATGGGGATTTCTTCGCCGAGATCGATCCCGCCGAGGACGAAGGCGTGATGGCGATCGCCGTCTCCCGGGCCGACGGGTTTGAGGCCGTCATGGACGCCGTACGCCGGGTTCATCGCGAGCAGGCCTTCCGCCTGGGTGTCCAGGTGATGAGCGGTGTGGCCAGCGCCGAACGGGTCGGCCGGGGATTCGCCGATCTGGCCTATCTCTGTATCCGCACCCTGGCGCCGGCCGCCCTGGCCGAGGCTGAACGGCTGGGCGGGGCCTTTCCAGGCCAGGTGGCGGTCGTGGCGCTGGGCAAGTGCGGCTCGCGGGAGATGACCGCCTCGTCCGACCTCGACCTGATGACCCTGTATCGGGCCGATGATCCCCGCGCCATGTCGAGCCTGAAAGGGTGGGGGGCCGAGACCTTCTATGGTCGCTTCACCCAAAGGTTGATCGCCGCCCTGTCCCTGCCGACGGCTGAGGGCGGCCTGTATGAGGTCGACATGCAGCTGCGGCCGTCGGGCACCCAGGGGCCCGTGGCGGTGAGCCATTCGGCCTTTGAGGCCTATTACGCCGGAGAGGCCGAGACCTGGGAGTTCCTGGCGCTCACCCGGGCCCGCGTGGTGTGGGCCAGCACGCCGGCCTTTGCTGAGGAGGCTACAGGCCTCATTGAGGCGGCTCTGCGTCGACCAAGGGATCGCAAGGCGCTCGCCCGGGATGTCCGCGCCATGCGCGCCCTGCTGGAGAAGGAGCGACCGGCCAAGGGGCTCTGGGACATGAAACTGGCCCGGGGGGGGCTGGTGGACGTGGAGTTCGCCGCCCAGTTCCTGCAGCTGGCCCACGCCGCCGACGGCGGTCGCCTCCATCCCCATACGGCCCGCGCCCTGGCGGCCTTCCGGGAGGCGGGCCTGGGTCCGGCCGAGCCGCTGGAGGTCCTGGAGGACGCCTGGCGTCTGCAGCAGAACCTCACCCAGCTGATCAAGGTCGCCCTGGAGGATGGGGCAGATCCCTCGCAGGAACCCACCGCCTTCCGACGACTGATGGCCAGAGCCGCTGGGGAAAGCGATTTCCGAAAGGTCCGGCCCCGGCTGGAGTCCGCCCGCAAGGCGGCGCGGACAGCCTATGAAATGCTGGTGCAACCTTGATCGACGGAAATGGCGTGACGCTGCGTTCAACCCCTTGAATGCGCCACTCCCGGAGGTCGCCCATGTATCGCAAGCTTCTGTTCAGCGCCCTGGCGCTTGCCCTGCTGAGCACGCCCGTTCACGCACAGATGATGGGCCGCGCCCCAGATCCTGACCTGAACAAGGATGGCAAGGTCACCCTGGCCGAGTTCCGCAAGAGCCAGGCCGACTCCATGCTGCAGGCTTTCGACAAGAACCGGGACGGTCAGATCACCCGGGCCGAATTCAAGCCGATGGAGAATATGGCGCGGCGGTTCCGCGGATCTGCCGGGGCCGCTCAGGCGGCGGATATCTGGACTCGCCTCGACGCCAACCGCGATGGCGTCATCACCCGCGCCGAGATCGAGGCCAGCGCCGAGCGCCGCTTTGCGGCGAATGACGCCGATAAGGACGGCATACTTGACCGGGCCGAGCTCACCAGTCTTCGTCAGAGTCTCCCGAGTGGCGGATCGTGATCAACCGACAGGGCCCGGCCATGGCGCGGGCGAGGTGAGGCTTGGCGGCTGCGACCGACCCGGACGAGGAACTGCTGGGCCGGGTGGCCCTGGGCGACCCCACGGCCGTGCGCGCCCTGATGGCCCGCAAGCTTCCACGGATCAATGGCCTAGCTCAGCGGATGTTGGGGGATGGCGCCGAGGCCGAGGATGTGGCCCAGGAGGTCTTTGTCCGCGCCTGGCGTCAGGCGCCCAAATGGCGGCCGGGCGCGGCCCGGTTCGACACCTGGTTGCACCGGGTGGCGCTGAACCTCTGTTACGATCGGCTGCGCCGTCGCCGGGAGATTCCCACCGAATTCCCGCCCGAGCAGATCGACGAGGGGCCAGCCCCCGATCGGGGTCTGGAGGCTGCCGAGGTGGGCTCCCGGGTGGCCGCCGCCATGGCCCGCCTGCCGGACCGGCAGCGGGAAGCCGTTGTGCTCTGTCACTATCAGGAGCTGGGCAACATCGAGGCCGCAGGCCTGATGGGAGTCAGCGTCGAAGCCCTGGAGAGCCTATTGTCCCGCGGTCGGCGCGCCCTGCGCGGCGCTCTGGCCGACATGCGGTGAGTGCGCTCGGATGAAGGAAGGACCGATGATGGATCTGGACAGGTTCGCCGCCCTCGCCGAGGCCTATGGGGGCGATGTGTCCCGCTGGCCGGCCGATGAGCGTGAGGACGCCACCCTGCTGATGTCGACGACGCCGGAGGCGGCGGCGACTGTACTGGCGCGCGAGAGCGACCTGGACTGGGCGCTGGACGCCTGGCGCGTTCCGGCCGCGAGTGCGAACCTTCAGGCGGCGATCCTGGCCTGCGCGCCGGCTGAGCGGGCTCCGCCCTGGCGGGGATGGCTGTGGCGCACCAGCCTGGGAGCGGGGCTCATGGCCGCCGGCGTCGCCGGCGTCATGGCCGGAGTCGTGGTGTCGGGGGCCGTCGCACCCATCGGCGAACTCGAGGTGATCACGGCGGCGGTGAGCGCCTATGACACCCTGGATGTCGATCTGGTGGGAGACGTCTGATGTCGCAGCGCAGCCTGACCATCGCCCTGTTCGTCTCCCTGGCGGTCAATCTGTTCGCTATCGGCGCTGTTGTGGGCGGACTGGTGATCGGGGTCCGAATGTCCGAAGGGAGGATGAACGCCATGCGCCCAGGTCCGCCGCCGATTTTCTCCGCCGCCTCGGCCCTGCCAGAGGCGCGGCAGGACGCCTATCGACAGGCCCTGCGTGGGGAAACCCGCGAGGTGGGCCGCTCGCTGATGCGGGCTGGTGAGGCCCGGCGTGCGGCTTGGGGCGACCTCGCCGCCGACCCCTATGATCCCGCCGCCGTCAGGCGAGCCCTGGCCAGCGCCCAGGCTATTGAGGCCCAGGCCCGCAGCCGCCTGGAGAGCCGCATCGTCGATTTCGCCGCCGACCTCAGCCTGGAGGAACGCCAGGCTCTGGCCGGGGCGCTCTCGCGTCCGCCTGCGCGCCGTGGGGAAGGGCGAGGC
>NZ_JAUSBZ010000066.1 GCF_030651755.1 Phenylobacterium sp. | reverse complement strand
GGCGCCGCCCGCGGCCAGATGTTGCGCCAGGCCACAGAGACCCTGCTCGACTATCTGGGCCCCAACACCTACGCCGCCAATTTCCTGAAGGCCGAGCTGCGCAACCACGACGATATCGGCGTGCCCGGCGAGATCTTCCCGCGCTTCTACCAGGCCATGGCCGAGGCCTTCGCCGATATGCTGGGGGAGGACTGGACGCCTGACATGCAGGGCGCCTGGAACGACCTCACCGCGCAGGTGGAACAGATCGTCCAGGGCGAGCCCCAGACGATCTGAAACCCTGTTTCAGGCCAGCGCCGCCTTCAGCGAGGCCGCCGTCGCCCTGACCGCCTCGCCCACCGCCGGCGAGACGTCGGCCATGATGTAGAAGTCGTGGATCAGGCTGGGATATTCCACATGCTCCACCGCCACCCCGGCCGCCCGCAGGCGCTCGGCATGGTCGCGGCCCTCGTCCTTCAGCGGGTCGAAGCCCGCCGTCACCACCAGGGCCGGCGGAAGACCCGCGCAGTCCACCTTGCCCAGCATGGCCCGGTGCGCCTGGGGGTGGCCCATGGCCGCCAGGCACTTGTCGAACCAGGCGATGGCCTGCTTGGTCAGCAGCGGGCCGTCCAGAGCCTTGCGTGAGGCGGTCTCCTCCTCGGGCCAGATGCCCGGATAGAGCAGCAGCTGGAAGGCGATCTTGCGCTTGGCGTCCCCCTTCAGGTCGGCGGCCACGGAGGCGGCGAGATTGCCCCCGGCTGAATCCCCGCCCACGGCGATGCGGGCCGGGTCAAAGCCGATCTCCGCAGCGTGGTCGAAGGCCCAGCGGGTGGCGGCCAGCGCATCGTCATGGCTGGCCGGGAACGGGTTTTCCGGCGCCAGCCGATAATCCACCGACAGCACCCGCACGCCGGCCAGGGCCGCCAGGCGGCGACAATGGCCGTCATGGCTCTCCAGGTCGCCGATCACGAAGCCGCCGCCATGGAAATAGACCAGGCCGCCGGTCGTCTCAGGCGCGCCGGCAGGCGTGTACAGCCGCGCCGGAATCTCGCCGGCCGCGCCATCGACCGTCAGGTCCCGGGCCACGACATCCTTGGGCGCATTCTGGTCGGTGGCCTGGCGCTGCATGCGGTAGCCGGCGCGGACCATGTCCGGCGGCAGGGCGTCCAGGGGTGGGGCGGCCTGGCCCTCGGCGGCCTTGGCCTGGGCCTCCAGCAGGGCCTGGAAATGGGGGTCCATCATCGGCGTCTCCTCTTAAGGGTCGTCTCTTGGGCGCTCGTCGCGCTCTTGCCGGCGCGCTCACGAAAACGGCCCCCGACATCGCCGGGGGCCGCTGGTCTCTCGGGTCGAAAGCCTATTCGGCCGCCTGCTTGGGCGCGTAGCCCATGACCGCCTTGACCTCCAGGAACTCGTGGAAGGCGAAGTCGCCCCACTCGCGCCCGTTGCCGCTCATCTTGAAGCCGCCGAAGGGGGCGGTCATGTCCGAGGCGCCGTTGATCGACACCTGACCGGCGCGGAGCTTGGAGGCGACCTCGCGGGCCTTGGCCAGATCGGCGCCGTTCACATAGGCCGCCAGGCCGTATTCGGTGTCGTTGCCGATGGCGATGGCCTGGTCGAGGCTCTCATAGCCAAGGATCGACAGGACCGGGCCGAAGATCTCCTCGCGGGAGATGGTCATGTCCGGGGTGACATTGGCGAACACCGTCGGCTGGACATAGTAGCCCTTGTCCAGGCCCTCCGGACGGCCGGGGCCGCCGGCCACCAGGGTGGCGCCCTCGTCGATGCCCTTCTGGATCAGGCCCTGGATCTTGTCCCACTGGGTCTTGGAGACCACCGGGCCCAGCATGGCGTTGCCGGTGGGATCGCCCACCGTCACCTGGGCGGCGGCTTCCTTGGCCGCGGCGATCGCCTCGTCCATCCGCTTGGTGGGGACCAGCATCCGGGTGGGCGCATTGCAGGACTGGCCGGAATTGGTCATCACCTGGCGCACGCCGCCGGCCACGCTCTTGGCGAAGACCTCGTCGTCCAGGACAATGTTGGGGCTCTTGCCGCCCAGTTCCTGGTGGACGCGCTTGACGGTCGGGGCGGCGTTCTTGGCCACCTCGATGCCGGCCCGGGTGGAGCCGGTGAAGGAGACCATGTCCACTTCCGGATGGGTCGAGAGCGGCACGCCCACGCCCAGGCCATCCCCATGGACCAGGTTGAACACGCCGGCCGGCACGCCGGCCTCATGCATGATCTCGGCGAAGATCTGGCCGGTGAAGGGCGCGACTTCCGACGGCTTCAGCACCATGGTGCAGCCGGTGGCGAGCGCCGGGGCGACCTTGCACATGATCTGGTTGAGCGGCCAGTTCCAGGGGGTGATGAAGCTGCAGACCCCGATCGGCTCCTTGACGATCATGGTCGAGCCACGGTCTTCCTCGAACTTGAAGTCCTTCAGAATGCCGATGGCCGTGGCCAGATGGCCCATGCCCGACGGCACCTGAGCCCGCTGGGCCAGCGAGGCCGGGGCGCCCATTTCCTCGGTGACCGCGTTGGCCAGGTCGCCGAAACGCTTCTGGTACTCGGCCAGGACCCGCTGCATGACGTCCAGGCGCTCTTCGCGGCTGGTCTGCGACCAGGTGGCGAAGGCCTTGCGAGCGGCCTTCACGGCCTTGTCCACATCGGCTTCGCCGCCGAGGGCGATCTTGCCGACCACCTCTTCGGTGGCGGGATTGATGACGTCCAGGGTCTTGAGCGACACCGGCTCGACCCACTGGCCGTCGATATAGAATTTCAGATATTCGCGCATGCCGTCCTCCTGGACCCTAGATTTCTTGGCGCCGGCTCACGGCCCGCGCAATTTCAAACAGGCATTTTAGTTATCGACGTTCACCAAGGGAACATCAATCCGGGCGGCGCGCTTGGCGCGCCGCTTCCCGCCCCAAGGTGGCGCGCCTGACGCCCGGCCGCAACAGGGCCCGCGCGGAATTGCGCGGCATCAGCGCCCCATCTGTGCTCATGGCTCGCCTTGCGGCCTGACGCGGGCCTCGTTAAAGCCGGAAGGCGTCATATTTCCAGGAGAGTTCCATGACCGCCATCCTCACCATCCTGGCGTTCCTCGTCGTGATCTTTGCGATCAACATCTATGAGTTCGGGCGGCCGGACTAAGCGGCTCAGGCGGAGCTGGCGGCCTTGACCGGGCCCCGTGGCGCGGCCCTCGTCACCGGGGCGGCGCGACGCATCGGCCGGGTCCTGGCGCTTTGCTGCGCTGAGGCCGGCTATGACGTGGCCCTGCACTGCCGGGCCATCGATGACGACGCCGAATCCGTCGCCGCCGAAATCCGCGCCCTGGGCCGTCGCGCGGCCCTCTTCACCCGGGACCTGCGCAAGGAATCGGAGACCGCCCCCCTGGTCGGCGAGGCCGAGGCTGAACTCGGGCCGGTCAATCTGCTGGTCAACAGCGCTTCGGTGTTCGAGGACGACGCCTTCGCCTCCATGAACCGGCAGTCCTGGGACCTGCACATGGAGACCAATCTCCGCGGCCCCCTGGTGCTGTCCCAGGCCTTCGCCCGGCGGATCACCGGCCAGCGGCAGGGGCTGATCGTCAACATCCTTGACCAGCGGGTCCTGCGCACCCAGCCGGCCTTCTTCTCCTATTCCCTGAGCAAGGCCGCCCTGTGGGAGGCGACGCGGATGATGGCCCTGGCGCTCGCCCCCCGGGTGCGGGTCAACGGGATCGGCCCCGGCCCCGTCCTGCCCTCCATCCACCAGACGCCGGACGATTTCGCCCAGGAAGCCGCCAGCACGCCCCTGGCGCGGGCTGTCGACCCCCGGGAGATCGCCCAGGCCCTGCGCTACCTCATTGACGCTCCGTCAGTGACGGGCCAGATGATCGCCATCGATTCCGGCCAGCACCTGGCCTGACCCCCGTGAGCCCGGAGGGCGTCCCCATGGCCCTGTCCCCCGTCACCGAAGACCAGCTGACCTCGGACACCGGCGGCTGCCGGGTGGTGGCCAGCAAGATTTTCGTCTCCACCCTCAGGGTCGACGCCTATGTGGGAATCTACGCCCACGAGCGCGGCCGCAGCCAGCCCCTGGTCATCGATGTGGAGCTGGACGCCGCGGTGGCCGGCGCCGAGCACCTGTCCGAGACGGTGAACTACGAGCTGGTGGCCGAGGCCGCCCGGTCCCTGGCGGCGTCGGGCCATATCGGCCTGGTGGAGACCTTCGCCGAGATGCTAGCCCGCGCCTGCCTGGCCGATCCCCGGGTCACCCGCGCCCGGGTGAGGGTGGACAAGCCCCAGGCCCTCGCCCCCCACGCCGCCAGCGCCGGCGTCGAGGTCGTCCTCGTCCGGACCTGACCCATGGCCACGGTCCACAGGGCGCGCATTTCGCCTCTCCTGCCGGTCACGGAGTGGACCCTCACCGACACAGAACTGGTCGAGCAGCGCGGCGCCCGCATCCGCCGGTTCGCCCTGGCTGACCTGCGCCGAATCTCGGTGTCGGAAGGCCTCGCGCAGATTCGTTTCACCCGAGGGCAGGTGCGCATTCCGGCCCGCAGCTTTGGCCGGCGCGGACAGCTGGACGACCATAGCGACAGCTTTGCCCGATTGACCGAGGCCCTGGCCGCCCAGGGCGCCGCCTATGCGCCTCAGCTCCGTCTGGGGCCGCCTCGGCCGCAGGGGGCGGAGATGGTGGTCTGGACGATCGCGCTGTGCGGGGCCGGCGCCCTGGCGGTTCTGGGAGCCGCCGCGACGATCGGCGCCTGGAGCCTGGGCCTGGCCCTCGCCGCCCGTCTGGTCTTTGTGCTGATCCTGGCGGTGGCCGTCCTGCCCTGGATCGGCCGACAGAACGACATAACGACGAATTAAGGTGCTCTGAGGCCAAGGGCGCCGCAAGATCAGGGTCGATCTCTTGGAGGAGCTGAAATGACCGACGCCGTGACCCAAGCCGCCCCGGCTGAAGACCGCACCATGCCCGCGGTGGTCTACGGCCTCTATCTGCTCGGTCTGGCCAATGTGATCACCATCTTCATCGGGCTGGTGATCGCCTACGCCAATCGGGGCAGCGCCGGTCCCGTCATGGCCAGCCACTACACCTTCCAGATCCGCACCTTCTGGCTTTCCATCGGCTGGTTCATCATCGGCGGCCTGCTGCTGCTGTTCGGCATCCCGCTGTCCTTCGTCCTGATCGGCATTCCGGCGGTCATGCTGGGGATCTTCATCATGGGCGCCGTCTGGATCTGGTTCGCCGTCCGCTGCGTCCTCGGCGTCATCTATCTGGCCCGGGGCGAGGCCTATCCCCGACCGCTGAACTGGCTCATTTAGAGGCGCCGTGCCCAAATCGGCGGCGGGGCGGCCGCCCAGCTGTCCCCCAGGGGTTGCATCCCCTTGAGGCCGCGGTCGCGACCGCCCCTAGCTTCACTGTTGGGTTAACCAAGGGGGGTCGTATGCTGGGGCGGATCATTGGACTGCTTCTGGGATTGGGACTGGGCGGCCTCGCCTATGTCGTCCTCTATCCCGGCGGCCTGAACGGGCAGATCCCCGTCCTCGAGCTCGGTCCCTTCGAAGGCCTGCGCCTGGGCCTGGCCCTGGCGGCGGGTCTGGTGGGCGGGGCCATGGTGATCGCCGCGGCGGTGCGGTCCCCCACCCGGCGCCGGGCGAAGGCCGCCGGCCTGCCGGTGATCGCCGACTTCAAGTTCGCAGATGAGGCCCTGGACGCGAAGGAGGCGGCGCTCCCGGAAGAGCCCCGTCCCTTTCCCGAGCTAAGCCCGCTCCAATCCCTTGAGGCCTCATCAGTCCCTGAGCCGGCGCCCTTTCCCGCCGAGGCGGCCGCAGAGACGTCCGAACCGCTCGAGGCCGAGCCCGCGCCTTCCCCTACGCCCCTGGCCGCCATCGCCGCAGCCGCCCCAGCCAGCTCAGCAGAGCCTGACCCCGAACCCGCACCGGCTGCGGCCGTGGCTGCGCCGCCCCTGGACGACTTTGACGCCGCCCGCTCAGACCTGCGGATGCATGCCCGGGCCGAGGCCTGGGGGCCGGCGGCGCTGGCCCTGCAACGGGTCTCCGCCCTGGCGTCGAACGATCGCCAGCAGATGCTGGCGGCCCAGGACGCCGGCGACTTCGCCCGAGCCCAGGGCCGCAGCGATGACGCCATCGAGGCCTATGATCTGGCCCTGTCCTATGCCCGCCAGGCCGAGGCGCCGGAGCTGATCGCCGATGGCCTGCTGAATGTCGGCGACATGGCCTATGAGGAACAGCGGCTGGACTCCGCCGTCGAGTCCTATGAGGCGGCGGTGGCGCTGCGTCGGCAGATCGCCGGCGAGAATGGCGGCCCCGAGGCCCGCCGCGCCCTGTCCATCGCCCTGGAGCGACTGGCCGACGCCCGCGAGGATCGCGGCCATCGCACCCGGGCGCTCGATCTCTATCGCGAAAGCGAGGCCCTGGCCGCCGACCTCGCCCAGGCCGACGCCGCCCGCTACGGCGCAGACCTCGCCAGCACCCGCCAGCGGCGCGAGGAGCTGGAGGCGCGCATCCTCGCCTGAAACGAAAACGCCCCCTCCGCCTGGGGGCGAAGGGGGCGCGCTTTCGAACCGGACCCTTGTCGGATCAGGCGGGCTGCAGCTGTCGCCGCACCATCTTGGCGTAGTCGTCCATCAGGCTCAGCGAGATATTGCCCGGGGTGAAATTGTACTCCCCGATCTGCGAGACCGGGGTCACCTCGGCCGCCGTGCCCACCACGAAGCACTCGGTGAAGCTCGCCAGCTCCTCGGGCTTGATGTGGCGCTCGACCACTTCAAAGCCCTTGGCCTGGGCCAGGGCGATCACCGACTGGCGGGTGATGCCGTTGAGGAAGCAATCCGGGGTCGGGGTGTGCAGCGCCCCGTCCTTGACGAAGAACACGTTCGAACCGGTGCTCTCGGCCACATAGCCGCGATAGTCGAGCATCATGGCGTCGGTGTAGCCGTCCTTCTCCGCCGCATGCTTGGAGATGGTGCAGATCATGTAGAGGCCGGTGGCCTTGGCGTGGACCGGTTCGGTCTCCGGCGAAGGCCGCTTATACTTGGCCCAGCACATGCGGATGCCCTTGGCCTTTTCCTCGGGCGAGAAGTAGCTGGGCCACTCCCACACGGCGACGGCCACGTGGATCTTGGTGTCCTGGGCCGAGACGCCGATCATCTCCGAACCGCGCCAGGCGATGGGCCGGACATAGGCGTCGGTCAGGCCGTTCTTGGCGCAGGTGTCCTTGCAGGCCTGATCGATCTCAGCCACCGTGAAGGGGATCTCGAAGTCGAGGATCTCCGCCGACTTGAACAGGCGCTCAGTATGTTCGGTAAGCTTGTAGATCTCACCGCCATACATCCGCTCGCCTTCGAACACCGCCGAGGCGTAGTGGAGGCCGTGCGTCAATACGTGCACCTTCGCCTCGCGCCAGGCCACGAACTGGCCATCCAGCCAGATCCATCCATCGCGATCGTCAAAGGGAACGAGAGCCATCGGCGTAGTGCCTCCTTTCAATGCGCCTCCCTTACAGCGCCGCAGGCGGCCCTCGTCAAACGAAATGGCCGAGGGCGCGCATGGCGGCCGGTCGCCGCCCGGCCTATCCTGCCCGCCGCAGCCAACAGGGAGCCCGCCACCGCATGAGCCTTGCTGACGCCCCCGGGCCAGTCCGCCATCTGCTGGTGGTCGATGACGACGACCGCATCCGCGATCTGCTGAAGGCCTTCCTCAGTCGGGAGGGCTACCGCGTCACCACCGCGTCCGGCGGGCAAGGGGCGCGCAAGCTGCTGGAGACTCTGGATTTCGACCTGGCGGTGTTCGACGTGATGATGCCCGGCGAGGACGGCATGTCCCTGACCCGCTGGCTGCGCAGCCGCAGCGGGCCTGCGGGCCGCACGCCGGTCCTCATGCTGACCGCCCGGGGCGAGGCCGAGCACCGGATCGAAGGGTTGCAGATCGGCGCCGACGACTATCTGGGCAAGCCCTTCGAGCCGCAGGAGCTCCTGCTGCGCATCGGCGCCATCCTGCGGCGCACCGCCGAGCGGACGCCGGGCGGCGGCACGCTGTCCCTCGGGCTCTGCGCCTTCGACTCCGCCCGCGGAGAGCTGCTTCAGGACGGGACGCCGGTCCGCCTGACCGAGGGCGAGGCCGCCCTGCTGCGGCGCCTGGCCCAGACCCCCCATGAACCGGTGGATCGCCTTGAGCTGGCCCGCGACACCGTCGATCCCTCAGGCCGGGCCGTCGACGTCCAGGTGACCCGCCTGCGCCGCAAGATCGAGACCGACCCCAAGGCGCCCCGTTATCTGCAGACCGTCCGCGGGGTGGGTTACATGCTGGCGCCCGACTGATGCGTCTCAGGGTCACCCCGCGATATCTGGGCCGGTGGATCAAGCGCCGGCTGCCGACCAGCCTGTTTGGCCGCTCCCTGCTGATCATCGTCCTGCCGGTGGCCCTGATGCAGGTGGCGGTGACCTGGATCTTCTTCGACGCCCACTGGGACACGGTCACCAGCCGTCTGTCCGACGGTCTGGCCGGCGAGGTGGCCTGGGCGGTGGCCGGCTATGAGGACGACAAGAGCCCCGAGGCCTTCGGGGTGCTGGCCGCCCGGGCCGAGGAAGCCCTCAGCCTGTCCATCGCCCTGCAGGAGGGGCGCGAGTTGCCCCTGAACCGGCGCTACTCCTTCTTCGCCCCGGTGGACCGGTCCTTGAAGCGCGCCCTGTCAGAGCGCCTGGACGCTCCCTTCTGGTTCGATACGACCCGCTATCCGGCCTATGTGGACATCCGCGTGCAAGTGGATGAGGGGGTGCTGCGCATCCTGGCGCCCAGGGACCGGGCCTTCGCCACCCAGGGCCACATCTTCATCCTCTGGATGACCGTGGCCACCCTGCTGCTGACCGCCATCGCCATCCTGTTCATTCGCAACCAGACCCGGGCCATCGAACGATTGGCCGCCGCCGCCGACGCCTTTGGCCGGGGGGAGGACGACCAGGGCTTCAAGCCCCACGGCGCCCGGGAGGTGCGGCAGGCGGCCCACGCCTTCCTGGCCATGAAGTCCCGCATCCAGCGCCATATCGAACAGCGCACGGCCCTGCTGGCCTCGGTCAGCCACGACCTGCGCACCCCGCTCACCCGCCTGAAGCTCGAACTGGCGCTCGCCCCGCCCTCCTCGCGCACCGGTGAGATGAAACGTGACCTGGCCGAGATGGAGCACATGATCGACGAATACCTCGCCTTCGCCCGGGGCGAGGGGGGCGAGGCCGTCGAGGACACCCTGTTGCGTCCCCTGCTGGACGAGGTCGGCGAAGGCGCGGTCCGCGCCGGCGCCAAGGTGCGGGTCGAGGCGCCCGAGGGCCTCAGCGTCCGGGTCCGCCCCAGCGCCCTGCGTCGGGCGGTCTCCAACCTGGTGATGAACGCCGCGGTCCATGGTGAAACCATCGAGGTCGTGGCCCGGCGCCTGCCCTCCGGCGGGATCGAGATCGCCGTGGACGACGATGGGCCGGGCATTCCGGCGGCCCAGTACGAGGACGCCTTCAAGGCCTTCAACCGCCTGGACGAGGCCCGCAATCAGAACATCAAGGGGGTGGGCCTGGGCCTCGCCATCGCCCGGGACATGGCCCGCGGTCACGGCGGCGAAGTCTTGCTGGACCGCTCCCCCCTGGGCGGCCTGCGAGCGGTCATCCGCCTGCCGGCCTGAGCCCCCAGCCTGAGCCCCCGGGCGCGCGCCCAGGGGCTCTGACCGCTCAGGATCAGGCGGCCCGGCGGGCGGCGATATGGTTGTCGATCACCGCCTCCAGCACGGTCAGCGGCACGGCGCCCGACAGCAGCCCCGCATCGTGGAAAGCCCTCAGATCGAACTGGTCGCCGAGCGCCGTGCGGGCCTTCTCCCGCAGGCGCAGCCAGACGAGCTTGCCGACCATGTAGCTGCAGGCCTGGGCCGGCCACACCGCATAGCGCTCGATCTCGGTGGTTGAGGACGAGATGGGCGAGCCGTCGATGGACGACATGGTCTCGATGGCCTGCTCGCGGCTCCAGCGCTTGGCGTGGATGCCGGTGTCGACCACCAGGCGGGCGGCGCGGAACAGGGCGGCCTGCAGATAGCCGACCTCGCCCAGCGGGTTGTCCTCATAGACCCCCATCTCCTTGGCCAGCTCCTCGGCATAGAGGGCCCAGCCCTCCCCATAGGCCGACAGGAAGGTGGCCCGCCGGATCATCGGCAGGTCGGCCTCCTGCTGCAGGGCCAGCTGCATGTGATGGCCCGGCGCGGCCTCGTGATAGGTGAGCGTCGGCAGGGTCCAGGTGGGATTCTCGGCCGAATCCCGCAGATTGATCCAGAAGATGCCCGGCCGCGACCCATCCAGCGTCGGCTGGTTGTAGTAGCCGCCTGGCGCCCCGGCCTCGATGAACTTGGGCACCCGCCGGACCTCCACCGGCGCCCTGGGCAGGGTCCCGAAATATTCCGGCAGGCGCTTGTACATGGCCTCGGTCATGGCGTTGAGGGACTCGATCAGCTCCTCCTTGCCGGCGTCGGTGTCGGGGAAGTGGTGCTTGGGGTCCTTGAACAGGGCCGCGATCCGCTCGCCGACCGAGCCTTGGGTATAGCCCTCGGCCTTGAGGATCACATCGGCCCGGGCCGACAGCTGGCGGGCCTGGTCGAGGCCCATCTGATGGACTTCCTCGGCGTTCAGCGTGGTGGTGGTCGAGGCCCGCAGGGCATGCTCGTAATAGGCCTCGCCGTCAGGCAGCCGCCAGACGCCGGCGTCGTGGACCGCCCGGGGGGCAAGCTCCCCCATCAGGGCGATCTGCCGCTCCAGGGCCGGTAGCACCTTGTCCACATAGATGGCCTGGGCCTGGCCGGCATAGTCGCCGGCGATCCCCTTGGCTGCGGCCCGCTCGGCGACCGAGGTGACCAGGGGCGAGGCGGCCGGATCGACCCGCAATCCCTGCATCTGGGTCAGGGTGCGCTCGATCACAAAGTCCGGCGGGATCACCCCGAGGTCCACGTCGCGGCGCACTCGCTCGACCTCTTCGTCCATGACCCGGCCAAAGGCGTCGAGGCGGGACAGATAGGCGTCGGCGTCGGCCTTGGTCTCGATGACATGCTGGGAGCCCAGGAAGTCCGGCACGCTCTGATAGGCGCCCGACAGCTGCGAGATCACATAGGGCTGACCCGCGCCGCGCCGCCCATAGGCGAAGGCTTGATTGGCCTCGTGCTCGGTCTCCAGGGAGAACTTCACCGCATCATAGTTGATCGCGTCCATGCCGGAGAGCTCGGCCCGCGGCAGGGCCTGCATCCGCGAGAGCTGGTCGGCGGTCTTGGCGCGGTCGGACTCGAGGGCGGCGATGGAGGCGGGGCTCAGCCGACCCTTGGCGGCGGCCCGGGCGCCGGTGTCCAGCCCCAGCCGGGTGACAAGCTCGGGCACATCATCCAGCGCCTGCTGGTAGAAGGCCTCCAGCAGGGCGTCGACGCGGGCCCCCGCCGTGGCCGGAGCCTGGGCCAAGGCCAGGGAGGAGCGGCCGGCTGTTCCGGCCAAGGCGAGGACGCCCGCGGCGCCAAGGAGCATCTGACGACGAGTCTGCAAGACGGAACCCTTTCGGTGACTGTTACCTGTGTTACCGGCCAAGCTATGGCGCATGGCCGGCCAGGAAAACCCGAAAGGCGGGATCGACCCAGGAATTCCTGACCGATCCCGCATGACGACGTCAGTCGTGGTCCGGGCCGGCCTTTCGATCACCCTTGGCCAGTTTGAAGACCACCCCTGAGAGCAGGGCCAGGGCCACCAGGTTGGGCAGGGCCATGCTGGCGTTGGCGATGTCCCCCATGCGCCAGACGAAGGTGATCTCCTGGAACGAGCCGATGAAGATCATCAGCACCCACACCAGGCGGAACGGGATGATCAGCTTGTCGCCGAACAGGTGGGTCACCGCCCGCTCTCCGTAATAGCTCCAGGTGAGGAGGGTGGTGAAGACGAACAGGATCAGCGCCACCGAGGCGATCAGCCCGCCGATGGCGAAACCGAAGACCTCCATCGGGAAGGCCGCCGAATAGGCCGCCTCGGTCATGGCGAAGCCGTTGAGATCGGAGCTCCACACATGCTCCTGCATGACCGTGACCCCCTCGGCGTTGGTGGCCGGGAAGGCGCCCTGGACGGTGAGGAGGACAAGCCCGGTGGCGGTGCAGATGACCAGGGTGTCGATGAAGGTGCCCATCATGGCGAATCGGCCCTGACGGGCCGGATCCTCGGTCTGGGCCACGGCATGGGCGATGGGGGTGGAGCCCTGGCCGGCCTCATTGGAGAACAGGCCGCGGGCGACGCCCGCCCGGATGGCCATGATCATGCCGGCGCCGACAAAACCGCCGGCCGCCGCATGGCCGGTGAAGGCGCTTTCAAAGATGATGGCGAAGGCGCCAGGCAGGTCTTCGAAGTTCAGGATCAGGGCGATGACGGCCATGGTCACATAGGCCAGGGCCATGGCCGGCACCACCTTCTCGGCGATGGAGCCGATCGACTTGATGCCGCCGATGATCACGGCGAAGACGGCTGCGGCGACGATGAGGCCGGCCACCCAATCGGGCGCGCCGGTGATGGCATGGATCGAGTCGGCCACCGAATTGGCCTGGATCATGTTGCCGGTGGTCACCGAGGAAAACAGGGCGCCCACGCAGAAAACACCCGCCAGCCAGCCCCACTTCTTGCCGAGGCCCAGGCGGATATAGGTCATGGGTCCGCCGCGATAGTCGCCATTGGGACCCTGTTCGCGATAGCGGATGGCCAGGGCGCCCTCGGCGAAGGCCAAGGCCATGCCGATCAGCGCGGTGACCCACATCCAGAACAGGGCCCCTGGGCCGCCCAGGGTGATGGCGGTGGCCACGCCGGCCAGGTTGCCGGTGCCGACCTGGCCCGACAGGGCGGTGGAGAGGGCGGCGAAGGGGGAGATTTCACCCTTTTTGCCGTCCCCTTGAGCGTCAGCATCCTTCTCGCTCTTGAACAGGCCCACAAAGGCCTTGCCCAGGTGGGTGATCGGATAGAAGCGCAGACCAAACATCATCCACAGGCCGACCCCGAACAGGGCGATGACCATGGGCGGAAATGGCAGGACGGCGACCCCGTTCCAGGAGCCCCCCCAGATGAAGTCGCTGACATTGGTCACCTGGGCGTAGAAGGCCTCGATGGCGCTGGTCTCTTCCGGCATGAATGTCCCCCTCGACAGGCGCCCGACGGGCGAAGCCGCGAACCTAGACTCCGCCGCGCGGATTTGACCAGGGGCCACGCATCAGGGAGCCTGACGGGGCGCGCCCAACGAAAGGGCTGTGCGCTGGAAGAGCGTTCAGCGCATCATGGCGCCTGCATCACAGCCATAGGCCACAAGAGAGAGCCTCCCGATGACCCTTCGAGACCGCCTCGCTCCCGCCCTCGCCGGCCTGTCGGCGGCCTGTTTCCTGAGCCTGGGCGGCGTGGCGCTGGCGAGTGAGACTCCGGTTCCCGCCATCGCCGCCTCGGCGGCCTTCGCAGAGGCCAAGGCCCATCTGGCCAAGGACTTTGATCGGACGGTGGCCGACATCATCACCCTGACCGAAATCCCCGCCCCGCCCTTCCAGGAAGCGGAACGGGCCAAGGCCTATCTGGCCATGCTCGAGGCTCACGGCCTGACGCAGACCACCACCGACGCCGAGGGCAATGTCATGGGTCTGCGCCGGGGGGCCGGTCCGGCCGGCGGTCCCCTGGTGGTGGTCTCCGCCCATCTGGACACGGTCTTTCCCGCCGACACCGACGTGACCGTCCGTCGTGAAGGCACGCGACTGATGGCGCCGGGCATCGGCGACGACACCCGGTCCCTGGCCACCCTGCTGGCCTTCATCCGGGCCATGGACGCCGCCGGCCTCGTCACCGAACAGGACATCCTGTTCCTCGGCACCGTGGGTGAAGAGGGCCAGGGCGATCTGCGGGGCGTCCGGCACTTCTTCACCGAGGGGCCCTACCGCGACCGGGTCAGCGCCTTCTTCTCCTTCGACGGCTCCGACCCCACCCGGGTGGTGACAGGGGCCGTCGGCTCCAAGCGCTATCGCACCTTCTTCCGGGGGCCCGGCGGGCACTCCTATGGCGCCTTTGGCCTGGTCAACCCGATGGCCGCCATGGCCCGGGCCACGGCGCAACTCTATGAGATCGAGCTTCCGCCTTCGCCGCGCACCACCTATTCGGCCAGCGTCACCGGCGGCGGCGTCTCGGTGAACTCCATCCCCGCCGAGGTCTATACCGAGTACGACATGCGCTCGGAGAGCCCCGAGGCCCTGGCGCGGCTGGAAGCCCAGCTGCTGGCGATCTTCCAGGAGTCGGTCGCCGCCGAAAACGCGGCGCGCTCCACAGCGCAAGGTCCCATCACCGTCGAACCCCTGGTCATCGGCGACCGCCCGGCCGGATCCACAGATCCGGACTCGGGCCTGGTCCGCAGCGTGGTCGCCGCCATCGAGGCCGCAGGCTATTCGGCCAGCCTCTCGGCCTCCTCCACCGACTCCAACATTCCCATGAGCCTGGGGGTGCCGGCCATCACCATGGGGTCTGGCGGCTCCGGCGGTCGGGCGCACGCCCTGGACGAGTGGATCGATGTCGAGCCGGTGGAGAATGTCCGCGGCATGGGTGTGGGCCTGCTCGCCATTCTGGCGGTCGCCGGGGTCCGGTGATCCTGTGGCAGGCGTAGCAGCGCTAAACCCGGTCATCGGCGGCCAACTTCTAGGCGCCGGGCCGGGGGATGGCGTACAACCGCTCCACAAGCCATGACCGATCCCATCGCCCCCCTCTCCAAGCCTCCCCGTCACTATCCGACCCCCTCGGCCAAGTGCGCCGACCTGTGCGTGCACATTATCGGCCTGACCGCGGCCCTGATCGGCGGGGCGGTTCTCATCGGCCTGTCCATCTGGCGGGGTTCGCCCCTGCTGACCACGGCGGTGGGAATCTATTCCGCCGGCCTGCTGCTGATGCTGGCCTGCTCCACCGCCTACAATTTCGCCCCCGCCCGCCATCGCCCCCTGCTGCGGCGTCTCGACCATGCGGGCATCTTCATCATGATCGCCGGCTCCTACACCCCGTTCACCGTGGCCGGGCTGAGCGGCGCCTGGGCCATAGCGATGACGGCGGCCATCTGGGGCGTGGCGGCCCTGGGGGTGGCTGGAAAACTGTTCCTGAGCGGGCTCGACCGCAAGCTGTGGGTGGTGATCTACCTGGCCCTGGGCTGGGCGGTGGTGGTGGCGCTGCAGCCCCTGATGGCGGCCCTGCCGACCTCGGCCATGCTGCTCCTGGCCATCGGCGGCGCGGTCTACAGCATCGGCGTCATCTTCTACATGATGCGCAGGCTGCCCTTCCGGCGGGCCATCTGGCATGGCCATGTGATTGGCGGGGCCGGCGTGCATTACGCCGCCGTGCTGGTGGGCGTGGTGCTGGGCCAGCAAGCCGCCGCCTGAGATCGCCGCCAGAGATCGCCCGCCAGAGACCATCTGGGGCGCCGCCCGTGGGCTATCGGCCACAAGGCCAGGTTTTTCGACCTGAACGTGTCTTTGGGGGGGTGCAATTTTCCCCGCGGGCGTCCATCTGAACGCCACCGCCAAACCTCCAGCCCGCAGGTCCGACCGTGGTCGACGACGTCCACCGATTCTCCGACATTCTCGCCGGCCTGGCTGAGCGTTCGCGGGCCAAGGTGACGGTGGCTGACGTCCTGGAAGCCTTCGGAGACCGGGCCTTCGGCGCCCTGCTGGCGGTGTTCGCCGCCCCCCTCGCCCTGCCCATGCCCCCCGGGGTGTCGGCCATCCTCGGCGCGCCGCTGATCTTCATCGCCTTCCAGCTGATGATCGGACGTCCCACCCTGTGGCTGCCCAACGCCCTGATGAATCGCTCCATGCAGCGGGCCGAGTTCCAGACCATGGCCGTGCGCCTGGCGCCGCATCTGCAGCGGCTGGAGCGCCATCTGCGGCCCCGCTGGCGCTTCCTCTATGGCCGGGTCGCCGACAGGTTCATCGGGGCGGTCTGCCTGATCCTGGCGGTGATCGTCTTCCTGCCGATCCCGTTCGGCAACATGCTGCCCTCCTTCGCCATCGCCGCCTTCGGCTTTGGGCTGCTGGAGCGCGATGGGGTGGCGGGACTGGTGGGGGCGGTGGCCGCGGCGCTGAGCGTCATTATCCTGGCCTTGATCTGGAACGCCCTGATCCTGGCGGCGGTGACCTTCGTCGGGGCGCTGGGGGACTCGTTTGAGCGAGTCATCGGCCTGTTTTAGGGGTCTATTTCGGGGGGTTTTTCGACCGAAATCGTCGCATTTCGCGCCGTTTTTGACGCCTGCCCTAGGCGCCCAGCGCGCGGGAACGCGCCACGGCGGCGGCCACGGCCTGGTCGATCAGCGGGCCTAACCCGCCCTCGCCCATCAACACCTCCAGGGCCGCCTGGGTGGTGCCCCCGGGCGAGGTGACCTGACGACGAAGCGCGGCGGGATCATCACCGCCTTGGGCCAGCAGGGCCGCGGCCCCGGTGATGGTCGCCCGCACCAGCGACTGGGACGCCTCCGGCGACAGGCCGGCGGCGGCGCCGGCCGCCTCCAGGGCTTCGATGAAGGCGTAGAGATAGGCGGGCGCTGAGCCGGAGACGGCGGTGGCCGCGTGCATCAGGTCCTCGTCAGCCAGCTCCACCACCACGCCGACGGCGGCGAACAGGGTCTGGGCCACAGCCGCCGCCCGGGGATCGCTGGCATAGAGGCTGGCGGCGCCCTGGCCGATGGCCGCAGCGGTGGTGGGCATGATGCGGGCGACCGCCCGGCCGCCAAAGGCCGTGGAAATGTCTCCGGCCGGAACGCCAGCGGCGATGGAGACGATGACGGCGTCGGCCGACAGGGCGTCGCAGACCTCCGCGGCGGCTTCACGCCAGAGCTGCGGCTTCACCGCCAGAAGAACGATGCTGGCGCGGCCCATGGCGGGGGGGTCGGGATCATGCAGGGCGCCCTGCGCGATGACCGCCCTGGCCTCGTCTCCGGGGTGGGGATCGCGGATCATCAGGTCGCCGGGGCTCAGCAGCGCAGCGCGGCGCCAGCCGGAAATCAGCGCCCCGCCCATGCGGCCGGCGCCCAGCATCAGCAGTGGCCCCATCGGGTCCTCCTTCGGCGCGAGGCCCTCAGGCTTCGCCGACGGTCTCGAACATGCAGGCGGCCATGGCTTCGGCCGGAGTCTTGGCGCCGCGAACCATGAAGTCGAAGGCCGGGAAGAAACGATCGGCGCCCTCGACGGCGATGTCGATCATGGCGGCGGCCTGGGACAGGCTCGGCCGCTCGGCGCTGGTCAGGGCCATGGCGTGGCGGAAGACGATCTCGCCATCGTCCCACAGCTCGAAGTGGCCAAGCCACAGGCGCTGATTGACCAGGCCGACCAACTCATGGGCCGGGATGCGGGCGGTCGGATCGACGGTGTGGCCAAGCGCCAGGCAGAGCTGCAGGCAGTCGGCCTCGGGCCGCCAGGCGAACCAGAGCTCATAGTCCTTCCACTCGCCGGCCAGGGTGAAGGCCAGGTCGCCATCCTCGGTGCGGTCGAACTCAAGGTTCTCCGCCGTCAGCACATGTTCGACAATGTCCAGGGGATCGAGGCCGAGGACGACGTCTTCGTCGGGCTGCATATCCATGGAACCCACGGTCCTTTCGCTGCGGCGGATCAGGCGCGAGGCCCGACCGACTCACCGACAGTCATGAAACTATTCTGCTTTGCAGGGACCCTGTCACCGGCTTCTTCCGGCGGGCGAGCCCCTTCGCGTATTCGTGAACGCGGGGTTTCAGATATCCGCGGCCGGTCCGCGGAGCGCCTGAATATCCGCCCTCAGGGCGGCCACCTCGGCTTTCAGGGCTTCGAACTCCTCCCGGCGGATGAGATCAAGCTCGGCCGCTGCGCGATCAGCCTGAGCCCGGAACGCGGACCGGGCCTCTTCGCTGGCGGCCTGGGCCATGCCCATGGCCGCCGTCGTCAGCTTGGCGATTTCGTCGAGGAATGGGTTCTGGGTCTGCATAGCGAGCTCAAGAGGCGCGGGACTTGCCGCCGCGCACCATCAATATGGGGCGCCGGGGGATGAATGCGAAGGCCTTGTCGGCTAAACAGACGCGAATTGGCTGGAGAACCGCCCGGTGCCCTTCCCTGACTTCGACCCCATTCTGATCCAGATCGGACCGCTGGCCATCCGCTGGTACGCCCTGGCCTATGTCGCCGGCATCCTGATCGGCTGGCGCTATGTGGTGACCATGGTCCGAAATCCGCGGCTGGCGCCGGCGCGGGGACCTGCGGCGACCGCGCCCCAGATCGACGATCTGATCCTCTGGGTGACGCTGGGCGTCATTGTCGGCGGCCGGCTCGGCTATATCCTCTTCTATACGCCCTCGGTCATCTGGACGAACCCGCTGGAGATCCTGCAGGTCTGGCAGGGGGGCATGAGCTTCCACGGGGGCGCCCTGGGGGTGGCCATCGCCGTCATCGCCTTCGCCCGGACCAACAGTCTCGACCTTCTGCGCCTCGGGGATCTGGTGGCCGCCTGCGCCCCCATCGGCCTGTTCTTTGGCCGGATCGCCAACTTCATCAATGGCGAGCTGTGGGGACGCGCCACCGAGGCGCCCTGGGGGGTGATCTTCCCCGGCGCGGGACCCTATCCCCGCCATCCGAGCCAGCTCTATGAGGCCCTGCTCGAAGGGCTGGTCCTGTTCATCCTCCTGCGAATCGCCACCCACCGGGCCCACTGGCTGGAACGCCGGGGCGCGGTGGCTGGCCTGTTCCTGGTGGGCTATGCGGTGTTCCGCACCCTGGTCGAACAGGTGCGGGAGCCCGACTACCACCTGCCAGACTTTCCCCTCGGCCTGACCATGGGGATGATGCTGAGCCTGCCCATGCTGCTCGGGGGCGCCTTCCTGATCTGGCGGGGCTTGCGCGAACCGGTCCCGGCCGCGCCTGCGACACCGGTGACCGCCGAAGCGCCGCCGCCGGCTGAGGCTCTGCAGGCCGAGCCAGCCCTGGACGACCCCTTCCGCATCCGTTCGGCCCCGGACAAAGATGGCCCTGCGTGACCGACTGGCGGCCCAGATCGCGGCCGCCGGCCCCCTGAGCCTCGCCCAGTACATGACCATCTGCCTGCATGACCCGCAGGAGGGCTACTACGCCACGCGGCCAGGCCTGGGGGCCGGCGGCGACTTTCTGACCGCCCCCCTGGTCAGCCAGATGTTCGGCGAGTGGATCGGCCTCTGGGCCGCCGCCTGCTGGCGGGCCCTGGGCCAGCCGCCACGGTTCCGGCTGGTGGAGATGGGGCCTGGGGACGGTACCCTGATGGCCGACCTGATCCGCGCCGGACGCTCTGTCCCGGGGTTCATGGAGGCCGCTGACCTGTGGCTGGTCGAAGTCTCCCCCCCGC
>NZ_JAUSBZ010000063.1 GCF_030651755.1 Phenylobacterium sp. | reverse complement strand
TTTTCTTCCGGCGTCATCGGGCTTTCGCCCTTGGGCGTGACCTTGCCCACCAGGATGTCGCCCGGCTGGATCTCGGCGCCGATGGCGACGATGCCGGCCTCGTCGAGGTTGCGCAGGGCTTCCTCGCCGACATTGGGGATGTCGCGGGTGATTTCCTCAGGACCAAGCTTGGTGTCCCGGGCCATGACTTCGAACTCCTCGATGTGGATCGAGGTGAAGACGTCATCGCGCACGATGCGCTCGGAGATGAGGATGGAGTCCTCGAAGTTGTAGCCATTCCACGGCATGAACGCGACGAGCACGTTGCGGCCGAGCGCCAGTTCGCCCAGCTCCGTGGACGGGCCGTCGGCCACCACGTCGCCAGCGGCGATCCGATCGCCAACCCGCACAAGCGGACGCTGGTTGATGCAGGTCGAGGTGTTGGAGCGCTGGAACTTCTGCAGCCGATAGATGTCGACGCCCGGCTTGGTGGGGTCGGTCTCTTCGGTGGCCCGGACAACGATCCGGGTGCCGTCGATCTGCTCGACCACGCCCGAGCGGCGGGCCACGACCACGGCGCCGGAGTCCACGGCCACGACGCTTTCCATACCGGTGCCCACCAGGGGGGCGTCGGTGCGGACCAGCGGCACGGCCTGCTTCTGCATATTCGAGCCCATCAGGGCGCGGTTGGCGTCATCGTTTTCGAGGAAGGGGATGAGCGAGGCGGCGACCGAGACGACCTGCTTGGGCGACACGTCCATCAGATCGACGGTGTCCTTAGGCAGCAGGGTCGGATCGCCGTTCACGCGGCCCGGGACCAGATCGTCGACGATTTCGCCGTTTTCGATCTTGATATTGGCCTGGGCGATGACGTGCTTGGCCTCTTCCATGGCCGACATATAGACCACCTCATCGGTGATCTTGCCGTCCTTGACCCGCCGGTACGGGCTCTCGATGAAGCCGTACTTGTTGACCACCGCGTGGGTGGCCAGGGAGTTGATGAGGCCGATGTTCGGGCCTTCCGGCGTCTCAATGGGGCAGATCCGGCCGTAGTGGGTCGGGTGCACGTCGCGGACTTCGAAACCGGCGCGCTCCCGGGTCAGACCACCGGGGCCAAGGGCCGAGAGACGGCGCTTGTGGGTGATTTCCGACAGCGGGTTGGTCTGATCCATGAACTGCGAGAGCTGCGAGGAGCCGAAGAACTCCCGCACGGCCGCAGCCGCCGGCTTCGCATTGATCAGGTCGTGGGGCATGACCGTGTCGATATCGACGCTGGACATGCGCTCCTTGATGGCGCGCTCCATGCGCAGCAGGCCGACGCGGTACTGGTTTTCCAGCAGCTCGCCCACCGAGCGGACCCGGCGGTTGCCGAGGTTGTCGATGTCGTCGATCTCGCCGCGACCGTCCCGCAGGCCGACCAGGGTCTTGAGCACCGCCAGGACGTCGGCCTTGCGCAGGACGCGGACGTCGTCGGGGCAGTCCAGCTCCAGGCGCATGTTCATCTTCACGCGGCCGACCGAGGACAGGTCGTAGCGTTCGGAGTCGAAGAACAGGCTGTTGTACATGGCCTCGGCGGCTTCCACCGTCGGCGGCTCACCCGGGCGCATGACCCGGTAGATGTCGAACAGGGCGTCCTCGCGGGCGGTGTTCTTGTCGATGCGCAGGGTGTTGCGCATATAGGCGCCCACCGTGACCTCATCGATGTCCAGCACGTCGAAGCTGGTGAAGCCCTGCTCTTCCAGGGCGCCCAGCAGGGTGACGTCCAGCTCGTCGCCGGCCTCGCCGTAGATCTCGCCGGTCTCGTGGTTGACCATGTCGGCGGCCAGATAACGGCCCGTCAGGGCCTCCGGCGCCAGCAGCAGGGTCTTGAGGCCTGCGTCGGCGAACTTCTTGGCGTTGCGGGCGGAGATCTTCTGGCCAGCCGGAGCCACCTCTTCGCCGGTCTCGGCGTCGACCAGCGGGAATTCCGGCTTCACCCCGCGCCAGCGGTCGGGCTTGTAGGCCGTGGCCCAGCCGCCTTCGCGCTTCTCGAAGGTCACGGTCTCATAGAAGGTGGAGAGGATTTCCTCCCCGTCCATGCCCAGCGCCATGAGGAAGGTCGAGGCCGGCAGCTTGCGGCGACGGTCGATGCGGACATAGACGATGTCCTTGGCGTCGAACTCGAAGTCCAGCCACGAACCGCGATAGGGGATCACCCGGGCGGCGAACAGCAGCTTGCCCGAGGAGTGGGTCTTGCCCTTGTCATGGTCGAAGAAGACGCCCGGCGAGCGGTGCATCTGGGACACGATGACCCGCTGAGTCCCGTTGACGATGAAGGTGCCCTTCTCCGTCATGAGCGGGATGTCGCCCATATAGACGTCCTGCTCCTTGATATCCTTCACCGAGCGGGCGCCGGTCTCTTCATCGGTTTCGAACACGATGAGACGCAGCTTGACCTTCAGCGGCGCGGCGTAGGTCATGTCCCGCTGGACGCATTCCTCGACGTCGTACTTCGGGTCCTCGAACTCGTAGGACACATATTCGAGCACGGCGCGCTCGTTGAAATCCTTGATCGGGAAGACGGACTTGAAGACCGCCTCGATCCCCTCGTCCCGGCGGTCGGCCGGGCGCACTTCACGCTGCAGGAACTGTTCGTAGGACGATCGCTGAACCTCGATCAGGTTCGGCATCTGCACAGCTTCGGGGATGCGGCCGAAAGACTTCCGGATCCGCTTCTTGCCGGTGAAGGATTGCGCCATTTTATTCCCTTGAGCGCACGCAGGCGTCAGGCCAGCGCGCCGTAAGTTTCATCCTGCGTCCACCCTCAACCCCCGGAAGGCCGGGGGCCGGACGCTGGAAATGTCCCCTTTACGTCGGGGACGCTCCCTCGCATGGTCGGAGGGCGACGGACCATGCCTCGGAGACGGAACGTGCGAAGACTCGCGTCTTAGCTGAATCGGAATTTCGCGAAGCTCGCCAAATAGGACTTTTGCAACCCGTTGGGAAGCCCTCTTCCACAGAAAAGTTAAACCTGCCGTGGAACGCGGCGCTGAGCCGTGACTAAAGCCTGATGCGCCAGCGCAGGATCTCGACGCCGCCGTGCACGGCGTCATCACGTTCACGCGCCACCAGCGCCCCGCCATTCTTGACCACCACCTGCTGCGACGCCGGATTGTCAGCGTCGGTGGTCAGCTCCACCTGATCCAACCCGCGCCCCCTCGCCTCTTCCAGCATCAGGGCCAGGGCGTGAGTCGCGTAGCCGCGCCCCCGCCGCCAGGGCGGCACGGCGTAGCCGATATGCCCATAGGGAAACCAGTCCGGCAGCGGCCCGCCGCCTGGCCCCCAGCGCAGGCCGATGGCGCCGCAGAAGCCGTCATCCCAGATCCAGCGCCGGAGGCTGGGCAGCCGGGTCCCCAGGCTTCCGTCCAGACGCATGACCGGCGGGCCGCCGCCATCGGGATTGTCGAGGGAGTCGACAAAGGCCTGGGGGTCGGCGGCGATGCGCTCGAGCTCTTCGTCAGCCGCCGCCTTGCCGCGCACATTGTCAGACGACCAGCCCCGCCGCAGCGCGTCGGCATAGGCAGGCAGCAGATCCAGGCTGGGGGTTTCAAGCGTGACGGGCATGATCCGACTATCGCGCCAGTCAGGCCGCTGGGAAAGTGGTCGCCGACAGGACGCCAGATGACGGGGCGCCAGACACGGAAACGGGCCCGGAGGTTTCCCCCCGGGCCCGCGAAAGAGACGCGAGATGCGTCGCTTGAGTCCTACTTGATCTGGACCGAAGCGCCGGCTTCTTCGAGCTTCTTCTTGATCTCTTCAGCTTCCTGCTTGGAGATGTTTTCCTTGATGTTCTGGGGAGCGCCTTCCACCAGGTCCTTGGCTTCTTTCAGGCCGAGGTCCGGACGCACGCCGCGAACTTCCTTAATCACGTTGATCTTCTTGTCGCCGCCGCCGGTCAGGACAACGGTGAACTCGGTCTGCTCTTCGACGGCTTCAGCCGGGGCGCCACCGCCGGCGGGGGCGGCCGCGGCCACCGGAGCGGCGGCGGAAACGCCCCACTTTTCTTCCAGCATCTTGGAGAGCTCAGCGGCCTCCAGGACGGTCAGAGCCGACAGGTCTTCGACGATCTTTTCGAGGTTAGCCATGGGATTTTGATCCTTGAGAGATTGGGGATGTCGGGAAAATGACGATCAGGCGGCGTCTTTGGCGGCGTATGCGCCCATGACGCGGGCCAGCTGACCGGCCGGAGCCTGCAGAATGCCGGCGATCTTGGTCGCAGGCGCCTGCACGAGGCCGATGATCTTGCCGCGGAGCTGGTCGAGCGAGGGCAGAGTCGCAAGCGCGCTCACCCCGGTCTTGTCCAGAACCTGCGTGCCCATCAGGCCGCCCATGATCACGAGCTTCTCGTTTTCCTTGGCGAACTGACTGGCGACCTTGGCGGCGGAGACCGGGTCCGGGCCGTAGGCGATGGCGACGGGGCCAGTGAAAAGGGCGTCGCCCTCCTCGCCAACCGAGCCGTTCAAAGCCTTCTGGGCCAGGGTGTTCTTCACCACCTTCAGCTGGGCGCCCTGCTCACGCAGGCGACCCCGGAGATTCGTCATTTCCGCAACGGTCAGACCCAGATTGTGGGTCACGACCACGGCGCCGGATTCGGCGAAAACGCTTTTCAGCGTCTCGATCGCTTCCTGCTTTTGAGCGCGGTCCATTGCGGTCTCCTACTCAGGTGCGACGCCTGGACCATTCCAGACGCCGTGTGACGGCCACGGGTCGGGGAAGCCCCGCCTCGGAACCATCAAGCCTGTCCTGTGAGAGAAGCCGCAGCCGTCGCGCCCGATGTCCGCCATGCGGAAATGGGCCTTGTCGGCGTCATCTTCCCGTCTCCCCGCGAGTGTGGAAGGGCTCTTCCACGCTTATGATCCAGGCGACCCCTGGATCCCGCAGTTCTTGGACAGGATCGGAAGTCCCGAAACCGGGAGCTTCCAGTCCCCGCCCCTCCTTGCGGAGCGGCGAAACCTTAGAGGGGCGGCTCATACAGCAGCGCGGGGCCCAGCGCAACGGGTCCGCCGCGCGCACAGCCGCCCACGAAAAAGGGGAGCTGCGTCGCCGCAACTCCCCCTGGTCGTCTATTCGGCGCAGAGGTGTCTAGGCGCCGACCGAACTGGCTTCGATCCGGAAGCCGGGACCCATGGTCGAAGACAGGCTGATCTTCTTCACATAGGTGCCCTTGGCGCCCGACGGTTTGGCCTTGTTGAGGGCGTCCACCAGGGCCTTGACATTGGCCAGGATGGCTTCGTCCGAGAAGCTCGCCTTGCCGATGCCGGCGTGGATGATGCCGGTCTTTTCGGTGCGGAACTCGATGGCGCCGCCCTTGGCGTCCTTCACGGCCTGAGCCACGTTGGGCGTCACGGTGCCGACCCGCGGGTTCGGCATCAGGCCACGGGGGCCGAGCACCTTACCCAGACGGCCGACCAGGGCCATCATGTCGGGGGTGGCGATCACGCGGTCGAACTCCATGAAGCCGCCCTGGATGCGTTCCACCAGCTCTTCGGCGCCGACAATGTCGGCCCCGGCGGCGGTGGCTTCGTCAGCCTTGGCGTCCTTGGCGATGACGGCGACGCGGACGTCGCGGCCGGTGCCCGAGGGCAGGTTGACCACGCCGCGGACCTGCTGGTCGGCGTGACGGGGGTCGACGCCCAGATTGACCGAGATCTCGATGGATTCGTCGAACTTGGCCTTGGCGTTTTCCTTGACCAGGCGGATGGCGTCTTCGACCGAGTGGCTGGCCAGACGGTCGCCGGTCCAGGCCTGGATGCGCTTTGCTTGCTTGGGCATGGTCCTCAGGCCTCCACGATCTCAAGGCCCATCGAACGGGCGGAGCCCTCGATGATGCGGGCGGCGGACTCGACGTCGTTGGCGTTGAGATCCTTCATCTTCGATTCGGCGATCTCCCGCAGCTGGGCGCGGGTGATCTTGCCCACGGTCTCGCGGCCGGTGAGCTTGGCGCCGGACTTAATGCCAACCGCCTGCTTGATGTAGTGGGTCGCCGGCGGGGTCTTGGTGACGAAGGTGAACGACTTGTCCTGATAGACGGTGATGACCGTCGGCAGGGGCGTGCCTTTCACTTCCTTCTCGGTGCGGGCGTTGAACTCCTTGCAGAAGCCCATGATGTTGACGCCGCGCTGACCCAGCGCCGGCCCGATGGGCGGCGAAGGCGTGGCGGAGCCCGCAGGCACCTGCAGCTTGATATAGCCCAGAATTTTCTTGGCCATCTTCTCCTCTTTGACCGGACGTCCGGTCTGTTGAGCCGTGGTGCGGGGTTATGGCTGGCCAGCCCCCTCCCACGGATTTGAGCCGCGCGACCAAGGGCCGCCCGGCGAAGCCCGCGCTTCTATCAGCGGGGGCGCCTGCGGGCAAGCGCGGTCGAAATGAAGGGTTATTCACCACGAAGAGCACAAAGAGCACGAAGACTCAGAGGACAAAGCGACGAACGCCCTGGCGAAACATCGGCACGTTAAAATTCATCAAGTAGCCGAGCCGAAGCTGTGACAGGCGCAGATAGGTGATGATCTGCGCCTCATGGAGGCGCGAGAGCGCTTCAACGGCCTTTATCTCGATGATGACTGAGTCCTCGACGAGAAGATCAAGCCGATAGCCAGCGTCCAAACGCCGGCCTTCATAGACGACAGGCAGGGGTGACTGACGAATGACATTCAGCCCCCGGCTTTCCAGCTCAAATGTAAGGCAGGTCTCGTATGCAGATTCCAAAAGCCCAGGCCCAAGGACACGATGGACCTTGAGACCCGCATCAATGGCCTGACGGCCCACCGCCTCGATGCCTGCATCGAGGCCTTTGTGCTCTTTGTGTCCTTCGTGGTTCAATTTTTCGCCCTGCATCGATCCGCGAAGGCATTGAACGCGAAAAACCCCGATTAGCTGGTCTTTTCGACCTGGGCGTATTCGAGTTCGACGGGGGTGGCGCGGCCGAAGATGGAGACGGTGACGCGCAGGCGGGCGCGGTCCTCGTCGACCTGCTCCACCGAGCCGTTGAAGCTGGCGAAGGGGCCGTCGGTGACGCGAACCTGCTCGCCGATTTCGAAGCTGATGGTCGGCTTGGGCCGCTCAACGCCTTCCTCGATGGCGCCGATGATGCGGGCCACTTCCTTTTCGGACACCGGCAGGGGCTTGGCGCCGGAGCCGAGGAAGCCGGTCACCTTCGGGGTGTTCTTGATGAGGTGATAGGCCTCGTCGGTGAGGTTCATCTTCACCAGGACGTAGCCCGGGAAGAATTTGCGCTCGGTGTTGATCTTCCGGCCGCGGCGGATCTCCACCACGTCCTCGGTGGGCACCAGCACCTCGGAGAACTGATCCTCAAGACCCTGATTGCGGGCCTGGTCGAGGATCGCCTCCTTCACCTTCTTCTCGAAGTTGGAATAGGCGTGGACGATGTACCACTTGTGATTGGTCGGCGCGACGGCGTCCGCGGTTTCAGCGTTCATCTCGATTATCCCGCGTTGGCGAGCTGGAGGATGAGCCCCATCAGCCAGCTGATGATGAAGTCCACCCCGAAGAAGAAGATCGCCGCCAGAACCACCATGATCCCGACCATCACCGAGGTGATCCAGGTCTCCTTGCGGCTCGTCCAGGTGATCTTGCGCCCCTCGGCGCGGACCTCGCGGATGAACTGACCGGGGGGGGTCTTCTTTTTCGGCGCGGAGTCGGCGAGCGGCGAGCCCGAGGACATGGCCGCGGCCGTCTTGGCGGCGCGGTTCCTCATTGCTTGCGGCGTGGCGCCCGGTTTCCTGGCCATCGAGGATAGCGACTTTCTACTTGAGGACGGCGACGCCTTGCGCCCCCGCCCACGCGGTTCACGGCTTCATAGACATAGGGTGGCAGGAGTGGAGGGACTCGAACCCCCGGCCCTCGGTTTTGGAGACCGATGCTCTACCAGCTGAGCTACACTCCTACACGCCTCAACCCCACGCCCCTAAGGACGTCTGGTCGTGGCTCCGAACAATAAACAACGCACCGGAAGGCGGGAAGCCCGCCGGCGCGCATGGTCATCACCGGAGCCGGCTCGTTTAGCAGGGGGCGCCCGCACGGGCAAGTTGGATCAAAGCGCCCCTGAACGGCGTTTGGACAGGGTAAGTAATCGTACAGGCGAGCCCCCAATGAGCGACACCAAGCCCCCAGGCGCCCAGCCCGGTCATGACCGCAACCGCGATGACGAGCAGCGGCCAGGCTCTCCCCCGACCTCGGCCTATGTCCCGGAGGGCTCAGAGGACTCGACTCACAGCGACAAGACGCAGACGGACCCCGACAGCGGAGCGCCCGCCAACGCCGATCCCGAGCCCGCCGATTCGAAGATCGACCGGGACGCCTGAGCGCCTTCCTGGATCTGGATGCTCAACAGGTTGTCCTCGCTGAAGCGGAGGCGGCTGTCTAGGTCTTGACCCCGTCCAGCTCGAAACTGCGATCGAGATTAGCGATCTTGTCCTCGACCAGCCTGACGCGCTTCAGCGCCAGAGACGCCGCCCACAGCCCCGCGCGGACCGGCATGGGGGTGCGCGCCATCGCCGCCACCGGCAGGCCCTTGCGACGGAGAATCCCATTGGCGTAGTGCGCGCCATTGGTGATCCGCGAACTCCAGGTCTGGTAGTCCACCGACAGGGAGACGTTGAACCCCTCCTGGTTCTCGATCCGGTGCGGCGCATGCAGCGGCCAGGTGGCGGCCATGCCCGGCTCCAGGTCAAACACCTGGGCGGCGGCGTCCATGTCCCGGCGGTAGGGCAACTCTTCGGTCTGCTGCTTGAGCAGGATGTCCTCCATGCCGGTCTGGGGCATGTGGGCCTCATCGGCCGGATAGATCCAGATCCGCTTTCGCCCTCGCATGTGGAACAGGCAGACCCCCGGAGAATCGGCGTGGAATGGCACCTTGGCCTGAGGCGCCGAGAGGATCAGCTGGCCGTTCAGTTGCACGGGCCGGAAGTCGGGGACCTGCGCCCTGATCTCGTCAAACGCCGCAGAGATGATCGGTCCCAGGGCCTCATAGTGCGCCTCGACCCGGCGCAGCTGGACCCACACCCGCCCCTCCTTGATACCCTCAAGGACCTTGTCGCCGGGCAACCGACCGCGAACGCCGGTGCGGAGGCGAAACTGCCCCTCATCGTCGAAGTCGAACAGATTGATGTCGTAGAGTTCGGCGGGATAACGATCGAGGAGACTTGCCAGCGCCTCGTCCTCGAACAGCCCGGTCGCGGCCAGGTCATGGGCGAAGGTCATCGGGGCGCGGCGGAACTGCGCCCGCTGGTCGGGGGTCCACGCTGGGACAAGGTCGCCGCCTGAGACGCCCGGAACAGAGTCCAGTTTCATCTTCGCGCTCCTATTCCGACAGCAGCAGACTGGCGCTGGCGAGTGACAGGCCAACCCCCAGGCCGACACTGAGTCGTCTATGTCGCCATCCGAGCGCGCCGATGGTGCGACCGACCGCGGTCAATCGCCCCTCCAGGGCCGGCTCACAGGCTGTGATCCGATCCAGCCTGCGATCCAGGCGCAGATAGGCCGCGGTCAGGCGCTCATGCAGCGCGGGGTGGACCTCCCGAGCCCTGGAGACCAGGTCCCGCAGGCCGGTGATGAACGGATCGACATGGATGTCGCCTTCCACGACCTCAGGGCCCGGATCAGCAAACACCCGCTTGTAGCTCTCGGCGCCTGGCCCGAAATCGGCGAAGCTCACGCCTTCTTCGGCCAGGACGCTCAGGGTCTCGTAGGACAGCAGGGCGCCGGGGGAAAATCGCGAGAAATCCCGGTCATAGATCGGAAACCAGAAGTGATAGGTGTCACCAGACAACAGGCCGACCTCGGCGGCGATCTGGCGGCCTTCGACCTCAAGCACGGCGACCCGCAGGCCAAAGTCGTCGCTGTCGATCTCCGCAAGGCTCGCCACCAAGGCCCGGGTCCACGGGGTGGCGAAGACATCGTGCTGACCGGTGCGTCGCATCTGGTCACGTTTGCCGTCGATCAGGCGGGCCAGATCATCGGGATCCTTTGACCAGCGGAACTGGACCGGGCCGTGGGCCTTGGTCAGCTGCCGCATGCAGCGCTGCTTGTCCTTCACATAGTTCCAATGTCCGCCCGCCTTGCGGTCGGCGAGATAGGCCTCATACCCCTGACGCAGGTCGGCCAGCATGGCCGGCCGAGTCTCGCCCTGGCTCACGCCTTGGCGAGGCAGGCCCATGAGACCGCTGAAGCGGTAGCGACGCGCCCCAAGGGCGCCGACGACCTCCCGCAGATCGACGCCGGCGTCTGGCCGAGCGATCAGTCCATGATAGTCGGTCAGGGGCGCGCCTAGGGGTTGAAGCAGCCCGCCCCGACGTTGAAACGGTAGGAAGGCCTTGGTCAGCCCATTGCGGCGGACGACCGCCACCGCCGCGCCAGGGGCCCACATGGCGGCGGCCTCAATGTAACGCAGGTCAAAATAGGGGCTGTAGAGCGCAGGGTTGGCTTTGCGAAACTCGGCCCACAGGACCCGGTCAGCCTCACTCAGCTCGGCCACCGCCCGCGTCTCGACTCTCAGTCCAGGCCCCATGCTGGCGCACTCCATGGTTTCGGACGCTACAGGTCGGAAGAACCCGCAAGGAGAGCGCCACGCCCGGATGGAACCATGTGGAGGTTTCGAAAATGGAAAAGGCCGCCGGGTTTTCCCCGGCGGCCCTGACCTTAGGTTGCAGACTGTGCAGCCCTTGGACTATTCGACGATCTTGGCCACGACGCCGGCGCCGACGGTGCGGCCGCCTTCGCGAATGGCGAAGCGCAGGCCCTGGTCCATGGCGATCGGGGTGATCAGCTCCACGTCCAGC
>NZ_JAUSBZ010000055.1 GCF_030651755.1 Phenylobacterium sp. | reverse complement strand
AGTGCCCGACCGTGCTCATGAATGGCGCCGGGACACATGGCCCACCCGACGCCTGACCGGCGAGAAATCCCGGCCCGACCTGGTCCAAGGTTTGGGGGGCAGGTCCGGCGCAAGACCAACCCCCGGCCATCCCTCGCTGCTCTCCCGCGAGCCTAACAACCCGTTCCGACGTTAATCGCCTTGAATTCGCCGCCATCAGGCGCCCAACTCTTCAGTCGGAGAATATTCCCCAGGAGTTTCGAATGATCGGCAGCATCTCGGTCAAGTTGGGGCGGAAAGTATATTCCGCCACCCTTGAATACGACAGCCTTATCGGCCGCGGGTTGAGGGGTGTCCGGCACCGGCTTGAGACCCAGCTCGGCTCTCCTTTGGGAGATGTTCCGGCTTTTGCAATCGCCCAGACGATCGAGGACGTGACCGTTGAGGTCGATGCCCCTGGGTATGCCATAGGCGACATGGTCCTGGAGGCCACTCCCACGCGTTTGCGTCTGCGAGCGGCCGGCCGTCTAGGGCGGTCCGGGAACATTGGGCGTCCGTTCGACCTGAGCGTCGATCTCCCGGAGCCGGTCGATCCCGACGAGGTGACGGCGACCCTCGAAGACGGCGTTCTGACCGTGAGAATGATCAAGGCCGCGTGGGTGCGCGGGGAAGCAAGACGTGTTCCCGTGCGCGAAACCTCAATCCCGCCGGAACAGGCGACTCACGAAGGCGGCCAGGCCCACGCCTGACAGGATGACGATGGCGATCCGAGCGACCGCGGCGGCCTGATCGTCCTTCGCGACGATGACGACGGCGGCAGCGACGATAAGGGCCGCGACCACGATCCCGAGCGACAGGGTATCGGCGGCCCGTCTGACCGCTCGCGGCAACTCGGCCAGGTCTGAACTTGAGACCTGGATGACAATGCCCTCACGGCTGATGCGCCCGATACCGCGCCGGATCGCTTCTGGCCCGATGGCGAGGATCTGATCTAGTTCCTTGAACGTCCGGAAGGCGCGGGTGGCGAGCGCTTTCGGCGCAAACCGAGATGCGAAAGCCCGGAGAACCACTGGCGCGATAGCGGCGACGACATCGAGGTCGGGATCGAGCGTCCTCGCCAAGCCTTCGGCGATGCCCAGAGCGCGCATGAGCAGCAGCAGGTCCGGCGGCAACGTCAGTGCGTTTTCTCGGGCGATGGAGATGAATTCGGTGATCGCCTCCGCAAGCCGGATCGGTCGCCCGGAA
>NZ_JAUSBZ010000039.1 GCF_030651755.1 Phenylobacterium sp. | reverse complement strand
AGCGCGATGGATTCCGCGCCGCTGCCGACTCCGAAGGCGAGCTTGGTTTTGAACGGCAGCCGCTCGCTGTCGCCCGACTTATTCTGGGCCAATTTTAAATCCTCCCGAGCGCTCTTAAAATGGATCGGCGCATCGCGTGGTCTAAGCAAGCCCGAGCCTGCCCCAAAGGTCAACTGGCCGCGGCATACCGGAGGCTAGAGCGGCCAAGCTTCCCCTGGCCGGACAAGGACGGAGCCCATGACCGAGCCGCCGCCGCTGATCATCACCGCCGCCCTGGATGAGGGGGCGTTCGACTGGTTTGACGACCTGCGACAGGCCCATTTTCCGCGGAATCGCAATTTGGTCCCGGCGCACCTGACCCTGTTCCACGCCCTGCCGGGGGACCTTGAGCCCCGTATCGCCGAGATCCTGAAAACGGCCTGCGCGGCCAGGACGCCAATGCGGCTGGCGGTGCGCGGCCCCTGGTTCATCGGCCGGGGGGTGGCCTACCGAATCGCCTCGCCCGAACTGGAGGCCCTGCGCGCCGACCTGGCGCTGGCCTTCGCGCCCTGGCTGACGCCCCAGGACCGGGCGCCCTTCCGTCCGCACATCACCATCCAGAACAAGGCCGACCCGGCTGAGGCGAGGGCCCTGTGCGAACGGCTGCAGCTGGAGTTCGAGCCCTTCGACATCACCGCCGAAGGGCTGCTGGTCTGGCGCTATCTCGGCGGGCCGTGGGCGGCGGTGGCGAAGGTGGGTTTTGGGGGGCAGGCGGCGACGCCGTGAACGAGGGGCTGATTGGGCTCAAAGGAGGGCCTGTTTTGACGACGCCTGCTTTCGGACGATCTGCTCTGACAACGCGCTGGGGCGTCGCGGGCGAAGAGCTGAGCCCCCCAACGCAGCATCCTATGGCTTGTTTTTTGTACGATGTTTTGTACATATGAGAAACGAGGAGATTGAAGATGGACGTGATCACCTATTCGGACACCCGCGCAAACCTGAAGAAGGTGATGGACAAGGTCGTCGATGATCGCGCGCCCATTGTTGTGACCCGCACCCGTGGCGAGGCGGTCGTGATGGTTTCGTTGGCGGACTGGAACGCCATGGAAGAGACCCTGCATCTGGTCTCTCGGCCTGCCAACGCCCAGCGCCTCACGGATGCGATCGCCCAACTCGATGCGGGCGCCGGCGCCGAGCGCCAACTCAGCGAATCGTGAGGCTCGTCTTCGCGGATCAAGCCTGGGAGGACTACCTCCACTGGCAGAAATCTGACGCAAACGTCCTGATCCGACTGAACAGCCTGATCAAGGAATGCATGCGCACGCCGTTCCAAGGCATGGGAAAGCCTGAACCGCTTCGCGGCGAGCTCAAGGGGTGGTGGTCCCGTCGCATCACGCTGGAGGACCGCCTCGTCTATAGGGTCATCGGCGCGGGCACAGCTCAGCAACTCGAAATCGCACAGTGCCGCTATCACTACTGACGTGGTGGCCCATTAGACGCAGGCCGCCAGCGAGGGCGTAGGGACTTTTGCTGGACCATAAATGCTGAAAGCGCGGCGGGTGACGCGAAGCGGTAGGTCTGGCCCGCGAAGGGCTTCATCCGGGCCAAGTCTCGGCTTCGGTAGGCCTGTCGGTACTTCAAGACAAAGTGCAGAATCGCCCCGTTCAGCTCTAGACCGACTGCCCCGCGCTCCAGCCTGAGGCCCAGGCCCATTGGAAGTTGTAGCCGCCGAGCCAGCCGGTGACGTCGACCACTTCGCCGATGAAGTAGAGGCCGGGGACCTTGCGGGTCTCGAGAGTGCGGGACTCCAGTTCGTTGGTGTCGACGCCGCCCAGGGTGACCTCGGCGGTGCGGTAGCCTTCGGAGCCAACGGGCTTGACCCGCCAGGCGTTCACGGCGTCGGCCAGGGGCCGCAGCACCTTGTCGGACTGGTCGGCCATATTGCCCTTGGGGGCGTGGGTCTCGGCGATGAACTGGGCCAGGCGCTTGGGGAGCAGCTCAGCCAGGATGGTGCCGGGCGCGGCCTTGGCGCGGGCGGTGCGGGCGGCGCGGAGATGGGCGTAGACGTCCTGGCCCGGCGCCAGGTCGACGGCGATCTCCTGCCCCTCGCGCCAGTAGGATGAGGCCTGCAGGATGGCTGGACCGCTGAGGCCCCGGTGGGTGAAAAGCAGGGCCTCGGAAAACCGGGTCTTGCCGGCCGCCACCGTGGCGTCGACGGCGACCCCGGCCAGGGGGGCGGTGCGCTCCAGCAGGGAGACGTCGAAGGTCAGCGGCACCAGGGCTGGCCTGGTGTCGGTGACGCGGAGGCCGAACTGCCGGGCGACGTCGTAGCCGAAGCCTGAGGCGCCCATCTTGGGGATGGACTTGCCGCCGGTGGCGATGACCAGGCGCTCGCAGGTGACCTCGCCGGCCGAGGTCTGCAGGGTGAAGCCGGTGTCGTTGTGGCTGACGGCCTGGATGGAGGTCGCAAGGCGCAGCTCGGCGCCGCCCTTGGCCATCTCGGCCAGCAGCATGTCGATGATCTGGCGGGCCGAGCCGTCGCAGAACAGCTGGCCCAAAGCCTTTTCGTGGTGGGCGATGCCGTACCGGTCCACCAGGGCGATGAAGTCCTTGGGCCGGTAGCGGCGCAGGGCCGAGATGCAGAAGCGCGGATTTTCCGACAGGAAGTTCTGCGGGGTCGTGTTGATGTTGGTGAAGTTGCAGCGGCCGCCGCCGGAGATTCGGATCTTCTCGCCGGGCGCCTTGGCGTGGTCGAGGATCAGCACCTTGCGGCCCCGCTGGGCGGCCTGGGCGGCGCACATCATGCCAGCGGCGCCGGCGCCGGCCACGACCACATCATAGTTGAGTTCCATGGTCGCCTGCTTAGCCGAAAACGAGGCGGCGTGGGGGGATGACGGGGCTGCGGCTGGACATTTGCCCTCTCTGGGCCTATGGATTGAGCCTCGACATTTCGTCGCGCGACGCTCGACTTAAGTCCGTTTCAGCGCGGTCCACGAAAAGCCCGCCTCTCAAGCCTCCTCCATGCCCCGGTTCGCCAGGGCAGAGCGGGGCCTTTGGCGCGTCTGGACCACGAGCCGCCGTCCTGGCGGGGACTTTGAACCGCCTGGTCTTCGGACTGGGGCGCCGGCCGGACGGTCGGCTCGCCGGGCGTCGGCGACCAGCAGGAGACGACACATATGTCCAAGGAAGAGTTCATCGAGTTTGAAGGCGTGATCACAGAACTGCTGCCCGAGGGCCGGTTCCGCGTTCAGCTGGACAATGAACACACCATCCTCGCCTACACCGCCGGCCGCATGAAGCGGAACCGCATCCGCTCGCTGGTGGGCGACCGGGTCACCGTCGAAATGACCCCCTACGACCTGGAAAAGGGTCGCATCACCTATCGCCACAAGACCGAAGGCCCCCGCATGGGCGGCGGTCAGCGGCCGCAGTTCCGCCGCCGCTAGGGGTAGAGGCGCGTCGCAGGTTGCTATAGCTGCGCAATAACGCGAATTTCATTGGGGCTGTGACCTTCCGTCGCTATTGATGGGGCCACACCCCACCTGACGTCATCGACTCGAGGGCCATTTTGACCCTGGCGTGGATCGCCTTACTGCCGTTTCTAGGCGCGCTCGCGCCGGCGCTCACCATCCGCCTGGGTCGCAACGCCTGCGCCCTGGCCACTGGGCTTGTGACGGCCAGCGCCCTTGTCCTGCTGCTCAGCCTCGCCCCGCAGGTGATGGCCGGGGAGGTGGTGACGACCAGGATCGCCTGGTTCCCGGCCCTTGGCCTCAACCTCAACTTCTTCCTCGACGCCCTGGGGCTGATGTTCGCCGGGATGATCCTGGGCATCGGCCTTCTGGTCATCATCTATGCCCGGTTCTACCTGGCCAAGACTGATCCCATGGGGCGGTTCTTCGCCT
This sequence comes from Phenylobacterium sp., assembly GCF_030651755.1. Taxonomy (GTDB): domain Bacteria; phylum Pseudomonadota; class Alphaproteobacteria; order Caulobacterales; family Caulobacteraceae; genus Phenylobacterium. The sequence continues at coordinate 4,533 of NZ_JAUSBZ010000039.1, read as the reverse complement.
TTCTGCTCCTGTTCCAGGGGGCGATGGTAGGCATCGTCCTGTCGGACAATATCCTGCTGCTGCTGATCTTCTGGGAGCTGACCAGCCTCTCGTCCTTCCTGCTGATCGGGTATTGGCGCCACCTGCCCGAGGGTCGCCAGGGGGCGCGGATGGCCCTGACCGTCACCGGTCTGGGCGGCCTGTCGTTGATCGCCGGCCTGCTGATCCTGGGCCAGATCGCCGGGTCCTATGACCTCAGCGTCATCCTGCAGAGCGGGGCGGCGATCCAGGCCTCGCCCATGTACTTGCCGGCCCTGCTGCTGATCCTGGGGGGCTGCTTCACCAAGTCGGCTCAGTTCCCGTTCCACTTCTGGCTGCCCCACGCCATGGCCGCCCCGACCCCGGTCAGCGCCTATCTGCATTCGGCGACCATGGTGAAGGCCGGCGTCTTCCTGCTGGCCCGCCTGTGGCCGGCCCTGGCCGGCACCGAGGCCTGGTTCTACCTGGTGGGCGGGGTGGGCCTGTTCACCATGGTGTTCGCCGCCATGGTCGCCCTGTTCAAGGACGACCTGAAGGGGCTGCTGGCCTATTCGACGATCAGCCATCTGGGCATGCTGACCTTCCTGTTTGGGCTTGGCACGCCGGCCGCGGCGGTGGCGGGCGTCTTCCACATCATCAATCACGCGACCTTCAAGGCCGCCCTGTTCATGAACGCCGGCATTGTCGACCACGAGGCCGGCACCCGGGACCTGCGCAAGCTGGGGGGCCTGTTCACCCTCATGCCGATCGCCGCGACCCTGGCGGTGCTGGCGGCCGCGGCCATGGCCGGCGTCCCGCCGATGAACGGCTTCATCTCCAAGGAGATGATGCTGGAGGAGGCCGTCGGCGCTCAGGCGTTCGGCCTGACGTGGCTGGTCCCGGCCATCGTCATGGTCGGCATCCTGTTCTCGGCCGCCTACTCGTTCCGCTATGTGATCGGCGTCTATTTCGGACCCAAGCGGGAGAGCTATCCGTCCAAGCCCCATGACGCGCCATTCGGCATGTGGGCGCCCTCAGCCCTGCTGGTGATCCTGGCCATCGCCATCGGCCTGGCGCCGGCCCTGGTGGCGGGACCCCTGGTGAACGCGGTGTCCGCCGCGGTGACGGGCGGGACGGCGGGTGAGAAGTATCTCTCGCTGTGGCACGGCTTCAACCTGCCCCTGGCCATGAGCGTGGCGGCCCTGGTGGGCGGGGGCCTGCTGCTGGCCTTCCATCGCGGGGCCGAGCGGATCTGGCTGGGGCTTGGCCTGCCGGACGCCAAGGCGATGTTCGATCGCGCGGTGTTCGTCATCGCCCGGGCCGCCCAGCGGTTCACCGAGGCGGTGCATAACGGCTCGCTGCAGCGCTACCTGTTCATCATTGTCGGCGCCGCGATCATCGTCGCCCTGGCCGGCTTCATCAGCGCTGACTATGCGGAGGGCGCGCGGGCGACCTTGCCGGCGCCGGGCGCGGCGGTGGTGGCCTGGGGGCTGCTGGTGGGCGGCGCCACGGCGGTGGTCCTGGGCCACCGGCACCGCTACCTGGCGCTGATCTTCATCAGCGTCATCGGCCTGATCGTCTCCCTGGCCTTCGTCTTCCTGTCTGCTCCGGACCTGGCCCTGACCCAGATCTCGGTGGAGGTGGTGACCATCCTGCTGCTGCTGCTGGCCCTGAACCTGATGCCCAAGACCACGCCGGTGGAAAGCAGCCGCGGGCGGCGCCTGCGGGACGGCCTGCTGGCGGTGGTGGGCGGGGTCGGCATGGCCGGCGCCACCTGGGCCCTGCTGCGGCGGGAGGGACCGCCTTCGATCTCGGAGTTCCATTGGGCCAACTCCTATTCCGGCGGCGGCGGCACCAATGTGGTCAATGTGATCCTGGTGGACTTCCGGGGCTTCGACACCTTTGGCGAGATCATCGTCCTGGGCATCGCCGCCCTGACCATCTTCGCGCTGCTGGAGACGGCGGGGCGGGGCGCCTCGGGTCGCCGTCTGGCGGCCTGGACGCCGGATCAGAAACGCTCGCCCGAGCACCATCCGATGATGCTGGTGGTGGCCACCCGGCTGCTGCTGCCATTGGCCCTGGTGGTCGGTTTCTACATCTTCCTGCGGGGGCACAATGAGCCGGGCGGCGGCTTCATCGCCGGCCTCGTGGTCTCCATCGCCCTGCTGATGCAGTACATGGCCTCGGGCTATAGCTGGGCCAATCGCCGTCTGCCGGTGGATCACCACGGCCTGATCGGGTTTGGCGTCCTGGCCGCGGCCCTGACGGGGCTGGCCGCCATGGCGCTCGGCACGCCCTTCCTGAAGAGCGCCTATGAGTATGTGGCCATTCCATTGATCGGCGATGTGGGCCTGTCCAGCGCGCTCGCCTTCGACATTGGTGTCGCCTTCACCGTGGTCGGGGCGGTCATGCTGGCCCTGCATCACCTCTCCGGCGTGGCCCAGCGGGCGGAGAAGTCCCCCGCCACGGCCGACCTGGCCATGGATGTCGACCCGAGCCGCGCTCCGGCGCCAGGAGGCGAGGGCGCATGAGCATCGAATTTCTGGTGGCCACCGCCGTGGGCGTGATGTCGGCGGCGGGGATCTATCTGGTCCTGCGGGCGCGGACCTTTCCCGTGGTCCTGGGCCTGGCCTTCATGTCCTACGCCATCAATGTCTTCCTGTTCGCCTCTGGGCGGGTGGTGATCAACCAGCCGCCGATCTGGGGCAAGGATGTCACGGCCTATAGCGATCCCTTGCCCCAGGCCCTGGTGCTGACGGCCATCGTCATCGCCTTCGGCATGACCGCCCTGGTGGTCGTGCTGGCCCTGCGAACCTATCTGGAGACCGGCGTCGATCAGGTGGACGGTCTGGCCGATCCCCCTGGGCAGAAGCCGCCCCCGCCCGAGGAGAGCGCGGTGCTCGGCCCCGAGCCGGCCGCGCCCCCCGCTGGGGAGGCTCGCCGATGACCCATTGGCTGGTCGCCCCCGTCCTGCTGCCGGCCCTGCTGGCGCCGATCATGCTGCTCTTCCTGCGTCGGCGCCTGATGGAGTCGCGGGTGCTGTCCATCGGCGGCTGCCTGGCCCTGCTGGCCCTGGCCGTCGTGCTGGTGGCCCAGGCCGACACCGGCGTAACCCAGACCTATGCGATGGGGGACTGGCGGGCGCCCTTCGGCATCGTCCTGGTGCTGGACCGGCTGAGCGCCCTCATGCTGCTCACCACCGCGATCCTGGCCCTGGCGGTGATGATCTATGCCGTGGTGACCGGGCTGGACCGGCGGGGCTGGCACTTCCACCCCCTCTTCCAGTTCCAGATGCTGGGGCTGAACGGCGCCTTCCTGACCGGAGACCTGTTCAACCTGTTCGTCTTCTTCGAGGTCATGCTGATCGCCTCCTACGGCCTGATGCTGCATGGGGGCGGCGGCGCCCGGCTGAAGGCCGGCGTACAGTATGTGGTGATCAATCTGGTGGGCTCGACCCTGTTCCTGGTGGCGGTGGGGCTGCTCTATGGGACGACCGGCACCCTGAACATGGCCCATATGGGCGAGCGGATCGGCCAGGCGCCGGTCGGTGATCATGGACTGATCCTGGCTGGCGGACTGTTGATGGTCGCCGTCTTCGCCCTGAAGGCCGCCATCGCGCCGCTGCACTTCTGGCTGCCCCGGACCTACGCCTCGACCTCAGCGCCCATGGCCGCCCTGTTCGCGATCATGACCAAGGTCGGCGCCTATTGCATTCTGCGCTTCACCACCGTGACCTTTGGCGAGGGGGCTGGCGAGATGGCCTGGGCGCCTGCGCCCTATCTGCTGCCGGCCGCCCTGGCCACCATGCTGGTGGGCTTCATCGGCGTGATGGGCGCGCGCAACCTGCGACACCTGGCGGCCTTCTCGGTGGTGGGATCGATGGGGACCCTGGTGAGCGCCATCTCGGTGTTCACCCCGCAGTCCACAGCCGCGGCCCTCTACTACCTGCCGCACTCGACCTTTGCGGCGGCCGCCCTCTTTCTGGTGGCCGACCAGATCGCACGGCGGCGGGGGGAGTATGGTGACGTGCTTTCCCCCAGCCCGGTCTTCGTCCAGGCCGGGGTGCTGTCGGGCCTGTTCTTCCTGACGGCCATTGCGGTGGTGGGCCTGCCGCCGCTTTCAGGCTTTCCCGGCAAGCTCCTGATTCTCGACGCTGTCCGCGACGCGCCGGGCGGCTGGTGGATCTGGGGCTTCATTCTCGGGACGACGGTGATCGGCCTGCTGGCCTTCGCCCGGGCGGGCAGCACCCTGTTCTGGAAGAGCGCGGCGACGCCCGGCGAGATCAAGGCGGCGCCAGCGGTGGCGCCGATCGCCTCAGCCCTGGTGGTGGCGGGCCTGCTCAGCATACTGGCGCTGTTGACCTTGGCCGGCGGACCGGTGAGCGCCTATCTCAATGCGACGGGCGAGCAGATCTATGAGGCCGGCGCCTATGGCGGCGCTGTCCTGGCGCCAGGGGAGGGGGGATGATGAAACGGCTGCTTCCGCATCCGGCCCTGACCGTCACCCTGATCGTGGTGTGGATGCTGCTGGCCAACC
>NZ_JAUSBZ010000035.1 GCF_030651755.1 Phenylobacterium sp. | reverse complement strand
GCCTGCGCCGGCATTGTCGGCCACGCGGACCTGACCCTGGGGGACGGTGTCGTCCCGGTGCTGGAGGCGCATCTCGCCGCTGGCGGCGGGCGGTTCCGCGGCGTGCGGCAGAGCGCCCGCCACGATCCCGACCCCGCGGTCCTCGGCCCCCTCTCAGGCATGCCGGCCGGGCTGTATCGCAGCCCTGACTTCCGGGCGGGATTTTCGCGCCTCGCCGGCCATGGCCTGTCCTTCGACGCCTGGCTGCTGGAGCCGCAGCTTCCTGACCTGATCGATCTGGCCAGCGCCTTTCCTGAGACGACCATCATCCTCGACCATGTGGGCACGCCGCTCGGCATCGGCGCCTATGCCGGCCAGCGCCAGGCGCGGTTCGGGGTCTGGCGGGACAACATCAAGGCCCTGGCTGAGCGTCCCAATGTGGTCTGCAAGATTGGCGGACTGGCCATGCCCTTCCTGGGCTTTCCAAGCTTCCTGGCCGAACCCCCGGCGACCTCGGAGGTGCTGGCCCAGGAGTGGCGGCCCTATGTGGAGACCGCCATCGAGGCCTTTGGCCCGCAGCGCTGCATGTTCGAGAGCAACTTCCCCGTCGATGCCGGGACCTGCGACTACGCCACCCTGTGGAACGCCTTCAAGCGGCTGGCGACGGGCGCATCAGCCGGGGAAAAAGCCGCCCTCTTCCACGACACCGCCCGCCGCACCTATCGCCTGGACATCTGAGCGGAGGAATATGCGGTGGCGGCCTCGCAGCCGCCGCCTCCCCTCAACGGAATTCGAGACCTTCGAAGGCGCCTGAGCTGCGCCATCCGTCGATGTATTTGAAGAAGGCGCTGGCGCCCTGGGGATAGCCCACATTGAGCCGCGCCGCTGGCCCCGGGTCCTGGCCCTCGTTGTTGTAGTAGCCGGGCGTGCAATCGGGCGCCCCCAGCATCCGGCCCATGCCGGTGAGCAATAGGTCGACCCAGGCCTGCTGCGCCGGCGCGCTCACCTCGACTTCCTTGGCGCCCCGGTCCAGGGCGTGGCGGACGGTCATGGCGATGGTCCGGCCAGACTCCGTCAGATTGTGCGGAATGTTGGAGATCAGGTTGGCGCCCTGCGTGGGCTGCACGAAGAAGGCGTTGGGGAAGTCGCGCACATGGATGCCGTGCAGGCTCTTCATGCCCTCGGCCCAGGCCTCCGACAGTTTCAGCCCGCCGCGGCCGGTGAGATCAAAGCCCGCCCGCTGCTCGAAGGGCGTGCCCACCTCAAAGCCCGAGGCATAGATGATGCAATCGACCTCATATTCGACGCCCCCGACCACGAAACCCTTTTCGGTGATCGCCTCGACACCCTTGCCGTCGGTGTCGACCAGGTGCGTGCCTGGGGTGTTGAAGGCCTGCAGATAGGCGTCGTGGAAGCAGGGCCGCTTGCAGAGCTGGCGGTACCAGGCCTTGAGCTTCTGGGCGGTCTCGGTGTCGGCGACGATGGAATCCACCCGGGCGCGGATCTCCTCCATCTTCTCGAAATCGGAGTCCTCGAAGGCCGCCAGCATCTTGAAGGGGCTGCGGTCTTCCGGTGGGAGTTCGTTGATCTTGCTGCGGATGCGCCGGGACAGGTCTGTCCAGCCGTCCATCACCAGATCTTCCTCAGCCAGGCTCCCCCCCTGGTTGGCCGTGAAGTTCTCCAGCCAGCGCTGCTGCCAGCCGGGCTCGGCCACGGTCTTGAACCAGTCCGGATCGATGGGGGCGTTGGCGCGCACGTCGACCGAGGACGGCGTCCGCTGAACCACATAGAGGGTCTGGCAGGCCCGGGCGAGGTGCGGCACGGCCTGGACCGAGGTGGCGCCGGTGCCGATGATCGCCACCCGCTTGTCAGCCAGCTTGTCCATCAGCCCGCCACGGGGATCGCCGCCGGTATAGTCATAGTCCCACCGGCTGGTGTGGAAGGCGTGGCCCTTGAAGTCCTCGATGCCGGGAATGCCCGGCAGCTTGGGCACATGCAGGGGGCCGGTGCCCAAGCCGATGAAGCTGGCGGTGAAGGCGTCGCCGCGGTTGGTGCGGATCAGCCAGCGACTTTGGCCCTCGTCCCAGGAGAGGTCCTCGACCTCGGTGTGGAAGAGGGCGTTGTCATAGAGGCCGTACTGGCGGCCGATCCGCTGACATTGCTCGAGGATTTCCGGGGCGTGAGCGTACTTCTCGCTCGGCATGTGCCCGGTCTCTTCCAGCAGCGGCATGTAGATCATCGACGCCGTGTCGCACTGGGCGCCGGGATAGCGGTTCCAGTACCAGGTGCCGCCGAAGTCGCCGGCCTTGTCGATGATCCGCACGTCTTTGACCCCGGCCTCCACCAGCCGCGCGCCGGTCACCAGGCCGGCGAAGCCGCCGCCGATGAAGGCGAAGGTGACATGGTCGGTCGTGGGCGCGCGCTCGACCCGGGGGGTGTAGGGATCATCGAGATAGTCGGCGAACCGGCCCGTGAGCCGCACATACTGGTCATTGCCGTCGGCCCGCAGGCGCTTGTCCCGTTCGGCGACGTACTTGGCCAGCAGGGCCTGCTTGTCGACTGGCCGACCGGCCAAACCCGTCGATGTTCCAGAGCCCATGGTCGCATCCCCAAAATATTCTAATGCTTCAGCAAATCAGCTGTGGGGCGCGCCTCGCTCATCGCGTCGCCCGCCCCTTATGGCTTCGAATATAGAGTTTGCGTGCGGCCCGGGCCAAGAGCCTTGCGGGAAGGTCCGCCGGCGCAAGGGGCCTATGGCTTCGCCGGCGCCGCGGCCCTGGGATCGGTGGCGCAGGCGGCCACCCCATCGCGGATGGTGACGATGGCCGGCTTGCCGACGCCCGGCCGATAGGTGGTCTCCTGATCGCCCACCTTAACCCGCACGAAGTCCGGTCCGGTGAAGTGGCAGGCCTGATAGACCCCGCCGCCGGGCAGGGCGGTCTTGTACAGCTCCACACAGTTGGCGTGACCAAACCAACGGCCCAGCGTCACCCCGGCATAGTCGAAGCTCAACAGGTCGGGACGGGTCTTGGAGACCGGCAGGGCGCCTTGCCAGACCGGACATTCCGGCCCCTGCGGCGTCCAGCGCTCGGCGGCGGCCATCCGCTGCTGACCCAGGGCGCTGAGAACGCCGCCGATCAGGACGACGGCGGCGACCCCGACGACAGCCAGCAGGGCGACGCTGCGCCCCTTCTTGACCGGGGCGTCGTACACATTCCTCGCCATCGCGGGCCTCCATCTCGAACGAGGGCGCAAGGGGCCTTCAGACGCTGGGAATTGCAAGGGGGGACGGTGTGGGCGACCTCCCTCCGCCACCTCGCGCCAGCAGGAATCCATCTTGGCGCTCACGACCAACCAAGTAGAGTTTCCCTGGCTGCCACGCGCCAGCCGAGGACCACGGAACTCCGATGGCGATAGAGTTCGATCCCGCCAAGAGCGAGCAGAACGAGGCGCTGCGTGGCCTGCCTTTCTCGCTGGCTGAGCGGTTCAGTTGGTCGACAGCGCTGGTGGGGCAAAGCGCGCAAACTCAATCGGAGCCGCGCTTTGTCGCCATCGGCGAGATCGATCAGCTAACCTATGTGATAGTCTTCACCATCCGCGGCGAGAATGTCCGCGTCATCAGTCTACGCCGAGCCAACCGCAGAGAAGTCGCCCGCTATGCCGAAGCCAAACGCAAAGAAGGCTGACGCCGAAAACCCGATCCTGAGCGATGCCGAAATCGCGGCCATGCGACCCGCCCGCGATGTTCTAGGCAAAGCGTTCGTGGACCGGCAGATGGCGTCGCAGCGACCGCCTGAAAACGCCCCGTACCGCTATGAGATTTTCCGCGATCTAGCAGGCGCCTTTCGCGTTCGGTTCCGGACGCCCAGCGGTGAGGTGCTGTTTTCCACTGAGGGGTTTCGGACCCGGCAGTCAGCTGTCAGCGCCATAAAGACGATCCAGGACACCGCCTCCAGCGATACGATTGAAGACGTGAAGCAGACGGCTCCCCTTTAGCAAGCTCTTCGCGCTTCAAGGTCCGGCGTCTGGTTGGGGCTGTGACCGAAGTGAGCGCGCGTCCGGTTTCAGGATGGAATGAAACGGCTGAGGCCGACCCGTTGCGGGCATCCCGTGTCAGCGGCATGTTGCCCATTATGGAAAGCCCCACCTCAGCTTACGTTTACATTGCTACCAGCAAGGGACTGGCTAAGTCCTACGTAGGGGTCTCGGTATCGCTCCTCGATATGGAATGGATCGCCAAGTTTGGCGTGGACGACTTAGTCTGGTTTGAAAGCTTTTCAGATATTGCGCACGCCCAAACTCGCGCGGATCAGCTGGAGGAAATGCCGGAAGGTCAGCGACGCAGCCTCTTCCTGAATGGCAATCCCGAGCAATCCGATCTGAGCCCGCGCATCTGGGGTAGCGACGAAGAAGCATAACGTCCGCTCCCCACCCTGTGCAGACCTTCGCAAAGTCTGCTGCGTGGAGGCCCACTATTGCGGCCGGGAAGCCGTGGTAGCTGGGGGCGGCTACACAGGCAGCAGACCCAGTCTGACAGTCTACATTCGGAGAAGGCTTTAGGGGCCCGTTCCCTGCCCTACGGAGATTTTAGAACTCTTCGCGTTGGCGCGCGCAACCGGGCAGCCACCGACTCGACTGCGATGGCCTGACAGGACAAGCTCTCTTGGGGAAGGGTACCTGGAGGCTGGAAGGATGTTCTTCGATGAGCGTGTCAGCATGGTCACCAGGCTGCTGCATCGACATTTGGAAAGCCCATCTCTCCGTCATGTTCGAGACCCGAAGGTGATCGGCCATCTGGCGGAGGAGATCGTCAGCACCATCGACCGGCGACCATCCATCTGGCAAAAGTGGGATGAGCAGTGACGTGACCCCCATTTCTCATCCAGCCATAACGAGAGTCCTGGGTTGATCTGAGGCTTGCTCGGCTGGTGTTGCAAGAGGCCGGCGCGCGGAGAGGTCAGGGTTCGCAGCGTGCCGGCCGGCCTCTCCGGATATGGCTC
>NZ_JAUSBZ010000030.1 GCF_030651755.1 Phenylobacterium sp. | reverse complement strand
GCCTGCGGCGCTCTGATCGCCGAGGCCCGCCGGGCCGGCGCCCCCGCCAATTGACGTCGCCCAGGGGACGCCGCAACACTCGCCACAGGTTCACGCTTGGGAACGATCCATGAAACTCGAACTCGCCGGCCTCACCGGTGCGCTGGCCGTGATCGCAGCGTCCGCTGCGGCCTTTATCGCGCCATCGCCGGCCACAGCCGAGAGCGCCGCCGAGCGGGCCGTCACCACCCGGCAGGCGGGATTCAAACAGATCGGCGCGGCTTTCAAGGCGGTCAATGACGGACTGCGCGGCGGCAAGCCGGACATGGCGGCGGTCGCAGCGGCGGCGGGACGCCTGGAGACCCATGCCGGCCATCTGCCCACCTGGTTTCCCAGGGGCAGCGGCCCGGAGTCGGGCGCCAGGACGGAGGCCCGCGCCGAGGTCTGGGGGGACGCCGCCGGTTTCGCCGACGCCGCGGCCAATCTGCGGACCCAGACGGCGCGGTTGACCGCCCTGGCGCAAGGCGGGGACGTCGCGGCAAGCCGCACCCAGGCCGTGCAGGTCGCGGCCGCCTGCAAGGCCTGCCACACCAAGTACCGCCAGGAAGACTGAGCCGGCCCGCAGGGGCTGTAGGCTCGGATACGGAAAACCCCGCCGTCCAGTGGACGACGGGGTCATTCATCGATCAGTCTGAATGCGCGGCTGGGTCAGCCGACCGAGCGGTCGGCGGCCTCACGCAGGCAGCCCAGCCAGGCGTCCTCACGGGCCTTTTCAGCCGCGCGCAGCTTTTCCTCGGCCTCCTGAACGCCGGCGTCATGCTTGCGCCATTCGGCGACCGCGCCCTCGCGGGCGGCGCGGGCGGCTTCCATGGTGGGGAAACGGGCGAGGACGGCGCGCACCGAATAGCTGACGGGCGGGCCCACCGTTTCGCGGTCAGGATAGAAGCCGGTGACGGAGTCGCCGGCCTCCTTTTCGACGTGAAACACGTCAGCCCATCCGGCGTGATGGCGCATCAGGGCCCAGGGCCGTTCGATCTGGTCGGTCATCAGGCACTCCTCGAATTCGATCGCGGGAACGTAGCGCAGGAACGAGCCGGTCTCCAATCGCATCCGTAAGGGAAATGCAAGGCGCTCGGCGCGGCGGCGACGGTATCGATACGGCTCAAGGTCTCGCCAACGCCCAGGAAGGCGCCCAAGCGCCGACTTCTCCGAAATGTGATCCTGCCTCTGCGCCCTGACGTGATGAAGCCAGGCGCGGCCTATCCGGGGCGCAAATGTGTGATCTGGGGCGATTGAGCGCCACTTGAAGCCGCAACTTGGAAGATCATTTCATTTCAAGCGCCTCTGCCCCATCGACAAGGCATGTTCTTGCCGGGTAAATGCGCGGTTCCAACGCGCGTCCGAAACGGCCCCTCGGGGCCGCGCGGGCGTGCGCCCGTAGCAAGTGGAAGGGAGTCCATATGGGGGCGCCAGAGCGGCAAGGATTGTATGATCCGCGTAACGAGCATGATGCGTGCGGCGTAGGGTTTGTGGCCAATATTAAAGGTCGCAAATCGCATGAGGTCGTGCAGGCGGGTCTGCAGATTCTGGTCAATCTGGATCACCGCGGCGCGGTGGGTGCTGACCCGCTGGTCGGCGACGGCGCCGGGATTCTGATTCAGATTCCCGATGGTCTCTATCGCGCCTGGGCTAAGGACAACGGCGTGGATCTGCCCCCGGCCGGCGAATACGCCGTGGCCATGTGCTTCCTGCCGCACGACGAGGCCGCGCGCGACGTCGCCGTGGCCCAGTTCGAACACTTCATGAAGGTCGAGAAGCAGCCGGTCCTTGGCTGGCGCGACGTGCCGGTGAACCTGGACGGTATCGGCCAGGCCGTGCTGGACGCCATGCCGGTGATCCGCCAAGCCTTTATCGGCCGCGGTCCGACCATCAAGGACCAGGACGCCCACGAGCGCAAGCTGCTGGCCGTGCGCAAGCAGATCCAGAACCCCATCGCCCAGCTGGCCGAGAAGAAGGGTCTGCCGGGACTGAAGGACCTCTATCTGCCGTCCCTGTCGACCCGTACCGTGGTCTATAAGGGCCTGCTGCTGGCCGGACAGGTGGGGACCTTCTACGAGGACCTTGCCGACCCCCTGGCGGAATCCGCCCTGGCCCTGGTCCACCAGCGGTTCTCGACCAACACCTTCCCCTCCTGGCGGCTGGCCCACCCCTATCGGTTCATGGCCCACAACGGTGAGATCAACACCGTCCGCGGCAATGTGAACTGGATGAACGCCCGGCGTCGCGGGATGGAATCCGACCTGCTCGGCGCTGATCTCGACAAGATGTGGCCGCTGATTCCGCACGGCCAGTCCGACACCGCCTGCCTCGACAATGCGCTCGAGCTGCTGCTGGCTGGCGGCTATTCCCTGGCGCACGCGGTGATGATGCTGATCCCGGAAGCCTGGGCCGGCAATCCGCTGATGGATTCCAAGCGCAAGGCTTTCTACGAGTACCACGCCGCCCTGATGGAGCCGTGGGACGGCCCCGCCGCCGTGGCCTTCACCGATGGCCGCCAGATCGGCGCCACCCTGGACCGCAACGGCCTGCGTCCGGCCCGCTTCGTCATCACCGACCAGGACCATGTGATCATGGCCTCCGAAGTCGGCGTGCTTCCCGTCGAGGACGAGCGCATCGTCCGCAAGTGGCGGCTGCAGCCGGGCAAGATGCTCCTCATCGACATGGAGGAGGGGCGCATCATCGAGGACGAGGAGATCAAGGCCTCGCTCGCCGGGGCCAAGCCCTATGAGGAGTGGCTGGCCGAGACCCAGTTCAAGCTGGAGGACGTGATCGATCCCGAGGAGTCCGGGCCGACCACAGCCGACGACCCCGCCGCCCTGCTCGATCGTCAGCAGGCCTTCGGCTACACCCAGGAAGACCAGCAGTTCTTCCTGGAGCCGATGGCGCGCCTGGGGGATGACCCAATCGGCTCCATGGGCGCCGACACCCCCATCGCCGTGCTCTCCCAGCGGCCGAAGCTGATCTACGAGTACTTCAAGCAGAACTTCGCCCAGGTCACCAACCCGCCCATCGACCCGATCCGGGAAGAGCTGGTGATGAGCCTGGTCTCGATGATCGGGCCGCGACCGAACCTGCTCGGTCGTCAGGCCGGGTCGCACAAGCGCCTGGAGGTCGCCCAGCCGATCCTCACCAACGAGGCTCTGGCCAAGATCCGCTCGATCAATGAGCTGCTGGACGGCGCCTTCCGCACCGCCACCCTGGACGCCACCTGGGCGGCCGACGAGGGCGCCGGCGGGCTGGAGCGGGCCCTGGAACGCCTGTGCCGCGAGGCCACCGACGAGGTGCTGGCCGGCATGAACATCCTGATCCTGTCGGATCGGGCCGTCAGCGCCGACCGCATCCCGATCCCGGCGGCGTTGGCCACCGCGGCGGTTCACCATCACCTGATCCGCCAGGGCCTGCGCATGCAGACCGGCCTCGTCATCGAGACCGGCGAAGCCCGCGAGGTGCATCACTTCTGCGTCCTGGCAGGCTATGGCGCGGATGCGGTGAACCCCTATCTGGCGTTCGAGACCATCGAGCAGCTGCGGGTGCAGAACAAGCTCGACATCTCGGCCAAGGACGCCCGCAAGAACTACATCAAGGCGGTCGGCAAGGGCATTCTGAAGGTCATGTCCAAGATGGGCATCTCGACCTACCAGTCCTATTGCGGCGCCCAGATCTTTGACGCCGTGGGCCTGAACTCTGAGTTGATCGAGGCCTATTTCACCGGCACCGCCTCAACCATCGAAGGCGTCGGTCTGGCCGAGATCGCCGAGGAGGCCGTGCGTCGTCACAAGGACGCCTTTGGCGACAATCCGATCTATCGGCACATGCTCGATGTGGGCGGCTCCTACGCCTACCGCCTGCGCGGCGAGACCCATGCCTGGACGCCGGATTCGGTGGCCCGTCTGCAGCACGCCGTCCGCGGCAACCTGCCCGACGAATACAAGGCCTTCGCCGCCAGCATCAACGAACAGAGCGAGCGGCTGCTGACCATCCGCGGCCTGATGCGCTTCAAGCTGGCCGACAAGGCGATCCCGATCTATGAGGTTGAGCCCGCCAGCGAGATCGTCAAGCGCTTCTCCACCGGCGCGATGAGCTTCGGCTCCATCAGCCGCGAGGCGCACACCACGCTCGCCATGGCCATGAACCGTATCGGCGCCCGGTCCAACACCGGGGAGGGCGGCGAGGAGCCTGATCGCTTCAAGCCCCTGCCCAACGGCGACTCCATGCGCTCCAAGATCAAGCAGGTGGCGTCCGGCCGGTTCGGGGTCACGGCGGAATATCTGGTCAACGCCGACGACATCCAGATCAAGATGGCCCAGGGCGCCAAGCCCGGGGAGGGCGGTCAGCTGCCCGGTCACAAGGTCGACAAGGCCATCGCCAAGGTGCGCCATTCGACCCCGGGCGTGGGCCTGATCAGCCCGCCGCCGCACCACGACATCTATTCGATCGAGGATCTGGCCCAGCTGATCCACGACCTGAAGAACGTCAATCCCAAGGCCCGCATCTCCGTGAAGCTGGTCTCCGAGGTTGGCGTCGGCACGGTGGCCGCAGGCGTCTCCAAGGCCCGGGCCGACCACGTGACCATATCAGGTTTCGAGGGCGGCACTGGCGCCTCGCCGTTGACCTCCCTTACCCATGCCGGTTCGCCCTGGGAGATCGGCCTGGCCGAGACCCAGCAGACCCTGCTGCTCAATGGCCTGCGCTCGCGCATCGCCGTTCAGGTGGACGGGGGCCTGCGCACCGGCCGGGACGTGGCCATCGGAGCCCTGCTGGGCGCCGAAGAGTTCGGCTTCGCCACCGCGCCGCTGATCGCGGCCGGCTGCATCATGATGCGCAAGTGCCACCTCAACACCTGCCCGGTGGGGGTGGCGACCCAGGATCCTGTCCTGCGGGCCCGCTTCAACGGCCAGCCTGAGCACGTGATCAACTACTTCTTCTTCGTGGCCGAAGAGCTGCGCGAGATCATGGCCCTGCTGGGCGTCCGCACCCTCAATGAGATGGTCGGCCGCGTGGACCTGCTCGACGCCGCGCCGGCGGTGGATCACTGGAAGGCCCGCGGGGTCAATCTCTCGCGGTTGCTCTACCAGGCGCCGCTGGAGAACCCGAAGGGGCTGTGGAACACCGAGCAGCAGGATCATGGCCTGGCCATGGCCCTGGACCACCAGTTGCTGGCCGCGGCGCGCCCAGCGATCGATGGCGGCGAGGCGGTTCGCGGCGAGTTCGAGATCCGCAACATCAACCGCACGGTGGGCGCGATGCTCTCGGGCGAGGTGGCCATGGCGCATGGCCATGCCGGTCTGGCCGATGGGACCATCTCCTTCACCTTCCGGGGCACCGGGGGACAGAGCTTCGGGGCGTTCGCGGCCCGGGGCGTGACCCTGGAGCTGATCGGCGACTCCAACGACTATGTGGGCAAGGGCCTGTCCGGCGGCCGCGTGATCGTCCGCCAGCCGCCGAACTCCAAGCGTGAGCCGACCCAGAACATCATCATCGGCAATACGGTCCTCTACGGCGCCATCGCCGGCGAGGCCTATTTCGAGGGCGTGGCCGGCGAACGCTTCGCCGTCCGCAACTCCGGCGCCGTGGCGGTGGTCGAGGGCGTGGGCGACCACGGCTGCGAGTACATGACCGGCGGTGTGGTGGTCGTCCTGGGCGATACGGGCCGCAACTTCGCCGCCGGCATGTCCGGGGGCGTGGCCTATGTCTATGACCCCAAGGGCCGGTTCGAGCCCCTGTGCAACAAGGCCATGGTGGAGATCGAGGCCATCGCGCCGGCGAGCGCCAGCGACCCGGCCGAGGACGCCCAGCGTCCGCGGCAGAAGTCGGTGTCGGTCGACGACAATGGCATGGGCGATGTCCTGGCCTTTGACGCCGAACGCCTGCGTATCCTCATTGAGCGGCACCAGCTCTATACCGGCAGCGCGCGCGCCCGGATGATCCTGGAAAACTGGGACGCCGAGCTGGCCAATTTCCGCAAGGTGATGCCGACCGACTACCGTCGCGCCCTGCTGGACCTGGCCCAGGAACGCAAGGCCGCCGCCGCCGTCGCCGCCGAATAAGACTGAAGATCGGAGCACCGTCATGGGAAAGCCCACCGGCTTCCTTGAGATCGAACGTCAGGACCGTGGCTATGAGAAGCCCGAGTCCCGCCTGAAGACCTGGAACGAATTCGTCAAACCCCTGGCCCAGCCGGACCTGACCAAGCAGGCGGCCCGCTGCATGGACTGCGGGATTCCCTACTGTCACAACGGCTGTCCGGTGAACAACCAGATTCCGGACTTCAACAACCTCGTCTATCGCGAGCAGTGGCTGGCGGCGCTCGAGAACCTGCAGTCGACCAACAACTTCCCAGAGTTCACCGGCCGGGTCTGCCCTGCGCCCTGCGAGGCGGCCTGCACCCTGAACATCATCGACAACCCGGTGACCATCAAGACGATCGAGTGCCAGATCGTCGACAAGGGCTGGGATGAAGGGTGGATCACGCCACAGCCGTCTCCGCGCGGAACGGGCAAGCGGATCGCCGTGGTCGGCTCTGGCCCTGCGGGCCTGGCCTGCGCTCAGCAACTGGCCCGGGCCGGCCATGCGCCGACGGTGTTCGAGAAGAGCGACCGGGTCGGCGGCCTGCTGCGCTACGGCATTCCGGACTTCAAGATGGAGAAGCACCTGATCGATCGCCGGGTGCGCCAGATGGAGGCCGAAGGGGTCATCTTCC
>NZ_JAUSBZ010000026.1 GCF_030651755.1 Phenylobacterium sp. | reverse complement strand
GGCGCGGACATCCAGCAGGGCGCGCGGCTCCAGGCGATTGCGGTTGGCCGCATCGTCAAAGGCCGCGCCGATGTAGCGCACGGCCAAGGTGGCCGAGGCGCCCGCCGACCAGAGGTGGCTCACCGACATATTGCCCTGATGCTCCGGCCGCCTGGCCAGCCGCTTGCCTTCATTGGCCGAGCCCGAGACCGCATTGGTGGCGTCGGTCCAGGTGTAGTTGGCCGCCAGGTCGAAAGGACCGACCTTGGCCTGGCCGATCAGTTCCACGCCGCGGGCCTCGGTGCGGGCGGTGTTGCTGTAATAGCCAAACCGTTGGGTCCCGCCGACATTGCACAACGGATCGGTCGGCGCGCTGAAGCAGGAGACATAGTCGATCTGGTTGCTGGTCTCCCGCTGGAACCAGGTGGCCGAGACCACCGCCAGACCGCCGGCCAGGACCTGTTCGACACCGATATCCCAGGCGTCAGCCTCTTCCGGAGCCAGGCCCAGATTCCCATACTCGCTATAGAGCTGGTAGAGGCTCGGGGCCTTGAAGCCCTGGCCGAAACTGGCCCGCAGGATGGTGTTTCCATCATTCAGCGACCAGGCAAGCGCGCCCTGCCCCAGGGTCTGGCCACCGAAGGTGTCGTGCTCGTCTCGACGAAGGCCGGCCGTCAGGGTCAGACCCGTGAGCAACGGCCCCTGGACCTGAACATAGGCGCTGTCGAGGTCGGCGCTGGCCGACTGCGCCGGGGGATTGGGGCTGAAGGCGCTGGGCGAGGCCGTGCGCATTGAGGCCTCATCCCGTTCCAGGCCGAACACCGCCTGCCAGACGTCCGTGACGGCGAAGGTCCCCTGGTACTCCCAGCGTTCAACCTCCGAAAGGGCGTCGAAGGTGACGGGGGTCACGGCCTGGCTGGGGTTGAGGCTCTGTCGGTCGGTTCGCGTACGGGAATAGGCCAACCGGTTGCGCAGCCGATCCTCCAGAAGCGACAGGTTCAGACCCACATAGCCGGTCAGTTCCTCCGTGACGCCATACTCCGCCGTGTCGGCGAAGCTGTAGGTCGGGGCCGGGAACCCGTCCACCTGGGCCCGACCATAGGAATAGAGGCCTCGCAGGTCGAGGGAGAGGCCCTCGGTGATCTTGATCCCCAGGCGGCCATTGGCGCTGGTGTGCTGGAAGCCGTCAGCCTCGGCGCCCCCGGCGAAGGCCGAGACGCCGTCAGTGGTGTAGTAGCCGGCGCCCAGGCGCCAGACGAAGCGCTCGCCCGCCCCGCCGACACCGCCACGGACATAGGCGGTAGCGTAGTCACCGCCTTCCACATCCAGGCTGGCCTGGAAGGGTTCGGTCGGCACGGTGGTGATGACATTGACCACCCCGCCGATGGCCTGGCTGCCCCACAGGGTGGACTGGGCGCCGCGCAGCACCTCGATCCTCGCCACATCGCCGGTCAGCAGGTTGGCGAAGTTGTAGCCGGCGCCGGGCTGGGCGACGTCGTTCAGGCGGACCCCGTCGATGACCACCAGGGTCTGGTCGGTCTCGGCGCCGCGAATCCGCAGAGCGGTGACGCCGCCCGGACCGCCATTCCGCGACAGGGTGACGCCCGGCGTGCGGGCGAGCAGGTCGGGAATCAGGATGGCCTGACTGGCCTCGATCTCAGCGCGATCCAGGATGGTCACCGCCTGGGCGACCTGGGCCGCGGCCGTCGGCGCGCGGTTGGCTGTGACCACCACGCCGCGCACGGCGTTGGAGGACTCCCCGCCCGCCACATCGGGCGCAGACGCCGGCTGGGCGGCGGCCATGGTCGCCGACAACGCCCCAAACAGGGCGGCGGTGGAAAACAGAATGGATTTCATCGGGTCTTGGCCCCTCGAATTGACGACAACGAGCCGTCAAGGAGGCGGACCACGGGAAGCCGGACGCAGGCGCGCGACTCCGCCGGGATCCGCGCCCTTGCGCGGCCCTGGACGGTTGTCGCCACCCGGGTAGACCCGTTCGTTCGGCGCACCCCGGCCGGACGAAGGACGACCGCGACAGGCAGGTCTCCTGGCTGGCGGGTCATCGCCCATTTGCACGCCGCCTTCCCAGGTCCGAGGACCCAGTGGCTGATTTGGCGTGCGGGCTCGCCGCTTACAGTTGCGGGGGCAGCCCAGGTCTTACACCTGAGTTCCCTTTTGATCCCCTTGCGGGGAACCTGTCACGCCTGAGCCCTTAGGGGGGCTCGAAGGCCTCGTCAACGCTGACGCTAGGGTTGTCGCGCCGTCAGGGCGCCACGGCGGGAAGCCGCAGGGCGTGACGCATCACCTGGAACAGATAGGGCTGGTCCATGGACCCGGTGATCAGATAGGCGCCCGGACCATCGGCATAGACCGGCACATCCTCGCCGGTGTGGGCCGCGCTGCCGAGCCGGACGCCCGCCTGCCGGACATGGTCGATGGCGGTCACATCGACACCCTCGAGGCTGGGACGCCCCTCCTCGGCCTCGGGACCGCCAGGTCCCGTCGAATAGACCAGGATTGGCAAAGGGCGGCCGTCCCCAGCCAGGCGCGGCGCGCCCGTAGGTCCTTTGATCAGGCCCAGGACGTCGTCGCCGCGGCCTCCACCGTTCAGCACCAATCCATGGCTGTGATCGGCGGTGACGATGATCAGGGTCTCAGCCGGATCGGTGAGGTCCTGGGCTACCGCCACCGCCTTGGAAAGCTCGACGCCCTCGGTCAGCGCCGCATTCAGCAGGCCGGCGTGATGGGCCTTGTCGATATGGGCCGCCTCGATCAGCAGCACATAGCCCTGGGGTTCGGCGGCGAGCCGCTGGATGGCCGCCCGGGTCATCTCCTCCAGGGTGGGGATCTGGGGGGCGACCGCCGGCCGATTGACCTCGTGGGGAATGTGCACCTCGGCAAAGAGGCCGAGCACATCGTGGCCCGCAGCAATTGCGGCGTTCATGCCGTCACGATCGGTGACGAAGGCGCTGTTTGGGCGCGCCGACCAAAGGGCCGGCAGGTCTTGTCCATCCTTGCGCCGACCGCCTGCCCCCTCTGGCCGGAAGAAGGTCAGCCCGCCCCCGAGGGCGAGGTCGGGGCGAAGATCTTCCTCCGCAAGCACCAGTTGGGCGGCGATATCGATGCAGCCGGCGGCCTGGGCGGCGGCGGGCATGTCGGCGTCGCTTTGCCAGTTGCGGTCAGGGCTGTGGGCGAAGAAGGCGGCTGGCGAGGCGTCGGTGATGGCGGCGGTGGAGACGACGCCCACAGCCTTGCCGAGCTCGCGCTTGGCGCGCTGCGCCAGGGTCGGCACATGGCGGCTGGTGTCGCAGACCCCGCGGCGCGCGCCGCCGTCGACGCCAATGCCGCCATTGACGGTGCGGTGACCGGTGGTGATGGCCGACGCCCCGTTGGCCGAATCGGTCACCAGCCCGTCGACCGAATAGGTCCGCACCAGGCCCCCATAGGGCATGGCGTCGAAGGCCAGATCATAGGAGGCGCCGTCCATTTCAGCCCGCTGTCCGGCCAGAATGCGCATGGCCGTCACCGTCGAGACCCCCATGCCGTCGCCGATGAACAGGATGATGTTCTTCGCAGGCCCCGTCTCCGGCGTCCTGGCCAAGGCGGCTTCCAGGGCGACCTCTGGGGCGGGGTGGGCGCCCGCCAGGACGGCGGTCGGCGAAGCGCTCAAGGCCAGGATGGCGGCGCAGGCCGCCCCCCGGATGGACAGGGAGATGGTCATGGAAGCCTCTGGGGACGCGCGCAGGCGCAGCTCTGCTGAGAGCGCTGTCTGTGGCAGAGTTTCATGACGGCTGCGCGAAGACCGGCGTTCGCCGCCTCCGATGACGTCCGATCATCCAGGATCGAACAGTCTCGCGGGCGCCTGCGATGGTACCACCTCCCGGGTTCGAACCGGGGACCTCCAGAGCCACAATCTGGCGCTCTAACCAACTGAGCTAAGGCGGCGCGTCGCGAGGGATAGGGTTCTAGTGGCGGCGGCCAATCGGATCAAGAGCTATTGCCGCCGCCATGCCGCCCAAAGAAAAGACCCCGGAGACCAGAGGTCTCCGGGGTCTGATACCCGGGTCCTGACGTCGTCCCTTAGCGGGGAAGACGGAAGGAAATCGGGATCCGGACCGTACCACCTTCGACGGGCGCGCCGTCGGCGGTTCGCGGACGCATCCGGAACAGTCGTGTCATACGCATCGCAGCGGCGCCGAAGTCCTGATCTGCGGGGCTTTCTTCCACCACAGAGCAGCCTTGCAACGTGCCGGTCGCCGTCACCGAGCAGCTCAGCACCACCCGACCCTCTGCTCCCATCCGCTGGGCGCGGTCGGGATAGTAGCGGGCCACGTCCTCGCCGCTGGGCAGACGAGCCCAGTCGGGATTGGTGATCACCGACGGACGCGGCGGAGCCGGCGGGGCCGGAGCCGGCGGCTGAGGCACCTCGACGCGTTCCTGCACCGGGGGCACCGGCAGCGGCGGGATCGAGGTGATCCCGACGGGCGGCGCCACAGGCGGCCGAGGCTGAAGCTTCGGCGGCGGAGGCGGCGGCGTGTTCGACGGCGGCGGCGGCGGCGGCGGCGGCGGCGGAGGCGGAGCCGGCTTGATCAGCGCCACCTCCGTAATGTCCTCCGAATACTCCCGATAGGTCGGTTCGAACTTGGTCTTGTAGAGGTAAAACCCAAGTGCGACGTGAACCACGATCGAGACAATGACGGCGACTATGACGCCATTGTTCCGCTTAGCCTTCGGCGCGTCGAACGGACTGTGATGAATGTGAGTCGTGTCACTGGTTTCAGACATGCCTCACCCTCCTCAATTGTCTTCTTCGCCGATGAGCGCCACGCTGTAGAACCCATTGTCCTGAAGCATGTTCATCACGCCCATGAAGTCACCGTAGACGGTGTCTCTGTCGGCGCGGATGAAGATCCGCTCACGTTCTGGGTTCCGTTGCCCAATGTTCGACCGGAGGTCCTCGCCCAGGCCCGCCAGGTCGGTCTGGAAGTCACCGACATAGATGGACCCGTTTGACTGGATCGAAATGTAGACCGGTTTGGGTGGGTTCGCGGATGGCTCGGCGACGGCTGGCGGAAGAGCTACCTGGACCGTCACACTGGCCAGAGGCGCCGCCACCATGAAGATGATCAGGAGAACCAGCATGACGTCCACGAAGGGCGTCACATTGATTTCGCTGTTCTGCTCCGTTTCGTACCTGCCACCCCCAGACCCTGAGAGTTTAGCGGCCATTGGGTTTAGGCCCCCTTGTCGAGCTGCCGGGAGATCGCGTTCAGAAGTTCAGCGACAAAGCCCTCCGAGCGCGCGCCGTAGGCGGAGATACGCGTCTGGAAGTAGTTGTAGAAGATAACCGACGGGATAGCGGCGAAGAGGCCCATGCCGGTGGCCAGAAGCGCTTCGGCGATACCGGGCGCAACGACGGCCAGGTTGGTCGTGTTGGTGTTCGCGATGCCGATGAAGGAGTACATGATCCCGTACACGGTGCCGAACAGACCGATGAACGGACCGTTGGAGCCGACCGAGGCCAGGAACTGCATGCCACCCGACAGGCGCTTGGCCAGGGAGGCCTGGACGCCGGACACGGCCGCAACAGCGCGACCGATGGTGGTTTCACGGTGTTCGCCGGCGATGTTCAGGCCCGCTTGACGCGAGATCTCAACTTCTTGAACGGCGGCCGCGGCCATGTCGGCCAGCGGGTTGCCTTCGAACTCGTCTGACATGGCGACGCGGCCGATGTCGTTGATGTTCTTGGCGCCCCGGAAGGCTTCCAGGAAGCGGTTGGTTTGACGTTCCAGGCCACCGAACTCGAAGAGCTTGGTGAGCAGCAGGGTCCAGGAGAAGATCGACGCCAGGGCCAGACCGATCAGAACGGCCTTACCGACCGGCTGAGCGTCCAGGAACATCGTCATAATGGTCAGTTCGCCGTGACCACCGACATCGGTGGACACTTCTTCCGCGGGAGCCGCCTCAGCGGGCGCGGCGGGGGTGGCGGCCGGATCGGCCGGGGCCTCGGCGGCGGCCGGATCCGCTGGAGCGGCGTCCTGCGCGAACGCTGGGGCGCCCATCATCAACGCAGCCGCGCCAATGAGAGCGATGAAGGGGGTGTTCCGTTTTTTGTCGAGCATCTGTCGCCAGTTCCTAATGGTCTAGCACGTTTGGACCGAGGGTCGTCGCGCGAGAGCGTCTCCTACCCTAGCTGAATATGCCTTGGCCCCGAACCGCTTTCGCCGCGTCCGAAACCAAGACCGCTATCGCTGCTCCTGACCCGTAACGCCCGACGCCCACAATTATGTGAAGCCGGATGTTGCGATTGGGCAAGGCGAGACCGCAATCCAGGAGCGGACTGCGGACCCTCACCGCAAAGTTAGACGTGCGGCGAGGGACCTTTGGCAACCCCCAAACGGAGCGTCAAGTGCCGCACCGTGCGGCTAACCGTCGAATTTATAATCAGAAACTGGGGTATTGCTGCGGCGCACAATATGAATTCTCTGCAATAATTGGAGAAACTCGCCGGTCCGGCGAAAGATATTGCTGCGACGCAATAAGTCGGAGCGAACGCCGATCGTCCAAAATGGCGGAAATCTGGCGAGAATCGGCCGCGAGGCGCTCAGCTTTTGCGCAGGCGACGCCGACCCGGCGGGAAATGAGCGCGGGGCGGCCCCAAGTCAACATCATCAGCCCCGGCCGGCGAATTCGAACGCCCCCTGTCACTTGAAAGTCGCGCCTGATCGGCCGGCCCCGCCGCCGGTTAGCCCAGGGCTATGGTCGGCCGACCGATTGGTGGGGGCCTGGACAGTGGGTTTCGCCCGTCCCCTACCCCGCGGGCGATCGCAGCACCGGGACAGGCCGCCCGGAGTCCGACGCTGAGGGATTCGGACGCCACCGAATCGTGGCGCAGCCGCGGCCTGAACGACATGCTGGGGGGGGGATGGGGTGAGAATGGTGCCTGGGGGCGGATTCGAACCACCGACACGCGGATTTTCAATCCGCTGCTCGACCAACTGAGCTACCCAGGCACTGGGCCCGCCGCGCGGGAGCCGCGTCTATAAAAGAGCCGCCCAGGGAAGTCCAGCGCGGCGAGGCCCGTTTGTTTCAGACCTCATCCTCGCCGTCGGAGACCTCTTCCTGCTCCACGGCCGGAACCGCATAGGCGCCGGTGAACCAGCGCTGCAGATCGACGTCAGCACAGCGCTTCGAGCAGAAGGGACGATAGTCCGGCTGGACCGGCTTGCGACAGATGGGGCACTTGGCCTTGGACGGGGCCCGGCTCATCGGGCGTGGACTTCGATCTGCTCCCAGGCCAGGGCCGGGTCGCCCTTGACCTCGAAGCGCGCGCCGATGCGGCCGGCCAATAGGGCCAGGGCCGGCTTGGCCGCCTCGGCCACGGCGGGCGAGCAGGCGGCGCTGAGCCGACCGCCAGGGGCGGCCGTCCCCTCGGCCTCCAGCCTTCGCACGAGACGATGGCCAAGGGTCCTGGCCGAGACTCGCCCCGCGCCATCGGTGAGAATCTCGGTCACCGGTCGCCCCCGCCTGGGGACGGTGAGCTCTATCGTGCCAAACCGGCTGATGGGGCCGATGGAGACGCCGGGATTATCGGGATTGAAGGCGGCCCGCGCCGCCGCCATCAGGGCAGCCCCGTCATGACCCCGGCCGGCCATGTCGAAGACGATCAGCCCCCCGAGGCCCTTGAGCCTCAATACCCGAGCGGCCACCGACAAGGCGGCCAGATTGGCCTGTCGGGTGACCCGCTTGGCCTCCTGCCCCTTCCGCTCGCCCACATCGACATCAATGGCGGTCAGGGCCCGGGTCGGCTCGATGGCGATCGTCCCGCCCCCCGGCAATGGGTGGATGACCTCCAGAACCTCGGCCTCGGCCTCATCGGCCAGCTGGCGGGCGACCCGGCCGGTGACAGGCTCCCCCTCCCCCACCAGCCGCTGCAGCTGGTCGAGCAGGGACGGGGCTGACTCCAGCAGGACAGGCTCCCCCTGGGCGGGACCGATCAGCCGCGCCGTGGCCAGTTTTCCGATCCTCGGCTCGGTGCGAATCTCCACCTCCAGGGCCTCGCCCTGGCGGGGGCGCTCGTCAGGCTTGAATGAGACGCTGGCTTCATCCCCGGCGCCCAGGTCCAGAAAGGCCATGCCCAGAGCCGGCTCCACATGGCGCACCCGGGCGCGCAGACGGGCGCCCAGGGCCAGACGGGGAGAATCATCATCTCGCTGGATCAACAGGCGCTCTGGTCGCCCGTCCAACAGGACGCCGCCCCGGGTCTCGCCCAGGCCTCGATCAATGAAATAGGTCCGCCGGCTCATGCTGCGGGATAGCCCAGACCCCGCAGCAGACAAAGGCTTTCATAGAGCGGCAAGCCCACCACCGACGGGTAGGAGCCCTGCAATTGGGTCACAAAGCCCCCAGCCCGGCCCTGAATCGCATAACCGCCAGCCTTGCCCAGGCCCTCGCCGCTGGACAGATAGGCCGCCAGCTCGTCTGCGCCCAGACGCTTGAAGGTGACGCGGGTCTCCACCAGGCGCTCGGCGCGGCGCCCATCGGGCGCATGCACGGCCAGCGCCGTGTAGACCCGGTGGCTGCGGCCAGACAGCAGGGTCAGGCAGGCTCGCACCTGCGTTTCGTTCTCGGCCTTGGGGAGGATTCGTCGACCAGCGGCGACCACCGTGTCCGCCGCCAGGACAAAGGCTGCGGGATGGCTTTGGGCGACGGCCGCCGCCTTGGCGCTGGCCAGACGCACAGCGTGGCGACGGGGCGTCTCACCCTTCAGGGGCGCCTCATCAAGGTCAGCGGCGCAGATCTGATCTGGGGAAAGCCCGACCTGCCTCAACAGGTCCAGCCGTCTGGGACTGGCCGACGCCAGGACCAGGGTGGGTCTCTCAGAAGGAGTCAGTCGGGTCACCCGCTAACGGACGCGGAAGGTGATACGGCCCTTGGACAGGTCGTAAGGCGTCATCTCGATCAGAACCTTGTCTCCCACCGCCACGCGGATGCGGTTCTTCCGCATCTTGCCCGCCGTGTGGGCGACAATCTCGTGGTCGTTCTCAAGTTTTACGCGAAACATGGCGTTGGGCAGGACTTCACTGACCACGCCGGGAAACTCCAACAGCTCTTCCTTGGCCATGCAGGCTCCATGGGGCGCGCACCTGAAGCCGTCAGCCGTGCCCGGAATCAGGTCCGGCCGACAGCGGCTCATTATAACTCAGGTTGCATTGGCCGGTAGAGACCTCTCATCAACCGGCGCCGAAGCGCTCGACAAGCCGACGCGCCAGGGCGTCGCGCACTTCCCGATAGGCCGCCAGACGATGCTCGCGCGAGCCCTCGACCAGGGTGGGGTCATGGGTCGGCCAATATTCGATCTCTGCGGCCCGGTGGCGGGTCAGCTCCACCGCCCGATGCTGTGCTTCCGGGGTGAGGGAGATGATCAGGTCGAAGGAATCGTCATTGAGCTCATCGAAGGTCTTCGGCGCGTGAGCTTCCAGATCCAGGCCCAGCTCGGCCATCACGGCGCAGACAAAGGGATCGGCCCCCTCGACATCGGCCTCGGACTTCAGTCCGCAGGAATCCACAAAGGCCCGGTCGCCCAGCAGCCGTCGCGCCAGCATCTCGGCCATCGGCGAGCGAACGCGATTGAAGTTGCAGGCAAAGAGAATGGCCCCAGGAGCGCGCGGCGAGGACCCCAAACCCATGACCGCTTCAGCTCTTGTAGTGCAGGGCGCAGATCAGGGTGAACAGCCGGCGCGCGGTGTCGAGATCGGTTTCGATCTTCCCGGCCAGGCGCGCGCGCAGCAGTTCTGATCCCTCATTGTGCAGGCCGCGCCGTCCCATGTCCAAGGCCTCGATCTGGGCCGGCGTCGCATTCCGGATCGCCTGGTAGTAGCTCTCGCAGATCATGAAATAGTCTTTGATCAGCATCCGGAAGGGCGACAGGGAGAGGATGTGGCGCTTCTCATAGCCGGGACCTGTGACATCCAGCACCAGCCGGTTCTCCATCAGGCCCATGTGCAGGTCATAGGGACCCTGCTCGGCGCCGTCGGGAACAAAACGGTTTGATTCCAGCAGATCGAAGATGGCGATCTGCCGCTCCTGCTCCTGGTCGCGCGAAATCGCGCCCAGGGATTGCTGGTCGATCTCAACGCTCTGCAGCCGATGGTTCTTCTGGTCGTCGTCAGTCATGACGCCCTGGGGAAGGTCTGGGCGCCAGCTTTAGTGCAAACCGCCCCCCGGCGTCATCCCGCTTAGCGACCTGACGTGCGCGAAGCACAAAAAAGCCCCCGCCGCGGGGCGACGGGGGCCATTGAGTTGCGGGTTCGGGAGGAAGGCGGCGCCGGCCTTTAGCGACGATAACCAGCGTAGCGGTAGCCTTCGGGCTGAACATAGGCGCCGTGGACATAACCCACCCCGACCCCGTTATGGCCCACCAGGATCCAGTCGCTGCCGCGGACATAGGACAGGGCTTCGAACCGCTCGCCAGCCCGGAGCTGACCCACCCGGGCGCCGCTGGTGGAGGGCGCGGCGCGCAGGTTCACGGTGGACCGGGCGATCATCACCCCGCCGCCGCCGGCATAGTTGGCCGGCGCCAGGTTGCGGTCCAGGCGATAGCCGCCGTGGGTGTAGGTGGCCGGCTGGTTGTAGGCGTAGCCTTGGCCCTGCCCATAGCGGCGGTCCTGGTCGTCATGCTGCAGCTTGCAGCCGATGGCCGAACCGGCGGCCGCCCCGACCACCGCGCCAAGGGCCGTGCCCGTGCCACGGTCGTTCTTGGCGAGGTTGGACCCCGCCGCCGCGCCGACCAGGGCGCCGATCAGCGCCCCGCCCTCCTGCTTGCCGCCGCTGGCGTTACAGCCCAGCACGCCACCGAAGTTCTGAGCCTGGGCGGCAGGGGCCGCGGCGGCCAGGAACAGGGCGCTCATCATGGCGGTGGCCGCCGCGCCTGAGGTCAGTTTCGAAACAGTCGTCATCGGCATGACTTGCCTCCATCAGATCTAGTCGTCGGGCCGCGACTGGCCCTGTGACTTCGACCCTAGGGGACCCCGCCTGAACGGACCCTCGAAGGCGACTGACAGATTTCGTTCAGGTTTATTGGCCGCCCTGACCCAGGCGCAGGGCCGCCGATCGGGCGTGGGCCGGCAGGCCCTCGGCCTCGGCCAAGGCCACGGTGGCCGGCCCCAGGGCTTCAAAGGCGGCGGCGTCGCACTTCACGAACGAGGTTCGCTTGATGAAGTCATAGATCGACAGGCCCGACGAGAACCGGGCCGCCCGGCTGGTGGGCAGGACATGGTTCGACCCGGCCACATAGTCGCCGATCGCCTCGGGCGCGTGCCGCCCCAGGAACATGGCGCCGGCGTGCCGCACCTGGTCGGCCAGGGCGTCGGGATCTTCGACGGCGAACTCCACATGCTCGGGCGCCAGGGCGTCCACCAGTCGCGGGCTCTGCGCCAGGGGCGCGATGATCACCGCCCCGTGGTCGCGCCAGGAGGCCTGCGCCACCGCGCCTGTGGCCAGGGTGGCGAGCTGAGCCTCGATCTGGGCCTCCACCTTGGCGGCGAAACCCTCATCGTCGGTGATCAGGATGGACTGGGCGGCCGGGTCGTGCTCGGCCTGGGACAGCAGGTCAGCGGCGATCCAGTCGGGGCGGTTGAGGCCATCGGCCACCACCACGATCTCCGAGGGCCCGGCCAGGGCGTCGATCCCCACCACCCCATAGACCCGGCGCTTGGCGGCGGTGACAAAGGCGTTGCCCGGGCCGACGATCTTGTCCACCGGGCGAATGGGGCCGGCCCCGAAAGCTAAGGCGCCCACGGCCTGGGCCCCGCCCACGCGCCAGATCTCGGTGACGCCCGCCGCCTGAGCCGCGGCCAGCACCGCTGGCTGCAGCTTTCCAGGGGGCGTGACCATGGCGATGCGCTCGACCCCGGCCACCTTCGCCGGCACGGCGTTCATCAACACGGTGGACGGATAGGCCGCCCGCCCGCCAGGCACATAGATCCCCACCGCTTCGATGGCGGTCCAGCGCCAGCCCATCTCGACCCCGGCGGCGTCGGTGAATCGGGCGTCGGCGGGCCTCTGGCGTTCGTGATAGGTGCGGATGCGTTCGGCGGCGAAGGCGATGGCCTCGCGCACCTCCGGGGCGCAGGCCGCGGCCCCGGCTTCGATCTCGTCGGCGCTCACCCGCAGGCCGGCCTCGTCGATATCCACGCCATCGAACTTGGCGCCAAAGCGCAGGACGGCGGCCAGGCCCTCGGCCCGCACGGCGGCCAGCACGTCGCGAACGATCGCCTCGACGTCCTCTGGGGTGTCGCGGCGCTCGCTCACCAGGGCGGCGAAGCGGTCCTCGAAGTCGGGGTCTGAAAAATGAAATCGGCGCATGATGGGGCTATGTAGCGACGGCCCGTCCTCAGCGCCATGGCCCTTTGGCCACATCCCGGTCTTGCCGCAACAGCCTGGGAATGGCGGTCTCAGGACTCATGCTGCGGCGTCCGCGGGGTGGGCCAGGGCGCAGAGACGTCGGCCAGCACCGCATCAAGGCACTCGACCTTGACCTTGAGGTCCCCGCCCCCGGCGAAGCTGAGGATCAGGCTTCCCCCAGGCGGATCAGCGTCCGGCTCGAAACTGAGCGCCAGGAGTTCAACGACCGCCTCCGGGGCGTCCCGGCGCAACCGCCGCGCCTCGACAGCCTCCACCGATCCCAGTTGCAGGGCCGAGCGGACCCGCGAGCGGCCCCCAGCCTCCCAGCGATAGCGGTTCAGCGCCAGGGTCAGGCGTCGCGCCTTGGCTTCGAAACGAATGTCACCGATCTTGCCCACGGCGTCCTGCAAGGCGGCCGACAGGATCGCCAGGTCCTCGGCGTCCTCCGCCTTCAGCCGGAGTGGTTTGGCCTTGTCAGGCATCGAATCCGGCCTCCTCCGCCGTCGAATCGCCCTTCAGCCGCTGGATCCGGGCGCCGCAGGCCGACAACTTGTCCTCCAGGCGCTCAAATCCTCGATCAAGATGATAGACCCGTCCCACCACCGTCTCACCCTTCGCGGCCAGGCCGGCGATCACCAGGCCGACGGAGGCGCGCAGGTCAGTCGCCATCACCTGGGCGCCATTGAGGGCTGGAACGCCGCGAACCCGCGCCTCGCCCCCCTGGATGCTGATGTCGGCCCCCAGCCGCGCCAGTTCCGGCGCATGCATGAAGCGGTTCTCAAAGATGGTTTCGCGGATCACCGACTCCCCGTCCGCCAGGGTCATCAAGGCCATGAACTGGGCCTGCAGGTCGGTGGCGAAGCCGGGATAGGGGTCGGTCTCCACGGCCACGGCGTTCAGTCGGCGGCCGTTGCGCTTGATCGTGACGCCATCATTGTGGCGGACCACGTCCACGCCGGCCTCCTCCATCTTGTCCAACAGGTTGGCGATGAAATCATTGCGGGTGCGCGTCAGGCGAACCTCCCCTCCGGCCATGGCCGCGGCCATGGCGAAGGTGCCGGTCTCGATGCGGTCGGGGATGACGGCATGGCTGGTCCCGTTCAGCCGGCTCACCCCCTGGATACGGATCACATCCAGGCCCGCCCCGACAATCCGTGCGCCCATCTTGTTGAGGCAGTCGGCCAGGTCGACGATCTCCGGCTCGCAGGCCGCGTTTCGCAGGATGGTCTCGCCCTCGGCCAGGACCGCGGCCAGCATGGCGTGCTCGGTGGCCCCCACCGAGACGAACGGGAAAACGATCTCCGCCCCCCGCAGGCCTCGCGGCGCCTGGGCGTACACATAGCCCTCATGCAGGTCGATCTCCGCGCCCAGGGCCCGCAGGGCCTCCAGGTGCAGGTCCACCGGACGCGCGCCGATCGTGCAACCTCCGGGCAAGGAGACCTTGGCCTGCCCCGAGCGGGCCAGCAGCGGCCCCAGGACGTTGAACGAGGCGCGCATCTGCCGGACCAGGTCATAGGGGGCGATGGCGCTGATGATTTCCGGGGTGTGCAAAAGGGTTTCCGGCCCCTCGGGGCCGTCCTGCTCCTGCACCTCGGTTCCCAGGCGGCCGAGCAGCTGTCCCAGGAACCGGGTGTCGGCCAACCGCGGCATATTGGTCAGCCGCAGGGGCTCAGACGTCAGCAGGCTGGCGGCCATCAGCTTGATGGCCGAGTTCTTGGCGCCGCTGATGGAGATCTCGCCCTCCAGACGCGCGCCGCCCTCAATGGCGATTCGATCCAATCCCAGCCCTCTTGCAGCGCCGCCCCCGCGGCGCGAGACAAACCCAAGGAGCGCTTCTAGCCCGCCCCCACCTCCGCGCAAAGTCAGCCAGCGCTCACGAACACTTGTCGTCGGGGTCTTCAGGCTTCGGCGCCGGCCTGGCGGGCGCCTTGCGACGACGCAGGTTCGCCCTGAGGGCTTGGGCCAACTTGGCTTCCCGATCGCTCACCGGCGGGGGTTTAGGTCTGTCGGGCGGGGTCATGGGGTTTGGTTGCGGCTTGCGCCCCATCGGGTCAAGGCTGAGAAAACCGGAATTGGGGCTTCACGCGAGGCGCGCGGTTGGCTATAGCCCCCGCCTCGCCTTTCGCCGCCGTAGCTCAGTGGTAGAGCGCATCCTTGGTAAGGCTGAGGTCTCGGGTTCGAGTCCCGACGGCGGCACCATCGGCCCCAGGTCCTGAACGGACCTGGGGCCGACCTCATTTTCAGCCCTGGTTTTCCGTGTTCGCGCAGCCCGCCGACGCAGCGAGGCCGCACCGCCTGACAGACGATGAGATTCGCCGCTGTGCGCGCCCCCATCCGTTTGGCCTCCACGCCCGTATGTTCGGTGACCGTGGAGGACCGATGATCGACAATCCGGACAACTTCCCCATCGACACGCGCAACGCCGCCCTGGCCCTGATCCGCCAGTACGGTCCCGACGCCCAGGTGATCGCCATGCTGCGGGCCGCCGAGTTCGCCGCCATGGGCGATGTGGACGGCCTCTCGGCCTGGGACGACATCATCGCCTGTATCGAGGCCTATGACTCCCTCGGCCCCATCGGCGGCGTCGTCCACTAACGCCTCACATCGGCGCTCCCAGGGTTCAAGGCCTCCTGCGCATCATAGGTCTCCACCGCCAGGCGCCTGGCCGCGTCGCAGGCGACGATCTGCGCCCCGCGGGTCACATAGCCGATCTCCAGGTCGGCCAGGGTCGGCTGCGACGGCAGGGTGTGCAGGGCGCAGGGCGCCCGGGCCTCAGCCGCCAGGGCCAGCCGCGGCGCAGCCGGTGAGGTCGGGGGCGGCTTGGCACAGCCGGCGGTCAGCGTCGTGAAGCCGAGCAGCGCGATCAGCGGCCAGGATCTCATGGCCATCCTCCGTGTTCAGAGCCTGTGGAATGAAGGTGCTCACCACCGCTCGGCCGCTCGCGCCGCGGGACAGGGCCGCGGCCAGGCGCTGGCCCGAGGCCCGCTCCCCGTCGGCCTCCAGCCGGGCGATGTCGCGCTCACGGGTCAGGACGGCGATCTCAGCCTGGCGATGCTGGCCGCCATCCCGCCGCCCGGCCACATAGAGCGACAGGGCCGAGGCCGCCAGCGCCCCGGCCGCCACCGCCGTCACAAGGGCTCTGATGCTCATCATGCTCCCAGCCCCCGCCCATAGCCCTTGCCAGGCCGCCAGGTGAGCACCTCCCGGCGCCAGCGGCCGCCCAGCCCCAGATGAACCCAGGCCCCGGCCTCCTCGATCAGCTGGTCGAAGGCGAGGTCCGAGGCCGCGATGGCCCGGCACACCGCCCGCGGCGAGCCGAACCGCGGACAGATGAAGTCCGCCGCCTCCCCGCGCATGTGGGCGCTGGTCGCCGAGCCTCCGACGGCGCGGTTCACGGCGGGAGAGCGGTAGCCGCTGGTGATCAGGATGGGCGAGTCCCCGAGCAGGACCCGAACCTGCTCCAGGACCTGCGCTGTGGCGCGAAGGCGCGCCAGCACGGCCGGCGGCGGGGTGTTATCCAGCCCCCGCTGCTGGGTGGCGGTCATCTCCTCCAGGGAGAAGTGCGCTGACAGCCAGGTCGTCATGGCCGTCCTCCATGTCTTTGAGTGAGAGAAGTCTGTCAGGCTCGGTCCCGGCGGCCGGCCGCCACCAGCTTGGCCCAGTCGGTGACCGTCGCTCCGGCCAGATAGAGGGTGCCCAGGACCACATTGGCTCCGATCAGGGCCA
>NZ_JAUSBZ010000023.1 GCF_030651755.1 Phenylobacterium sp. | reverse complement strand
ACCTGCTGGTGCGCCGGGACGTCTTCGCCGCCGAAGGCTTCGACGAGGGCTTCGCGGGCTGGGGTTGGGAGGACGTCGAGTGGGGCATGCGGGTGGCCCGCCGCTGGCCGATCCGGCACATCGACAACACCGCCACCCATCTGGGCCTCGATCCAGCTTCAGTGATCGCAGCCAAGTACGAGCAGTCGGCGGCCAACTTCGCCCGAGTTGTGGCGGCCCACCCCGAGGTGGTCAGCGCCTATCCCAGCTATCGCGTCGCCAGATTGCTCCGCCGTGTGCCCCTGCGCGGGCTCTGGCGACCGCTGATCAAGGCCTTCGCCCTCAATGACCTGGCGCCGCTGCCCAGCCGGGCCTTCGCCATGCGCCTCTATCGCGCCGCCCTCTATGCCGAGGCTGTCTGATGCCCCCTGAGCAAGCCTACCAGCCCGACCGGTCCCTCAAGGGCAAGCTGCGCCGCCGGCTGGTGCGCCTGGCCCACCGCCGGCCCCTGGCCCGGGGACCGGTCGCGCCCATGGTCTCCTTCACCTTCGACGACGCCCCCCTGACCGCCGTCGAGACTGGCGCCCGCCTGCTGGAGGCCCGGGGCGCCCGTGGGGTCTTCTATGTCTCGGCGGGTCTGGCCGGGACAGAGGGCCCCATGGGGCGCTTCGCGCAGCCCGCCGACTATGCCCGACTGGCCCAGGCGGGCCATGAGATCGCCTGTCACACCTATTCCCACCTCGATTGCGGCCAGGCCTCAGGCGCCGCCGCCGCCGATGACGCCGCGCGCAATCGCGCCGCCCTGGTCGACTGGGGCGCAGGCCCGGTCAACCACTTCGCCTACCCCTATGGGGACGTCGCCGCAGGACCAAAGAGCGCCCTCGCCGCCCGCTATGGCGTTCTCCGCGCCTTGCATCACGGGGTGATCGAGGCGGGAACCGACCTGAATCAGGCCCCGGCCGTCGGCGTCGAAGGCCCAGACGGCGAGGCCATCGCCGAGCATTGGCTGTCAAAGGCCCGGGCCCGCAAGGCGTGGCTGATCCTCTACACCCATGATGTGCGCCCCGACCCGTCCCCCTGGGGCTGCACGCCCGAGGCGCTCGCCCGCCTGATCGACCGGACCCAGATGAGCGGGATGGAGATCGTCACCGTAACCGAGGGGGCTCAGCGGCTGGGCGTCGAACCCGCAGCGGCCTGAGCTTCGCCTCAGCCCTCTTCCTCGGCCCGCCGGCGTCGGCGTTCGGTCTTGGCCCGGTTGGCCCACAGCTTGCGGTGGGCGATGGCCGCAGCGGGATCTTCCTTACGCTCGATGAAGGCGCCCTCGCGGCCCAGCTTGCGATAACTCTCCAGCCGCTCGACCGACAGTTCGCCGGATTTGAGCGCCGCCTGAACCGCACAACCCGGCTCGGCCACATGGCCGCAGTCGCGGAACCGGCACTCACGGGCCAGGGCCTCGATATCCTCAAAGGTCTGGGCGTTGGCCTCGCCGGGATCCCAGAGTCCCAGTTCACGCATGCCCGGCGTATCCAGGATCAGGGCGCCCCCGGGGAGCAGCACCAGCTCCCGGTGGGTGGTGGTGTGGCGGCCGCGGCCGTCAGTGGCGCGGACCTCGCCTACCGCCTGGCGCGCCTCTCCGGCCAGGGCGTTGACCAGGGTCGACTTGCCGACCCCGGACATGCCCAGCATCACCGCCGTGGTCCCCGGCGTCAGAAAGGCCCTCAGCGCTTTCAGCCCCTGTCCCGTCGGCGCCGACAGGGCCAGAACCGGCGCGCCGAGCGCCACGGCCTCCACCTGGGCGACCTTCTCGGCCACGTCGTCCACCAGATCAGCCTTGGTCAGCACCACCACCGGCTGGGCGCCCGTCCCCCAGGCCGCGGTCAGGTAGCGCTCGATCCGGCGGAGGTTGAAGTCGGTGTCCAGGCCCGTGGTCAGCAGAACCACATCGAAGTTCGCCGCCACCACCTGGGGCTTGTCCACCACGCCTGCGGCCTTGCGGACGAACTGGCTGCTCCGGGGCATCACCGCATGGATGGTGGAGACCCCCTCGCCTGCCTGTCGGTCCACCGCCACCCAGTCTCCCACCACGGGCAGGCCCGTGGTCGAGGCGTTGTGCAGGAACCGGCCAGCGGTCTCGGCGGAGAACTCTCCACCCTCCCCCATCAGCACGAACCGGGCGCGGTGCTGGATCACCACCCGCGCCGGGGTCAGGCCCTCGCGCGCAAAGGGGGCGAAGTCGCGGTCCAGCGCCTCGGTCCAGCCGTAGGAGGTCAGCAAATGGGCAGATCCTTGGCGGCCAGTCACAGGGGGCGCCGACGGGAGGGCCTCACCCCCGACGGGCCTCGATCTCGCGGTCTGGCCAGGCCAGCTTCACCGCGATCGCCAGAAACAGCACCCAGCGGAAGTCATTATAGGTCACCGCGATGCTCTCGGTGATGGTCATCAGGCTGTAGACGATCAGGAAGGGCACGGCGAGATAGGCGCCCTTGTCCCGGAACAGGGCGACCAGGGCCAGCAGCACGGTCTGGGCGTAGAACAGGGCGAAGGCCGCCAGCCCCAGAATGCCCATGCCCAGCCACTGCTCGATCCAGGAATTGTGCGCGTGTTGCGGAACGAAGCCGGCGTCCTTGGTCATCTGCGCCAGGGGCGCCCAGGGGCCCAGATCGTCCCAGACGACGCCGAAGCCATAACCCGTCCAGGGTCTGGCCTCGATCTGAGTCATGGCTGCGGACCAGATTTCAGTGCGCCCCGTCAAGGTGGCGTCCTTGCCCAGCAGATCGAATATGGCGTCCGCCGCAAACAGCACGACCCCCAGCCCCATCCCGGCCCCGACGATGGCCAGCCAGAGGATGGCGACCCGCGTGGCGGGTCCCCGCCTGACGATGGCGACAAAGATCAGGGCGGCCAGCCCCAGCACCAGCGCCACCAGGGAGGTCTTGGATGTGGACATCAGGGTCAGGAGCAGGGTGAGGCCGGCAAACCCCCACCAGATCATTCGCCTGCGCGGGTTGAGCATGGCGGCGGCGCCCATGATGGCGAATCCGAGGGCCATATTGCCCCCCAGGGCGTTCTTCTCTGACCAGACCCCCCGCCAGGCGCCTGGGAAGATTTCCTGCATGATCCCGATTGACGGCAAGGCCAGGGGGACCAGAAGGGAGATCACCGCCAGGACGGCGAAGGCGCTGGCGGTCACTTCGGCGAGCTCCGACCACTTCAGCCGCGAGGCCAGGACCACCCCGCCCAGGGCCGAGCAATAGGCCGCGAACACCCGCCGGAAGGTCTGGTCCGGGGCGATGGACCACAGGGTCGAAGCCGCCACCAGCAGCATCAGAGCCACCAGGAAGGGCTGGCGCAACAGGGCCTGGAAGGACGCACCCGGCGACACCGCCAGCAGGAGGAACCCCGCCGCATAGGCCGGCAGATAGAGGGCGCGGATCAAGCCCCCCTGGCTGACATCGGCCTCTTCGCCCATCAACGGAAACACCCAGGCCTGGCTGTAGACCAAGAGCAGGAAGACCGAGGCGCCGGCCAGGAGCAACCGCCAGGCCGTCATCGGCGGCGCAGGCGCCAGGGCCGCCGAATAGGTGAGGCCGCTCACCGCAGGAAGGCGCGGGCGAAGGGGGGTTGCTCCACCGTCGCCCGGTTGAAGAACAGGCCCACCACATCGGCTCCCGCCCCCACCAGGGCGTCCCGGGCCAGGGCGGGCGCGCGGACGTCGGCCTCATCGGCCGCCACCACCAGCAGGGTCTGGTCCATGAAGGGCGCGACAGTCATCGCCGCCTGCGACCGATCGGCCGAAGGACAGTCGACGATGATCAGATCGGCGAAGCGGCGAAGGGCGCTCCAATAGTCGCCATCCGCCAGGATGTGGACGCTCTGACGGCCCCGCAGGGCTTCGCGGCGGAACCGGGTCACCCACCAGCGGGCCGCGCCCACCCGATGGGCGGCCAGATAGCGGGCGTCGGGCCAGGGCTTGCCATCCGGCCCCTGGGCCGGGGGTTGGATGGAGAAGAAGATCGATCCGTCGGGGCTGGCCGCGGCCGGCTGGCCCAACAGGCCATAGCGGTCGCTCTCTGCAGCCACAGCCTCGTGCTGCGGCGAGTTCATCAGGTCGAGATCCACCAGCCACACCGACCGACCCGCTCGCCGGGCGGCGAAAAAGGCCAGTTCACGGGCCACGGTGGAGGCGCCTTCGCCCCGCCGCGCCGAGACAATCTGGATGGTGCGGGCGCGACCGGCCGCTGGGGCCCCCAGGGACGCCCAGAGCTCAGCCATCTCGGCGTTGAGGTTCACCATGACTCGAATCGCCGCGCGGACACTGGGGCGAGCCTACCGGAAAGCGTCATGCCGCGCAGAGATCATCATCCTATGCGGCTTTCAGCGGGGCGACGCCCAGAACGGGCAAATCAAGGGTGCGCGAAGCCGAAGCCGGCGTCGGCAATCCTGGCCGCAGGAACATCCGCAAAAGGCCGGCGCACAGGGCGGTGAAGCCGGCGAACAGGAAGGCCAGCACCAACACGGGCTTTTTCAAGCTGGAGCCGCGGGCCGGCGCCGTGGCGCGCTGGACGATGCGGATATTGTCGTTGGAAGCCGCCGCAATTTCCCGGGCGGCGCGGCTCTGTTCCTCGCGCACGGCGAAGTCACGCACATTGGCCTGCAGGACGTCTCGGTCGAGGCTGAGCGCCTGGAAGCGCGGCTCAAGCTCGGCGAGTTTCAGACGCCGGTCCAGAAGCTGGCTCATCTGGGTGTTCAGAGCGCTCAGGGACTGGCGCAGGGCGGCCACCTCGGCCTGCAACTGAATGCGTTCGGTCTGCAGGGTCTGGAAGACAGGATTGACCCCGATCCGCCGGGCCCCGTCGCCGGTGGTGCGGCCCGCCGATATGCCTTCCTCCAGCCGGGTGATCTGGGCGTCAAGATCACGGACCGGCTGAGCGTCCGAGCGGTAGCGGCCGAGCAGGTCTTCTCGCTGGAGCTTCAGTTCGACCAGCTTGTCGGAGGCGGCGTTGTTGACGTCGCGATAGAGTCCGACCTCCGGAGAAACCTGACTCATCTGGCTCTGCAGGGCGGCCAGCCGGCCGCTGCGGTCCTGCAGTTGCGCCTCGGTCTGGTACTTCTGCTGTTCGATCTGGGACTGGAGCTGGGACAGGGCCGCCTTCTCAGCGACGAAGTCAGCGATGCGGTTGCTGGTCAGGAAGTTCTCATAGGCCGCATCGGCCTCCTGCAGACGCCCCTCAAAGGCCTCGCGCTGCAGGGCCATGGCCGGGGCGTTGGCCTCCACCAGCACGGTGCGGCGGAAGATCAGATACTCCTCAAGCAGGGTGTTGAGCACCAGGGCCGCGATCTTCGGATCCTCGTGGGTGAACACCAGCCGAACGATGGGCGTGTCCGGCGCGGTCTGAATTTTCAGATTGGTTTCGATCCCGCGGATCGCCTGGCCCATGATCACGCGCTTTTCGGCCGCAGAGGCGTCGGCGAACTTCTTGGCCAGCTGGGGATAGATCCGCATCAGGCCCAGGCGATCGATCACCCGCTGCTTCAGCTCCGTCGAGCCGAGAATTTCGGTTTCCGACTGGATGACCTGTTCAGGGTCCGGCACCGCCCCGCGACCGGCGTCGCCGGCTCGCGGCTCATAGACATATTCCTGACCGAGCCGGACCAGGATGCTTGAACTGGCGGGATAGGTCGTCTTCAGGGTCAGGGCGAAGGCCGCGCCGATGACGAACAATATGGCGAAGACCGCCAGCATGAGAAACCGCTCCCGCCAGAGCAGGGTGATGAAGTCCGACGGTGCATAGCGCGGCCGCGCCACCCACTCTGATCGGGGAGCGGCCTCGTGCGTTCTGACAGTCCAGGCGCTCGTAGCGGCCATAGCGAATCCGATATCCCCTCGGGAGACTTAGCCGGACCGTCGCCCTCCGCGCTTAAGACTTCGTTACCCATTCCTGTTAACCCTGAGATCATGCTGATCGACCGCAGATTCCGCGCCCCAATTGGCCTCTCCATGGCCCTGGCCCTAGCCGCCTGCGGCGGGGCGCGCAGCGTGCCGGGCGCCAGCCTTGTGGGTCTGGGCGAGCCGCAGCATCAAACCCAGTTCGCCAATATCCCCTACGCCCAGTGGACCGACTATGAGCCGGCCTATCGATTCTATCCGGGGGATGAGATCGAGGTCGTCGTGCCGTCGGCGCCGGAGTTGACCAGAACGGTCACGGTCCAACCGGATGGCCGGATCACCGTGCCGCTGATCCCGCCCATCATGGCGGCCGATCGCACGACCCTGCAGCTTGAGGCGGCGCTGTCCCAGGCCTACAGCGCTCATCTTCTGCGGCCTGACGTCTTTGTCACGGCCAAGGCGGCGCCCTTGAAGGTGTTCGTTGGCGGCGAGGTCGGCGCGCCGGGCGTCTATGACATGCAAGGCGATGCGGACGCCCTGCGGGCGGTGATTCAGGCCGGCGGGTTCCGAACCACGGCCGATCGCAGCAAGGTGATC
Organism: Phenylobacterium sp.; assembly: GCF_030651755.1. Lineage (GTDB taxonomy): Bacteria > Pseudomonadota > Alphaproteobacteria > Caulobacterales > Caulobacteraceae > Phenylobacterium. Next base: position 7,005 of record NZ_JAUSBZ010000023.1, on the reverse strand, counting down.
ATTATTCGCCGCGGCGCCGACGGCCAGGGCATGATGCGCACCACCGACCTGCTGGCGGGTCTGCGCCGTCCCAGCGCCGACCTGGTGCCTCTGCGCCGCTTCGACATCATCTATGTGCCGCGCAGCGGCGTGGCCAACGCCGGACTGTTCGTCCAGCAGTACTTCCGGGACCTGTCGCCGATCCAGTTCGGCTTCAGCTACGCCCTCAATGAAGCGGGCGTGAATTAGGGATCAACCCTGGGCCAGCCACTCGCGGGCGGCGCGTTGGGCCTCAGCGACGTCCTCGGACGCCATCTCCTGCGACAGTTCCTTGCGATAGACCTTGGCCTCCAGGGAGCCCTTCATCGCCGCCAGGTTGAACAGCATGTGCGCAGACACATAGTCGAGCGGCGCGCCGCCCTGCCCGGTCGAATACAGCATGCCCAGCCGGAACAGCTCGTCGCCGGAAGCCTCAGGCCCCGGCAGGGGAAGACCTTCAACCGGTCCCACGTCCAGGTTCGCAAACATGATCTTCATGTCCTCATTCAGCGGTGAGCCCCGTTCTGGCGCCCTTGCTCCGCAATCCATGAGCGAAGAAAAGTCGAGATCGGCTGAACATATGGTTAAGTCCGAAAATAACCCGAAATTATGCGACAATCTGTCAGACTTCGGCCCGCTTACTACTGCGAAACCTTTGTATCCATCGACTTAACAAAGTGGCGTCAGCCGCAGCGCGGCGCCGCGGGTCTGCCGCGGGTTGGAGCGCATTGCGCCGCCAGGCGTTTTCCTTGTGAGGGACACGACACGAGGAGCTTCGCGATGAAGACTGCGCTTATAACCGCCGCCGTGGCCATGGCTCTGGCCCTGCCCGCGACCACCATGGCTCAGCCGTGGCACGACCGGGGCCATCCCCACAGCAAGGCGGCGGGAAAAGGCCATCCCCACGGCATGCCGCCGGGCCAGGCGAAAAAGCGCTGGAGCCGCGGGCAGCATATCCCCCGCGCCTATGTGACGGAGCGGACCTACTACATCACCGAACCGGCCCGCTATCGCCTGCGTCCGCCCCCGGCCGGGTACCAGTGGGTTCGCGTCGATAATGACGTCTATCTCGCCCAGACCCAGACCGGTCTGATCGCCGAGGTGGTGCTCAGTCTGTTCAACTAGGGACATGGTGAATCTGACTTAAGTGTTCAGATTGGGTTCAGGCCCGGCCCGCCACTCTCCATCCATCGGGGGATGTGGCGGGCCGCCTCGGTGGGTCCGCATGACAAGGAGACGTAAAATGAAACGTCTGATCTTGAGTCTGGCGGCCATCGCCGCGGTCGCAGGTCCCATTGCGGCCTCGGCCACCGCGGCCCAGGCTCAGTCCTGGGACCGGCGTGAGAACCACGCAGATCGTCGCGGGGACAACTGGGATCGGCGCGACAACCGCCGGGACGATCGCTACGACCGACGCGACACGCGTTACGACGACCGCCGCCACTACCAGCCCCCCCGGCCGCCGCCCCATTATCAGCCGCCGCGGCCTCCCCCGCAGGCCTCCTGGGATCATCGCCGCTACAACGGCTATTACTACCAGAACCGCTGGTTCTACGGTCCGCCGCCGGTCGTCTATTACAGCCATCCGCAATATCGGCCGGGCTATGTGGCTTGGCGTCGAGGCGCGGTATTGCCGCACCACTATCGCGGCTACGTGATCCACGACTACCACCGCTACCGCCTGCGCCCGCCGCCGCGGGGCTATGCTTGGCATCAGGTGGGCAACGACTACCTGCTGACCGCCATCGCGACAGGCATTATCTTTGAGATCATCAGCAACCGCTGAGGTCCGAAGTCACAAAAAAGAGGCCCCGGATCGGTGATCCGGGGCCTTTTTCGTTTTCAGGTCCGCGGTCTTCAGAGCCCGAGTTTGGCCTTCAGCAGTTGGTTGACGGTTCCGGGATTGGCCTTGCCGCCCGTGGACTTCATCACCTGGCCGACAAACCAGCCGATGGCCTGGGGCTTCTCCTTCACCGACTCGGCCTGGGCCGGGTTGGCGGCGATCAGGCCGTCAATGATCGCCTCAAGTTCGCCGGTGTCGGAGACCTGCATCAGGCCCTGCTTCTCGACGATCTCGGCGGGCGCGCCCTCGCCCGCCCACATGCGCTCGAAGACATCCTTGGCGATCTTGGACGAGATGACCCCGTCTTCGATCAGCTTGACCAGATCGGCGATCTCACCGGCGCTGATCGGACTGTCCTCGATATCCAGGCCCGCCGCCGTCAGCCGGGCGGCCAGGTCATTGGTCACCCAGTTGGCCACCAGCTTGGCGTCGCGCCCCTTGGCGGCGGCCTCGAAGAAGTCGGCCCGGGCCTGTTCGCCCACCAGCACGCCAGCGTCATAGGCCGAGAGGCCATACTGGCTCTGCAGGCGGGCCTTCTTGGGGTCGGGCAGCTCGGGCAGGCTGTCCTCGATGGCCTTCACCCAGGCCGGATCCAACACCAGCGGCAACAGGTCCGGATCAGGGAAGTAGCGATAGTCATGCGCCTCCTCCTTGGAGCGCATGGACCGGGTCTCGCCCTTGCCGGGATCGAACAGCCGGGTCTCCTGGTCGATCTTGCCGCCGTCCTCCAGGATCTCGATCTGGCGGCGGGCCTCGTACTCGATGGCCTGCTGGATGAAGCGGTAGGAGTTGACGTTCTTGATCTCGCAGCGGGTGCCCAGGTGGCTGAAGTCCCCCGTTTCGCGGAATTTCTCATAGGCGCCGGGACGACAGACCGAGACGTTCACGTCGGCGCGCAGATTGCCCTTCTCCATGTCCCCGTCGCAGGTGCCGAGATAGACGAGGATGGTCCGCAGCTTCTTCACATAGGCCGCCGCCTGCGCCGCCGTGCGCATGTCCGGCCGCGAGACGATCTCCATCAGTGCGGTGCCGGCCCGGTTGAGGTCCACATAGGTGGAGTCCGGATCCTGGTCGTGCAGGGACTTGCCGGCGTCCTGCTCCAGGTGCAGCCGCTCGATGCGCACGGTGATGGTCTCGCCGTCGTCCAGCTCCACCAGGACCTCGCCCTCGCCGACCACCGGCTCCTTGAACTGGCTGATCTGGTAGCCCTGGGGCAGGTCCGGATAGAAGTAGTTCTTGCGGTCGAAGGTGGACTTCAGATTGATCTGCGCCTTCAGGCCAAGGCCCGTACGCACGGCCTGTTCCACACAGCGGCGGTTGATCACCGGCAGCATGCCCGGCATGGCGGCGTCCACCAGGCTGACCTGGGCGTTGGGTCCCGCGCCGAAGCCGACGGCCGCGCCGGAGAAGAGCTTGGCGTTGGAGGCGACCTGGGCGTGGACTTCCAGCCCCAGGACCATTTCCCACGGACCGGTCCGGCCCTGGATCAACTTGGTGTTCTCAGTCATGCGCTCTTCCTAATCCCAGCCGCCGACCTGCGGAAGCGGCCAAGTTAAACCCACTTGCGAAACGCCCGCGCCTGCCGCTCACTCCGCCTCGGCAACAACGCCGTTCCAGGGAGGAACTCCATCCATGCGCAAGGCTCTTATGACGGGCGCCCTCGCCCTTTCGCTGACATTCGCCGCCGTCTCCGGCGTCGCTGCTCAAACCCTCACCGTCGAATCCACCCCGGTGGCCGACCTGGTGGCCGACGAAAAGGCCAAGGCCGTGCTGGAGAAGCACATTCCCGGCATCAGCACCCATCCTTCCTACGACATGTTCAAGGGCATGACCCTGGTGGAGCTGAAGCCCTATTCCGAGGGCATGATCACCGACGACACCCTGGCGGCCATCAAGAGCGAACTGGCCACCGACTGAGTTTGGCCGCCTCCGCCCCTGGGTTCGCCCCGGGCGGAGGCGCTACCACCAGCGTTGCGGCTGCTGGCTGAAGCCAGCGGCCTTTTCGATGACCCCGCCCAGCGAGAACAGCGAGCCCTCGTCCAGGGCGCGACCGATCAGCTGCAGACCCAGTGGCAGGCCCTTGGCGTCGACGCCGGCCGGCACGCTCATCCCCGGCAGACCAGCCAGGTTCACCGTCACGGTGAAGATGTCGTTCAGATACATGGCCACCGGATCATCGGCGTTCTCCCCCAGCGGGAAGGCCGCCGATGGCGACGTCGGCGTCAACAGGGCGTCGACCTTCTCAAACGCCTGGTCGAAGTCGTCGGCGATGCGCCGACGGACCTTCTGGGCCTTGAGATAATAGGCGTCGTAGTAGCCCGCCGAGAGCACATAGGTGCCGATCAGGATGCGGCGCTTGACCTCTTCGCCAAAGCCCGCGGCGCGGGTCTGCTCATAGGTCTCCGTCAGATTGGCGCCGTCGACCCGCAGGCCAAAGCGCATGCCGTCATAGCGCGCCAGGTTGGACGAGGCCTCGGCCGGGGCGACGATGTAGTAGGCCGGCAGGGCGTATTTTGTGTGGGGCAGCGACACCTCGACGACCTCGCAGCCGGCTTCCTTCAGCCAGGCGATCCCCTGCTCCCAGAGCTCCTCGATCTCGGCGGGCATGCCGTCGACGCGGTACTCCCTGGGAATGCCCACCCGCATGCCCTTCACCGACTTGCCGACGAAGCTGGCGAAATCCGGCACGGCCACGTCCAGGCTGGTGGAATCGCGCGCGTCATGGCCAGCCATGGAGGTCAGCAGCAGGGCCGCATCCTCCACCGTCCGGGCGATGGGACCGGCCTGGTCCAGGGACGAGGCGAAGGCCACCACCCCCCAGCGGGAACAGCGGCCATAGGTCGGCTTGATCCCCACGGTGCCGGTCAGGGCGGCGGGTTGGCGGATGGAGCCGCCGGTGTCGGTGGCAGTCGCGCCCAGGCAGAGCTGGGCGGCCACCGCCGCGGCCGAGCCGCCGGACGAGCCGCCGGGCGTCAACGGCGTGGTCTCGCCGCTCGCGCGCCAGGGGTTGATCACCGGGCCGAAGGCGCTGGTCTCGTTGGACGAGCCCATGGCGAACTCGTCCATATTGAGCTTGCCCAGCATCACCGCCCCATCCCGCCACAGATTGGCGGTGACGTTCGACTCATAGGTGGGCTGGAAGTCGCCCAGAATCTTGGAGCAGGCCGTCGAGCGCACGCCCTCGGTGCAGAACAGATCCTTGATCCCCAGGGGCGCGCCGTCCAGGGCGCCGGCCTCGCCCTGGGCGCGGCGGGCGTCGCTGGCCTGGGCCATGGCCAACGCTTTGTCGGGCGTCTGCAGCACATAGGCGTTCAGCGCCTTGGCCTGTTCCACCGCCTCGATATGGGCCTGCGTCAGCTCCACGGAGGAAAAGGCCTTGGACTCAAGGCCTTCCAGGGCGGACTTGAGGGTGAGCTTGGTCAGGTCGCTCATCTATTCCACCACCTTGGGGACAACGAAGAAGTCCTTGGCCGTCTTGGGCGCATTGGCCAGCACCTTGGCCGGATCACCGCCTTCGGTGACCACGTCCTCGCGCATGGGCAGGCCCTGGTGGACCACCGAGGTCATGGGCTCGACCCCGTCGGTGTCCACCTCGTTCAGCATCTCGATCCAGGTCAGGATGCCGTTGAGCTCGCGGGCGAGCGGCTCGATGCGCGCTTCAGGTTCGGCGATGCGCGCCAGCTTGGCGACCTTGCGCACGGTCGCCGCGTCGATGGCCATGGGGGCCTCCTTGCAATCTGACCCGTGGGTTAGCCGCGGAGGTCGGCTTCTGGCAAGCCGTGTGCGTGCAAAGGCGCCGGGGGACCGGCGATTCTAGGCCTTTGGCCCATCTGCGGGCGGCGCTATGGAAGGACATGGCTGTCATTGACCTGAGCGACCTCCCCGACCACCTGCCGCGCCTCGCCCCTGTGGTGGGGCTGGATCTGGGGGAAAAGACCATCGGCGTGGCGGTGTCAGACCCGAGCCGCATGGTCGCCTCGCCGCTGAAGCTGATCCGCAAGACCAAGTTCACCCAGGACGCCGAATCTCTGTTCGCCCTGATGGAGGGCCGCGGCGCCCTCGCCGTCATCATCGGCCTGCCGGTCAATATGGACGGCACCGAAGGGACCCGCTGCCAGTCCAGCCGCGCCTTCGCCCGCAATCTCTTGCGCCTGCGCGACCTGCCCATCGCCTTCTGGGACGAGCGCATGTCCTCCATGGCCGTCAACCGCATGCTGGTGGACGAAGCCGACATGACCCGCGCCCGCCGGGGCGAGGTGGTGGACAAGACCGCCGCGGCCTGGATCCTCCAGGGCGCCCTGGAGCGCCTGCGCAACCTGCCCGCGGCGGAGGCCTAGGCATGGACCGGCGAAGGACAGACGGCTTGGCGAGCCCGCCCCGCCCCCTTAAGAGGACGGCCCCATGAGCGCGCCCGAATCCGGTCTGATCGACGTCCTGGGGAAGACCTTCCCCTTTCCCAAGCGCCACTTCCTGTCGGTCCTGGATCTGAATCCCGTCGAGGTCAGCGATCTTCTGGACCTGGCCGACACCTTCGTGACCCTCAATCGCCAGACCTCGAAGAAGCTCGACCTGCTCAAGGGTCGCACGCTGATGAACCTGTTCTTCGAGAACTCCACCCGCACCCAGAGCTCCTTCGAACTGGCCGGCAAGCGCCTGGGTGCCGATGTGGTCAATATGAGTCCCCGGGCCTCGTCCATCTCCAAGGGGGAGACCCTGATCGACACCGCCGTGACGCTCAACGCCATGCAGCCGGACCTGCTGGTGGTGCGCCACGCCTCCTCGGGCGCGGCCTCCCTGCTGTCGCAGAAGGTGTCCTGCTCGGTGATCAACGCCGGCGACGGCCAGCATGAGCATCCCACCCAGGCCCTGCTGGACGCGCTGTCCATGCGCCGGGCCTTTGGCCGTATCGCCGGCCTGCGAGTGGCCATCTGCGGCGACGTCCTGCACAGCCGGGTGGCGCGCTCCAATGTCGGGCTGTTGCAGATGATGGGCGCCGAGGTCCGGCTCGTCGGCCCGCCGACCCTGATGCCCGCCGAAGCCGATCGCTGGGGCTCCGAAGTGTTCCACGACCTGCGCAAGGGCATAGCCGGCTGCGACGTGGTGATGTTGCTCCGCCTGCAGCTGGAGCGCATGGACGGGGTCCT
>NZ_JAUSBZ010000021.1 GCF_030651755.1 Phenylobacterium sp. | reverse complement strand
GTGGCGACATTGCCGGCGATCACCTGCACCCGGTTACTCACGGCCTTGATCCGTCCGACGGCGCGGCCGACGTCAGCGTTGTGGCCGTGGGCGGTGTCGATCACCACCACGTCCACCCCGGCGTCGATCAGGGCCATGGAGCGTTCATAGCCGGCGTCACCGACAGTGGAGGCCGCGCCCACCAGCAGGCGGCCCTTGCTGTCCTTGGCGGCCAGCGGATGGGCCTGGGCCTTCTCGATGTCCTTGACCGTGATCAGGCCGACAGCGCGATAGGCGTCGTCCACCACGATCAGGCGCTCGATCTTGTTCCGGCGCAGCAGCTCGTGGGCCTCGGCCTGTTCCACGCCTTCCTTCACCGTGATCAGGTTCTCACGGGTCATGATGGCGCTGGCCGGCATGGCGTCGCTGGCCTCGAAGCGCATGTCCCGATTGGTGAGAATACCCACCAGCTTGCCGGTGTTGCGCTCCACCACCGGGAAGCCCGAGATGCGGCGGCGCGCCTTGATCTCGCGGACCTCGCCCAGCGTCGTATCCGGGTGGATGGTCAGCGGATTGATGACCATGCCGCTCTCATAGCGCTTCACCTCGCGGACCTGATCGGCCTGCTCCTCGACGGTGAAGTTGCGATGCAGCACGCCCAGGCCGCCGGCCTGCGCCATGGCGATGGCGAGCCGACTTTCGGTGACCGTGTCCATGGCTGAGGACACGAGGGGTATGTTCAGCCGGATCTCTCGGGTCAGCCGCGTGGTCGTGTCCACCTGGGTGGGCATGACCTCGGACGCGCCGGGTTCGAGCAAAACATCGTCGAAGGTGAGCCCTTCGCGAATCTCCATGAGACTCTCCGTTTTGCGAGCCGCGTATAAGCCGTCCGGCGCGGTGGGAGCAAGGGCCGTGGCCGTCGCAGTGTGAATTAGGCGCCGGCGTCCGGCGCGTCTCGCCGGCCCTTGAAGCCTGTGGCGACGATATAGGTCTCCGAGGAATCCGCGCGGCTGGCCTTGGGTTTGACGTTCTTCACGCTCGCAAAGTCCAGGCGGAGCTTCTGGATCAGGTCGCCGACCTCGCCGCCCTGAAAGGCCTTGATGGCGAAGGCGCCGCCCGGCTTCAGCACGCTGATGGCGAAGGCCGTGGCCACCTCGATCAGGCCGACAATGCGCAGGTGGTCGGTCTGGCGGTGACCCACCGTGTTTGGCGCCATGTCCGACAGCACCAGATCCGGCGGACCGCCCAGCAGGTCGATCAGCATCGGCCCGCACTCGGGATCGGTGAAGTCCATCTGCAGGATGTGGGCGGGCGGCATCGGATCGACCGGCAGGAGGTCGACGGCAGCGATGTGGGTCACGCCCCGCTCGATGGCCACCTGCGTCCAGCCGCCAGGCGCGACCCCCAGGTCGATGACCCGGACGCCGGGCTTCAGGAAGTGAAACTTGTCGTCGATCTCGATCAGCTTGTAGGCCGCCCGCGACCGATAGCCGTGGGCCCGGGCCTTGGCGGCGAAGGGATCGTTGATCTGGCGCTCCAGCCAGGCCTGGGACGAGGGCGTCCGCTGCTTGGCGGTCTTCAGGCGTGCGGGCTTGGCGCGACCCTCGTCGCTGCCGCCCGTGGGCAGGCGGACCATACGTTTGCGGGGCGGTTCGGTCATGTAGGCGCCTTGGTCATCTCGCCGGAGCGGCGCCGGCGCGGCCCGCGACGACGGCGTCGGCGTCCGCCCTTATCGGACATCAGCGAGATTAGCACGCCCTCGCGCAATCCCCGATCAGCAACCCGCACCCGAGAACAGGGCCAAAGCTCTTGCACCGCCTGGAGGATGGCCGCGCCAGCCAGGACCAGATCGGCCCGGTCCGGGCCTATGCAAGGCTGCTGAGCCCGCTCGCCTGGCGTCAGGGCCAGCAGCATGTCAGCGGCCCGGTCGCAATCGGATCGCGTCATCCAGATTCCGTCCACACGGGAGCGGTCATAGCGCTCAAGCCCCAGGTGCAGGCCCGCCAGGCTGGTGATCGCCCCGGAGGTTCCCACCAGATGGGCGGCGTCCTCGTCAAAGACCGACCGAAGGGTGTCGGCCCGGTGAAAGGCGCTGATCTCGGCCTTGATCGCCTCGACCATGGCCCGGAACCATTGGGCCGTCGGTTGCTCGCCCTCCGGGAAGCGCTCCGCCAATGTGACGACGCCAATGGGGATGGACAGCCAGGCGCGGATCGGCGGAATTCGATCGGCCGCCTGGGCAGGTCCGCTGAGATCGACCCAGGACATCTCGGTCGAACCGCCGCCCACATCGACGACGAGGGCGGCCTTGGCTTGCCGATCCAGCAGGCCAAGACACCCCGCCACCGACAGGCGCGCCTCTTCGTGGGGTGTGATCACCTGGAGATTGAGGCCGGTCTCGCGCGCCACCCGATCGACAAAGGCCCCGCCATTCTCGGCTGACCGACAGGCCTGGGTCGCCACAGCTCTAAGCTTGACCACGCGGCGGCGGCGGACCTTTTCGGCGCTCACCGCCAGGGCGGCGAGGGCCCGGTCCATCGCCGCTTCGGAGAGCCGGCCGGTCTGGGAGAGCCCCTCCCCCAGACGCACGATCCGCGAATAGGCCTCGACCACCCGGAATCCATCGGCGGCGGGGGTGGCGATCAGGAGTCGGCAGTTGTTTGTCCCGAGGTCGAGCGCCGCATAGCAGGGCCCGTCCTTCGTCGTCTTGTCCCGCGCACGCAACCTCGTGTCGGGCGCTCTCGGCGCCTCTGACATGGACCGCCACCTGTCCCTTTGCAGCCGGCCCGACTGCGACCGCCTCGTTTCACAGGCGACTGTAGCAAGCGTACTCGCCCACTGAAAGGCGTCGCCTTGCACCGTGTGACAGGATGACTACGTTCACCTTCCGGTCAGAAAACGTGGTGTATCAATCCCTATTATGGAACCTCGCAGCGCCAAGTACGCCATTGGTCAGGTGGTCCGGCACAGGATCTTCCCCTTTCGCGGGGTGATCTTTGATGTCGATCCTGAGTTCGCCAACAGCGAGGACTGGTGGCTGTCGATCCCTGTGGATGTGCGCCCGCACAAGGACCAGCCTTTCTATCATCTGCTGGCTGAAAACCAGGAGAGCGCCTACGTGGCCTATGTCTCCGAGCAGAACCTGCTGCCGGATGAATCCGGCGAGCCGGTGGCCCACCCCCAGGCCGCCCTTCTGTTCGATTCCTTCAATGGCGACCACTACACGTTGCGCCCACGGATCAGCCACTAGGCGCAATTTCTATTCCGTATTTCGCCGGTTTAACGCCGATATCGAACGGAATTTTCTCTTTTAAGCGCGCATTCTCGCCTCATGAGCGAGATCGTCAAACCCCACAGTCCGCCTGCGGGCGCGGCGTCGGACTGGACCATAGATCAAGGCTGGGCGCGCTATAGCCCCGAGGATCATCAGGTCTGGACCACCCTTTATGAGCGGCAGACTCATCTGCTTGAGGACCGCGCCTGCGAACCTTTTTTGCGGGGGCTCGACGCTCTGGACCTGCATCGGGGCGGAATTCCCGACTTCAATCGCATCAATATAGAGCTTCAGGCGCTGACCGGTTGGCAGGTGGTGGCGGTCCCCGGACTGGTCCCCGACGAGGTCTTTTTTGACCACCTGGCCAATCGGCGTTTTCCGGCCGGGCGTTTCATCCGCACGGCCGAACAGCTTGATTACCTGCAGGAGCCCGACGTCTTCCACGACGTCTTTGGCCACGTGCCGATGCTGACCGATCCGGTTTTTGCCGACTACATGGAAGCCTACGGCCGCGGCGGCCAGCGAGCCTTGACCAAGGGCCATCTGGCCCATCTGGCGAGGCTCTACTGGCACACGGTCGAGTTTGGGCTGATGAGCACGCCGGAGGGACTGAGAATCTATGGGGCCGGAATCGTGTCATCGCGGGCGGAAACGATCTTCTGCCTCGAAGACGCCTCGCCCCACCGCCTGGCGTTCGATCTGGTTCGACTGATGCGGACGCCATACCGTATCGATGATTTCCAGCCGAGCTACTTTGTCATCCCGTCCCTGGAGGCCTTGCTCACCGCCAGCCTGCAGGACTTCGGCCCCATCTATGAGGAACTGGACGGTCTGGCCGACATCCCGATCGGCGCGGTGACCCCGCAGGACGGGGTCCTGCACCTGGGGGATCAGACCTACCACCAGGCCAGGGCCTCAGCTCAGTAGTCCCGTCGCCAACGCACAGACAGTCGGCTGTCGCCCTCCCCGGTCAGGCGCGAGACGATGGATAGATTGCGCCGCACCTGCCACTCCACCTGAGCTGTGGCGCTGTCGCGCCCGCCGCCGATGATCTCGAGATAGACGTCATCGGTCAGATATTTGCCGCCGGCCACGGTGACGCCAGAGCTTTCGTCGCCGCCGAGGCTGAGCCGGTCCAGACCCGCAAACTCCCGCAGATTGCCGACGATGTCGAACCCGCCGCCGCCGGCCAGGGACGAGAGCGCCGCCGCCAGCTGGGCGGCCTCAATGGTGGACAGCTGCGAGGCTGACCGCCCGAACAGAACCTGGGACAGCACCTCATCGTCAGGAAGAACGGGGGTCGAGGTCAGGCGAATGCTGGGCCGGGCGGCCGTTCCGCTGACCCGAATAACCGCGGTCAGAGCCGGATCGTCACGGGTCGCGGTCAGGTCCAGGCGAATGCTCTCCGGGGAGGTCGACAGGTAAACCACCCCGCGGGAGTCGAACTGGAAGCGCTTCCCAGCAAACTCGTAGTCGCCGCGCACCACGCGAGCCTCTCCCGACAGGATGGGACGGGCGGTCGAGCCGGTCACCCGAGCATCCAGGGACATTTCCAGGTCCAGGCCCCGCCCCCGAAGGAAGACGCCGCGCGGCGCCTTCAGACGCACATCCAGGGCCCAGCCTTCACCCCGCCGCTCGGTCTGGGGGCGAAGATTCTGGCGCAGGTCGAGCTCCAGGGACCGATTGCGCTCGACCACATCAATGGTCACGACGCCGGAGGGAGTCGGCGGGTCGGCCGCCACCTCGGCTTCGGTCACCTGCAGGTCCCCCGACAGACGGACCTTGCCCTCTTCGTTGCGATTGATGGTCACCTCGCCGCTGGCGTCAGCCTGGGCGATGTCGTTGTCGATGAGCCGGAAATCATCCAGCCGCAGGCGGAAGCCCGACACGCCGCCCCGATAGAGGCTGATCTGCCCCGAGCCGTCGACCCGTCCGCCCGAGCCATCGACACCGCGGGCCTGACTGACATCGATAACCCGCTCAGACAAAACCGCCGACACCACCAGATTACGCAGGCTCAGTCCCGTGGGCGCGTCGTCGAACCGGCCCCCCTCAAGGCTGGCCCGCCCGGACAGGGTGGGATCGGCCAGGGTGCCGCCCATTTCGCCATTGACCTGCACGCGGCCAGCCAGGGTGCGATCGCCGTCGACGAGAAGGGCCCACAGAGGCTCCACGTCGCCATCAGCGAAGAACCGGCCACGCACCGGCTTGCGACGGTCCAGGGCGAGACGGAACGGCCGCGCTGAGGCTTCCGCCGGCAGCGCGAGGTCGGCCTCAGCCCGGAGGCCCTGTTCGTTGCTGACCTCGGCCTTCACATTCAGCATGTCGTCATTGAGGACGGCCTCAAGAACGCCGTCCAGACCCTGAGCCCTGGGGCTGCCCCGACCACGGGCGTCGGTCAGCCGCGCGCCCAGGGAGCCCACCAGCTCACCATCACGCCCGGAGAGCGAGAGATTGGCGTTCACCCGCCCGGCCAGGTCAGGGTTGAGGGTGTTCAGCCCGAGATTGGTGATCTGCGCCTCCACGTCGGCCAGGGCGCCGGCCAGGCGGCCGTCAATATTGACCCGCCCACCGTCAGGCGTCCCCAGCAGGACCCGCGCGCTGCGCACCCCTTCGCCGAACCGGAAGATCGCCGGCTGAACCGTCGAGACCTGCCGACCGCCATAGCCGCCCCGGCCCATAAAGGTCAGGGTGCGGGCGGCGTCAGCCTCAGCCAGGGCGCCTTGACCCGCCACGTCCCAGCGTTCGCCCCCATAGCCGCCCCGCGCATTGAGGTCGTAGGCCAATTGGTCCAGGGGGCCCTGGGCGGTCAGACGCCCGGCGACGATCGCCAGATCGCTGCCCACCGGCACGGCGTCCTGGATGTTGAGATCCAGATTGGCCATCGGCGCCTCGACCCCGTCGACAATCCGCACCCGACCGGTGACCGCGCCACGGCTCAAGAGGGCGCCTGGACCGATCGCCATTCGCAGGTCGGCCCGGGAGGGGACCGAGCGCCTCAGGCTGACATCTCCCAGCAGTTGCACCCCGCCGGCGTCGACGGCGATTTCGCGCAGGTCAACGCCGGATTCGGGGAAGACGAAGTCGGCCCGCCCCCGGGCGGGTCCGTACTTGCTCTCGGCCACAAGCGTCACCTGACCGGCCGCGGCCTGGCTCTGGCTGCGGCCAAAACTCAGGGTGACCTGGGCGTCGCGCAGGGGCAGCCTGGGCAGATCCACCTCGTCGAACCGCGCCGTCAGGTCCAGTCGCGGCGCCGCCAGCGAGCCGGTCAGGGCGCCTGTGCCGTCGGCCTTGCCGCTGAACTCCGCCGGTCCCGCCTGCAGCGGCCCTTCGGCCTTCCAGTCAATCTTGAACCGCAGCTGGCCATCAGGGCCGTAGACCCCTGCGGCGTCGGCATCCAGGGCGCGCCCGTTCAGACGGCCCTCCTCCAGGCCCACCCGTCCACCATCCAATCGTCCCCGAACCCGCAGTTGTGGCGCAGGTCCCAGCAGACGGTCCAATTGCGCATAGCCGGTGCCGAGCTCGCTCCCGCGACCATCGACCCGCAGCGTCCAGGGCGTCTGTCCGCCGGCTCGATCCGCCGACCAGGTCAGGGCCACCTGTCCCGAGGCGCCCGCGCGGGCGGCCGCCAGGTTGGAGAAGCGGGCTGTTCCGCGCGCATTGAGCCCGCCGAGCAGGCCGCGAGTTCCGCGCGCCTCAACGGCCAGACCCTGGCCTGTCGCATTCAGCCGACGCAACAACAGGCGACCGTCAGCAAACCGCTCAATCGCCAGGTCCGCGGTCGGCTGCGGACCGGCCAAGGCGGCCAGATATCCGTCGCCGGCGCCGCCGGCGCCCCTCAGCTCCGCCTCAACGACGACCCCTCGGCGATTGCGTGTAAGGGTCACTGGTCCGCTGACCACGTCCAGGGCGTATCCGCCGGCGGCGAGGCTGCTGGCCCGCACGTCGCCATCGAAAGTCAGATCATCAGCAGCGCCCCGCAGGACGCCCGCAAGGCGCGCCGCGCCAGCCTCAGGCCCGCCGGTGAGTCTGGAGAGCGCGACGGTCTCGACCGTCAGGCTCAGCCCCTGAGGGCCAGTCCTCCGCTCTCCCAGATTGCCCTGCCCAACAGCTCGGGCATTGAGGTTGGCCGACTCCAGCCGGGCGGTGAGATTGTAGAGGCCATCATCGACGCCTTGTCCTTGAATATCGAACCGCACCTCAGGACCAAGCCGCGCAGCCAGCGGCTCTGTAAGCCGGGAGGCGTCAAGGGCCAGGCGGCCCACCGCCCGGCCGCCCAGGCGATTCCAGCCGCCGCTGGCCCGCAGGGGCGTGTCGCCCCCCGACTGCGCCGTCGCCTCAAACCGCCCCTCCGACTGTGCGCCGGTGGCGTCGACATCCATCTGGAACGGTCGATCGGCGGGCAGGCCCAGGGCGCCCGCAATGGCTCCCCCCTGGGCCTCCAGAGCCTTCACGTCCACCAGCAGGGGGCGGCGCGGCCCCATGTCGAACGTGACGTTCAGGTGGTCCCCAGGGCGGAGCAGGCTCTGGGCGCGAAGCTCGCCAGATTGGCCGCGCCCCCGCCGCCGAACGTCAAGTCGCGCGGTGACGTCATAAAGGCCGCGCTCGTAGCTAAACTCCGGCGACAGGGCCAATCTCAGCGCCGCCTGATCAATGACGATCCTCACCGGCATGCCGCCCGTTTCATCCCTCTTGGGTGTCAGGGTCGGGCGGCGCAGCAAGCGCACCTCATCAGCCGTAAGGCGCTCGGCATGAAACCGCCGCCGGAGAAGTTCGAGATAATTCCATTGCAGGGCGATGTTTTCGGCTTCCAGCCAAACGCCCTCCTCATCGGTGATGGTCAGACGTCGGATCCGGAGATCGCGGAACAGGTCGCCGCTGAGGCCCTCAACCTTGAGGTTGCCAAACCGGCCGATGGCGAGCCCATCGGTGCGCGCTTCGATGAGCCCCATGGTTGGCGGCGCCATGGCGCCGAAACGCACAGCCGCGAACAGGGCGAAGGTCAGGGCCATCAGCACCAGGACGCCGACGGCCAACCGCCGCTTCAGCCGCGGGCGTCGGCGCCCCTGAACTTCAGGCTCGGGCTGAAGGTCGGCGCTCAAAAGCTCTGTCCGATACTGAGATAAATCTGAAACCCACCGTCACGCTTCTCGGCGTCCAGGGGTATGGCGAGGTCGGCGCGGATCGGGCCAAAGCCAAGATCATAGCGTACGCCGACACCCACACCGACAGAGAGGTTGTCCCCCGTCGGGGTCATCTCCTCGCCCACAGAGCCCGCGTCGACAAAGGCCACGACGCCCCAACGATCGGTGAGCTTGCGGCGGACCTCCAGGCTGACCTCCACCAGGGAGAGGCCGCCGCGGGGAGTGTTGTCGGCCAGCCTTGGCCCGACCCCCTGATAGGCATAACCCCGCACCGAGCCCCCGCCACCGGCGTAAAACCGCCGGGAGGCCGGAATATCCGGCAGTTCACCGCCGACCAGACTTCCCACCCGCAGACGACCGGCCAGGACGGTGCGGGCCTGACTGTCGAGGGGCAGATAGGCCGCCCCCTGCGCGGAGACCTCCAGATAGGGCAAGGCCTCGTCGCCGGCGATGTAGGTCGGCTCCAGCCGGGTGTCGGCGCGCCACCCCTGGGTGGGGTCCAGGCGATCATTGGACCGGTCCAGCGAGACCGCCCCGAACACCGCCGCCGTCAGCAGGTCGCGTCCCAGGGGCGACAGGGTCCGAGCCTCCTTCTCTTCGTTGCGTGAGAAGTCGAGGGAGCCGCCGACGGTGACGAATGAATTGGCGCCATAGCGTCGGCGCAGATCCGCGCCCAATCCGATCCCGGTCTCGTCATAGGCGTCGGTGACTGTCCGGTAGGCGCCGGTGTTCATATGGAGGGTCTGCGCGGCGCGACGCCAATGGGGCAGGGTAAGATCGGCGCCGAGGCGGCTGTCGAGTTCCGACAGTCGGGCCACCAGGGCCAGGGTGTCGGCCCGGCCGAGGACGTTGTAGCGGCTCCAGCGGGAATCCACGCCGAAGCCTTCGATGGTGGAGTAGCTGGCCCCGATCTCCAGGGTCCGCCGGGGGCGATCCGACAGCCCCACCAGAACCCGCCGACGGCCCTGCTCGTCCACATCATCCCGGGCCGAGAGGGCGACCGTGACCGTGTCATAGACGCCGGTGTCCAGGAGGCGGCGCTCAAGTTCGGCGACGTCCTCCGGATCAAAGACATCCCCCTCCTCCCAAGGACGCAACTGATCGAGCCAGGCGGGATTCGTACGGCCCTCGGTGTCGAGGATCAGGCCGTCGAGGCGCACCAGATCGCCGGCGGAAATGCGATAGGTCGGACGCACCGTGTCATCAGCATGATCGACGATCACTTCACGGGGATCGGCGGAGACGTCCGCATAGCCAGACTTGCGGACCACGGCGACGATTCGGCCCTCGGCGGCGACCACTTCGGCCGATCGACCAGGATCGCCGGGTCTGAGCCCCATGGCCTCGCGGCCCCGGGTTCGGGTCGCCTCATCCGGCGCTGTTCCTGTCCACTCGACCCCAGGCTCGGCGAAGACGAACCGCGCCCCAGGCGTCACGGCCACCACCGGTCGGGGAGGATCAAGATCGTTGACCTCAGCCGAGACGGTATAGGCGTAATAGCCTTCCGACCTGAGGACAGCGATGGCGCTCTCGGCCGCATCCCGCGCCCGGCGCCTGGCCTGAAACAGATTTTCTACGGGGCGATCGGTCTCACCGATGGCGCGCACGATCCGCTCACGCAGATCCCCGCTGAGGTCACCGCGGACGTCCGCCCTCGGTTCGGCCCGCGCCGCTCCGGCTCCAAAGACGCACAGGGCAGCCGTGGCGACGGCTGCGAAGGCAATTCGTCCCACGCATTCACCCTTCAGCCCCCGTGTCACCCTGTAACGGTGCGGCGGCCCCCTGTCACCCCGCACCCAGCGCCCATTTTTCAGGCGCCTGGCGCCTGCATCTGAACCACTCATGTTACAAGGCGACGAACCTATCCGCAGTCTCTAGGCTTCGAACTCAGCTTGCGGTTTCGAGGACGCAAGCGGGTGGAGTGCGGCGTGGCGACAGCGCAACGAGCTAAAGAGATCGACCGGGCCATGGCCCAGGCGGCGGCGGCGAAACCGCCATATGACGAGATGTACGCCCCCGATGGATCGGTACGCCCCCACTTCGCGGTCATGGCGCGGCGGCTGGCGGAACTGGGTCCCGGCGAGTTGGACGAGCGGCAGAGGACCCTTGAGCGGTTCTTCCTGCTTCAGGGGATCACCTTCACGGTCTATGGGGCCGAAAGCACCACCGAGCGGATCATTCCCACCGACCTGCTGCCCAGAATCATTCCCGCCGACGAGTGGGCGCAGATTGAGGCGGGCCTCACACAACGGCTGCAGGCCCTGAACCTGTTTCTCGCCGACATCTATGGCGAGCGCATGATTCTCAAGGATGGCGTCGTGCCGCGGGAGCTGGTCCTGGGCGCGCCCTCCTACCGTCGCGAGATGCAGGGCCTCTATGTGCCCCACCAGGCCTACGCCAATGTCTGCGGCAGCGACCTGATCCGCCAGGAGGACGGAGCCTATGCCGTCCTGGAGGACAATCTGCGGGTCCCCTCGGGCGTGTCCTACATGCTGGCCAACCGTGAGGCCTCCAAGCGCACCTTCCCGGGCACCTTCCGCCTGGCCGGGGTGCGGCAGATCGATCGCTATCCCGACCTGTTGCTCTCGACCCTGCGGAGCATGGCCGAGTGGCGGCCCAATCCCCAGGTCGTGGTGCTGACCCCCGGGGTCTATAACTCCGCCTATTACGAGCACGCCTATCTGGCCCGGCTGATGGGGGCGCCCCTGGTCGAGGGACGCGACCTCGTGGTCCACGACAACATGGTCTATATGCGGACCACCACGGGCCTGCGGCGGATCGACGTCATCTACCGCCGGGTGGATGATGACTTCATCGACCCCCTCACCTTCCGCCGGGACTCGTCTCTTGGGGTGCCGGGCCTGTTCAACGCCTATCGCGCCGGCACGGTGGTCATGTGCAACGCCCCGGGCACCGGGGTCGCCGACGACAAGGCGGTCTATGCCTATGTCCCTGAAATCATCCGCTACTATCTGGGCGAGGAGCCAATCCTGCCCAATATCGAGACCTTCCTCTGCCGCGAACCGTCCGAGCTCAGCCACGTCCTGGCCAATCTGGACAAGCTGGTGGTCAAGGCCGTGGGCGCCTCGGGCGGCTATGGCATGCTGATCGGCCCCCACGCCACGGCGGCCCAGCGGGAGGAATTCGCCCAGGCGATCAAGGCCGACCCGGAAAACTATATCGCCCAGCCCACCATCCAGCTGTCCACCGCACCCTGTCTGATCGACGGCGAGGTGGACACTCGCCACGTGGATCTGCGGCCCTTCATCCTCTCGGGGGAAAAGATCACCGTGACCCCCGGCGCCCTGACCCGAGTGGCCCTGCGCAAGGGCTCCCTGGTGGTCAATTCCAGCCAGGGCGGCGGCTCCAAGGACACCTGGGTCCTGGCCGAACCTGGAGTATCCCCGTCATGATGCTCGCTCGCTTCGCCGACAGTCTCTACTGGATCGGCCGGTATGTGGAACGGGCCGAGCATGTGGCGCGGCTGGCCGACATCATGTTGACCGCAACCCTGGACCGGGCCGAGACCGCGGCCCAGGTGGCTCGGATCGCCCTCTCAGCCGTGGGCGAGGCGACCCCGGAGAAGATCGCCTCGCCGTTCGAGTCCGCCCGCGCCCTGGCGCTTGATCGTCTGGAGGGGAACTCGGTGGTCTCGTCCCTGGCGCTTGCCCGGGAAAACGCCCGCCAGGTCCGCGACCAGATCACCAGCGAAACCTGGGAACGTCTGAACCTCGTCCATCTGCGGCTGGCGGGGGACGGGGCCTCCAAGTCGTTCAACGACGGCTCGTCCGCCTTTCTGCACGACATCATCGCCGACCTGCACCTGTTCAAGGGGGCGGCCGATGCGACGATGAGCCATGGAGAGGGCTGGCGTTTCCTGTTGCTCGGCGCGCACCTGGAGCGCGCCCAACTGATCGGACGGTTGCTGGAGGTCTGCTTCGGTCGGGGCGGCGAGCCCTTGGACCACCCGACCCTGACCGCGGTTCTCCGCATGAGCTGTGCGCTGGAGCCCTATCTGCGGGTCTATACCGCCGATGTGCGGGCTCAGCCGATCCTGGAATTCCTGCTGCTCAATGCGGAATTCCCCCGCTCCATCCGCTTCTGCACCGACGAGATTGAGGCCCACCTGTCCACCCTCAGCCGTCACGCCGAAGCCGTGCATGCGGGTCCTGGCCGCCTGGCGGGGCGTCTGAAGGCGCGGCTGCAATATGCCGACATGGCCGAGATCGAACGCGATGGCTCCCACGTTTTCCTGGAGGGCGTGCTGGCCGAGTGCGGCGACATCCATCGCGGCGTCTATGACGCCTTCGTGGCCTATCCCCTCGAAATGCGCCTTCCGGCCTGAGGATGTCCTAGTGCTTCTCGAAATCCGCCACGTCACCCAATACCACTACGCCGCCCCGGTGCGCGAAAGCCTCATGGAGGTCTGGATGCAGCCGCAGAAGGGCGCGCGACAGCGGCTGGTGAGCTTCGATCTGGAGATCGATCCAGGCGCCCAGCTGTTCTCCTACGCCGACACCTTCGGCAACGCCGTCTATCACTTCGACGTCCCCCACCCCCACGACCGGCTGACCATCGTCGCCCGTTCGGCGGTGGAGACCCAGCCCGAGCCGCCCCTGCCCGAGGCTCTGGACATGGGCGAATGGGACCGTCTGCGCAGCGATTTCGTCCGGGGCGACCAGTTCGACTTCCTCCGCGAGCATGGATTTGTGGTGCAGACCGACCTTCTGCGGGCCTTCGCCGCAGAACATGAGATCGAGCGGCTGCGTCTGCTCGATCCCCTGAGCGCGGTCACCGCCCTGTCGAGGATCATCTATGAGTCCTTCGCCTATGAGACCGGCGTCACCGAGGCCGACAGCCTGATCGACGAAGCCCTGCGCGAACGCCGCGGGGTCTGTCAGGACTTCACGCACATCATGATCGCCCTGTGCCGGGCCTGGGGGATCCCCGCCCGTTACGTCTCGGGCTATCTGTTCACTGATCGCGACAGTGGGGACCGCTCCGACCCCGACGCCACCCACGCCTGGATCGAAGTCTTCCTGCCGAGCCTGCGCTGGGTGGGGTTTGACCCCACCAACAATGTCCTGGCCGGAGAGCGGCACGTCGCCGCCGCCATCGGCCGGGACTATAGTGACGTTCCCCCTTCCCGGGGGGTCTTCAAGGGCGACGCCGAGAGCCAGCTGGCGGTCGGCGTGTCAGTCCGGCGGGCCCGGGCGGCGATCACAGAGCCGGAATTCCTGCGCATCTCACCCCCCACCTTCAGTCGCAACGCCCGTCGTCGCCCGGCGCCCAATGCGGTGATGCACGACCAGCAACAGCAGCAGCAGCAACAATAGGTCTAGACGGGGCTCCCCCTTCCCAAGCGCGGCCGCCTGGACTATGGCGGCCCCGTGAAGCCGTCTTTCGCCCGTTCTGCGAGTCTCCCGCATAGCATCCTGATGATGCTGGCCGTGGTCGCGATCGGCCTGAAGATCCTGATCCCGCCGGGCTATATGGCCGCCCCGGCCAAGGCTGACGGACCAGCCTTCACCCTGATGCTCTGCACCCCGCAGGGCATGATCGAGATGGCCGCCTCAGACCTGCCTGGCGCGCCTTCACCCTCCGAGGACGAGGGCGCCCGCCACAGCCCCTGCGTGTTCGCCGGCCATGCGGTGGCGAGCGTGACGCCGGATCTGCCGACGATCCTGCCCATCGTCTTCGAGACCGCCGCCCTCCGGCTGGCCGCCGCGCCCGGGCATGTGACGCCCGGCCGTGGCCTGGCCGCTCCTCCGCCCCCCGCTCGAGGCCCCCCTCAAACCCAGGTCTGAGACCGGTCCGCCCGGTCCTGTTCGCAATCCGCCCAAGGTCCTTCGCGGCCTATGGGCTTCCTGCACCTGTGTTGGCCGCTCGCCTGTGGCCGGGGATACCCACCATGAAATCCGCCTTTTTCGCCTCTGGCGCCCTGTTGCTCGTCCTTCTGCCGGGCGTCGCCTTAGCCCAGACCACCGTCGACTCCGTCATCGTCACCGCCCGCCCTGACCCGGAGGACTCTGCCGTCGTGGCGCAGGCCCGGCAGCGCCTGTCACAGACCCCAGGGGCGGTCTCTGTCGTCGCGGCGGAATCCTACGAGGGCCGCTTCGCCCTGGCCCTGGACGACATGCTCCGCGATGCGCCGGGCGTCTTTGCTCAGAAGAAGTGGGGCGGCGACATACGCCTCTCGATCCGCGGCTCCGGGCTGGGGAACGCCAACCACAATCGCGGCCTGCTGATCGCCCAGGACGGCCTGCCTCTGAACGAGGCCGACGGTTTTGGGGACAGCCAGATCGCCGATCCCCTGATCACCCGCTTTGTGGAGGTCTATCGCGGCGGCAACGCCCTGCGCTTCGGCGGCGCCACCCTGGGCGGGGCCGTGAACATGGTCACGCCCACCGGGGAGACTGCGCCCTACGACCTGCGTCTGCGCCTGGACGGGGGTGACTTCGGCATGTTGCGCCAGCATGTGGCCGCAGCGGGCGAGAGCGGCCCCTGGGACGGCTTCGTGGCGGTGACCAATCAGACCGGCCAGGGTCCGCGTCCCCAGAGCCAGCAGAACATTCAATTCGCCAGCCTGAACATGGGCCGTGACCTTGGCGAAACAGCTCAGCTTCGGCTGATACTCAACGGCGCCCACATCAAGCAGGAAATCCCCGGCGCCCTGACCCGGGCGCAGTTCGACGCTGATCCGCGGCAGGCCTCGGCGGGCAATGTGCTCAGCGACTACGCCCGCGACGTGACCGCGGTCCGTAGCGCCCTGACCCTCGATTGGAACCTCGCCAACAACCTGGCCCTGTCCGCCGGCGCCTATGGGATCTGGAAGGATCTGGAACACCCGATCTTCCAGGTGATCGGCCAGGAAAGCCGCAACTACGGAGTCTTCGCCAGGCTCGACTGGAACGGGGAGATCGCCGGACGCCGGGCTGACGCCTATGGCGGCGTCTGGGGCCGTCAAGGCGACTTGGACTCCCACTTCTATGTCAATCAGGCTGGCTCGCGCGGCGCCCTGCGTTCGGTGTCCTACCAGAACGCCCGGGCCCTGGACGTGTTCGGCGAGGGCCGCCTCTTCGTCACCGACAGCTTGGCGGTCATCGCCGGGGCGACCTACGGCCTGGCCGAACGTGACTATGACAGCCGGCCTGTGCCAGGGGCGCCCGCCACCTTCAACCTGCAGGCGTCCCGAACCTTCGACTGGCTGGCGCCGCGGCTTGGCCTGTTGTGGGAAGCCCCAGACGGGGCGCAAGTCTTCGCCAATGTGACGCGCTCGGTCGAACCGCCGAACTTCGGCGCGCTCTCGCCCACAGGATCTGGATTCGCCCCCGTCGAGGCGCAGGAGGCGGTGACCTTCGAGGTCGGCGCCCGGGGCCGCCGCGGCGCCTTCACCTGGGACCTGACCTTCTATCACGCCGAGCTGGTGAAGGAGCTTCTGCAATTCAGCGTCAGCCAGGACCGGCCGGCCACCACCTTCAACGCTGACGAAACCTATCACCGGGGGATCGAGGCGGCGTTGGACTGGCGCTTCGCCCCGGCCTGGCGGCTGCGCCAGACCTACGCCTGGTCGGACTTCGCCTTCCGTGACGATCCGCAGTATGGCGACAATCGCCTGCCGGTGGCGCCCGAGCACCTCTATCGCGCAGAGCTTCGCTATGAGGCGCCCCAGGGCTGGTTCGTCGCGCCCTCGGTGGAGTGGACGCCTCGGGGCGCCTTCGTGGACTTCGCCAACACCACACGAGCCCCGTCCTATGCGGTGGCCCACATCAACGCCGGCTGGACCTTCCGGTCGGGCGTCAGCCTCTTTGTCGATCTGCGGAATGTGACCGACGAGGCCTATGTCTCCAACGTCCAGCCGGTGATCGCCGCCACCGACGCCACGGCCGCCTATTGGCCCGGCGACCGCCGCTCGCTCTTTGCGGGCCTTGTCCTCGATTTTTAAGACCCTGTCGTCGTCCTCTTTCCACTAGTCGGGGGTCTCAACTCGCAGCGGCCCCCGACCTCACCTTCCGGCGCCAGGCCCTTTGGCCGACCGCCCTATCCGGAGCTCAAATATGAAACCCGTCCTGTTGATCGCCCCCCTCGCCCTGCTGGCCGCCTGCAGCCCCAGAACCGAGGCAGAGCCCAGCGTCGTCGCCGCCGACGCCTGGTGTCGGCCCGCTGCGGCTGGCGCGCCCGCCGTGGGTTGCTATGTGACCCTGCAGTCCGCCGTCGACGACAGGCTGGTGGCGGTCCAGAGCCCCGCCGCGGCGCGATCGGAAATCCACACCATGTCCATGGACGACGGCGTCATGCGGATGCGGGCCTTGCCCGATGGCCTGGTCCTGCCGGCCGGCGAGAGAGTCGCGCTCCGGCCTGGCGCTGAGCATCTGATGCTGATCGGTCCCACCGGCGCCCTGGACGAGGGCGGTGAGGTCGCCCTGACCCTCACCTTTGAGAAGGCCCCGGCCCAGACCCTGAGCGCGCAAAT
>NZ_JAUSBZ010000014.1 GCF_030651755.1 Phenylobacterium sp. | reverse complement strand
ATCCTGACCAGTCGGCCAGGGCGCGGGAGCTGATCGAACGCCACAGGGTCCTTGCGCCGACCACGGTGGTTCTTGAGAGC
This sequence comes from Phenylobacterium sp., assembly GCF_030651755.1. Lineage (GTDB taxonomy): Bacteria > Pseudomonadota > Alphaproteobacteria > Caulobacterales > Caulobacteraceae > Phenylobacterium. The sequence continues at coordinate 2,937 of NZ_JAUSBZ010000014.1, read as the reverse complement.
GAGTGGGTGCTGCGCGGCGCCTATGGTCTGGCCAAGGCCGATGTCCTGGCCGCCCTGCGCGCCTTCGCCGGCTTGCCGAATGTCACCCTCCAGGAGCCCGAACGGGTGGCTGCGGCGCTGAAATGGGCAGACGGCGGAATGGACTTCGCAGACGCCCTGCATCTGGCCGCCGCCGCCGACTGCGAGGCCTTTGTCACGTTCGATCAGAAGATGGCCAAGGCCAGCGAGGGGCTGAACACGCCGGTGGTCCGCGAGCCTTGAACGGCGCCGCAACGAAAAAGGGCCGGGCGCCCTGCGGCGTCCGGCCCGTCTCGTGGTGTTGCTCAGCCTGACCCTAGTTCTTGGCCAGCCAGGCGACGATTTCCTCGGCCGCCTGTTCGGGCGACAGGGTGGTGGTGTCGACGGTGATCTCGGCGTGTTCCGGCTCCTCATAGGGGGAGTCGATGCCGGTGAAGTTCTTCAGCTCGCCGGCCCGGGCCTTGGCGTAGAGGCCCTTGACGTCGCGCTGCTCGGCCACCGCCAGTGGGGTGGCCACATAGACCTCGACGAACTCGCCGTCCTCCATCAGCTCGCGGGCCATGCGGCGTTCGGCCCGGAAGGGAGAGATGAAGGAGACCAGCACGATCAGGCCCGCATCGACCATCAGCTTGGAGACCTCGGCCACCCGGCGGATGTTTTCCACCCGGTCTTCTTCGGTGAAGCCGAGATCCTTGTTCAGGCCGTGGCGGACATTGTCGCCGTCCAGCAGATAGGTGTGGCGGCCGTCGGCCTGCATCCGCTTTTCGACCAGGTTGGCGATGGTCGACTTGCCGGCGCCCGAGAGGCCGGTGAGCCAGACCACGCGGCCCTTCTGGCCCTTCTGGGCGGCGCGTGAGGCCTTGGAGACGTCCAGGGCCTGCCAGTGGATGTTCTGGCTGCGGCGGAGCGCGAAGTGCAGCATGCCGGCGGCCACCGTCCGGTTGGAGATCCGGTCGATGAGGATGAAGCCGCCAAGGGTGTGGTTGTCCTTGTAGGCGTCAAAGGCGATGGGGGCGTCGAGGGAGAGGTTGCAGACGCCGATCTCGTTCAGCTCCAACCGCTTGGCGGCCAGCTGTTCGAGGGTGTTCACATTCACCTTGTACTTGGGCTCGGTGATGCTGGCGCCGACGATGCGGGTCCCGATCTTCATCAGATAGGGACGGCCGGGCAGCATGCCCTCGTCATCCATCCAGACGATGGTCGCCTCGAACTGGTCGGCCACCTCCGGCGGCTGGCCGGCGATGGACAGCACGTCGCCGCGGCTGACGTCGATCTCGTCGGTCAGGGTGACGGTCACCGACTGACCGGCCACGGCCCGGGGCAGGTCGCCGGTCATGGTGACGATGCGGGCCACGGTGCTTTCGCGGCCCGAGGGCAGGGCCTTGACCTTGTCGCCGGGCGCGATGGTCCCGGTGGCGATCAGGCCGGAGAAGCCGCGGAAATCGAGATCGGGGCGATTGACCCACTGGATCGGCATGCGGAAGGGCTTCTCCCGCAGGTCGTCCTCGACATCCAGGGACTCCAGGTGCGGCAGCAGGGCCGGGCCGGTGTACCAGGGCGCCTTGTCGCTGGTCTCGGTGATGTTGTCGCCCTTGAGCGCCGACATCGGGATGGCGGTGAAGGCCTTGACGCCGATCTGGGCGGCGAAGTCGTGATATTCCGCCAGGATGGTGTCGAACACCTCCTGGCTCCAGCCCACCAGGTCCATCTTGTTGATGGCCAGGACCACATGGCGGATGCCCAGCAGGGAGACGAGGTAGGAGTGGCGCCGCGTCTGGGTCAGCACGCCCTTGCGCGCATCGATCAGGATGATGGCCGCGTCCGCCATGGAGGCGCCGGTGACCATGTTGCGGGTATATTGCTCGTGGCCAGGGGTGTCGGCGACGATGAACTTGCGGGTGTCGGTGGAGAAGAAACGGTAGGCGACATCGATGGTGATGCCCTGCTCACGTTCAGCGGCCAGACCGTCCACCAGCAGAGCGAAGTCGATATCGCCCCCTTGCGTGCCGACCCGCTTGGAGTCGGCCTCAAGGGCGGCCATCTGGTCTTCGAAGATCATCTTGGAGTCGTAGAGCAGGCGACCGATCAGGGTCGACTTGCCGTCGTCCACCGATCCGCAGGTCAGGAAGCGCAGCAGGCTCTTGTGCTCGTGGGCCTTGAGATAGGCCTCGATGTCTTCGGCGATGAGTGCGGACTGGTGCGACATCAGAAGTAGCCCTCTTGCTTCTTCTTCTCCATCGAGGCGGCCTGGTCGTGATCGATCACGCGGCCCTGGCGCTCAGACGTGGTGGTGAGAAGCATTTCCTGGATGATTTCCGGCAGGGTGGCCGCGGTGCTCTCGACCGCGCCGGTCAGCGGGTAGCAGCCGAGCGTGCGGAACCGCACCGACTTCATCATCGGGGTCTCGCCGGGACGCAGCGGCATGCGGTCGTCATCGACCATGATCAGGGCGCCGTCGCGCTCCACCACTGGCCGGACGTCCGAGTAGTAGAGAGGGACGATCGGGATGTTCTCCAGGTGGATGTATTGCCAGATGTCAAGCTCGGTCCAGTTGGAGATCGGGAAGACCCGCATGCTTTCCCCCTGCGCCTTGCGGGCGTTGTAGAGGTTCCACAGCTCAGGCCGCTGGTTCTTGGGGTCCCAGCGGTGCTGGGCCGAGCGGAAGGAGAAGACGCGCTCCTTGGCGCGGGACTTTTCCTCGTCCCGGCGGGCGCCGCCGAAGGCCGCATCGAAGCCGTACTGATCGAGGGCCTGCTTCAGGCCCTCGGTCTTCCACATGTCGGTGTGCAGGGCCGAGCCATGGTCAAAGGGGTTGATGCCGCGGGCCAGGGCCTCGGGATTGCGGTGCACCCGGAGCTCGAAGCCGAGGGTGTCAGCCATGCGCGCGCGCATCTCGTACATGGCGCGGAACTTCCAGGT
>NZ_JAUSBZ010000012.1 GCF_030651755.1 Phenylobacterium sp. | reverse complement strand
AGACCATCACCACCATTCCCACCTGGCGGCTGATCAACGAGTCCTTCGTCAATTGGCGCGGCATGCAGGAGTCCGGCGGCCGCCGGATCATGCGCGCCATCCTGATTGATCAGACCACCATACGCTTCCTCACCCCTGAGGAACGCGAGGGCCTGAAGCGTTTTGCGTTGCTGGATGTCTATCTGGCCGGCAAGGACAAGGAACTCGCCGCCTGGAACGAGTCTCTCATCAAGTCAGGCCGAGATCCGGTGAACACCCGACGGTTGACCAATGTGGGTTCGTTTCGCGCCTATGTCCTGGCCTATCTGAAGGTTCACCCCGGCATCGCCAAGGACAAGACCCTGTTGGTGCGCCAGCGCGACCCAACCCCCGAGGGTCTGCCTCTGGAAGTCTACGCCTTCGCCAACACCACCCAGTGGGAGGCCTATGAGGCGATCCAAAGCGACATCTTCGACCACATTCTGTCGATCCTGCCAGAATTCGGCCTGCGGCTCTTCCAGGCGCCGACCGGGCGGGACATGCGGGGCCTGGCCGATAGCCTGAAGGCCGAGCCTGGGCTCTAACTCTAGGGAAGGCGTTCGTCGAGGAGTTGCTGAATTAGGTCGGCGAGGCCCGGGTTGCGCACCCGCTTCTGGCGCTCGGCATGATAGATGTGGGCAAGGTCGGAATAGGCGCGGTCATAGTCGTCATTGATGATGACATAGTCGTAGTCGACCGCGCGCTCGATCTCACCATAGGCGCGACCGAGGCGGCGCTGGATGACGTCCTCCCGGTCCTGAGCCCGAGCATGAAGACGCCGGGAAAGCTCCGCCATGCTGGGGGGCAGGATGAACACGCGCACCACATCATCGGGCGCCTTACCGGCGATTTGCGCCGCCCCCTGCCAGTCAATGTCGAACAGCATGTCCCGGCCGCCGCCCAGGGCGTCCATCACCGGCTGCTGCGGGCTGCCATAGCGATGCTCATGAACGTTCGCCCACTCCAGGAAGGCGTTGGTCGCCACCATCTCGTCGAAGGTCGGCCGGTCGATGAAATGGTACTCGCGCCCATCCTCTTCACCCGGACGCGGGTCGCGGGTGGTGGCCGAGATCGATAGCTCCAGCTCGGCGTGGTCCGCCACCAGCCGCCGGGACAGGGAGGTCTTGCCGGCGCCCGACGGACTGGAGATCAGCAGCATCAGGCCGCGACGGGGGATGGAACTGTGGATCATCAGGCTCTCATACGGGCGCAATGGCCAGGGGCGCGATCTCTATTCCACATTCTGCACCTGCTCGCGAAGCTGCTCGATCGTCGCCTTGAGCTCCAAGCCCACCGCTGTGAGCGGCGAAAGCGCCGACTTGGAGCACAGGGTGTTGGCCTCACGCATGAATTCCTGGGTGAGGAAGTCCAGTCGGCGACCGACGGGACCATCGCCGTTCAGCAGGGCGCGCGCCGAATCCACATGCCCGGCCAGGCGATCCAACTCTTCGCGAACGTCGGCCTTCACCGCCATGGCGGCCGCCTCCTGGACAATGCGCTCTTCCAAGCCGGCGGGATCACCGATCAGCTCACGCATCCGCCGGGCGAAACGGGCCTTGAGCACCGCCGGCTGCTCCCCGGCCAGGGATGCGGCCGCGGCGGTCAGGTCTGCGATCCGGTCGGTCTGCCCCGCAAGAACCCCCATCAGGGCTGCGCCCTCGGCCTCTCGCGCCAGCTGCAGAGCATCCAGCGCCTCGGTCAAGGACGCCCCCATGGCCGCCTCGACCCGGGCCAGGGCTTCGGGGTCTGGGTCGGCCTCGGTCACCTCGATCACCCCGCGCAGGGCAAGCAGGCCGTCAACCCGCGGCGGCGCGGCACGTCCATCGGCGACCAGCCCGGCCACGGCGGCCAGGTAGCGCTCAGCCTGCTCAAGGTTGACCTTGACCTGCGCCTGGCTTTCGACCCGCTTGGCCTGAAGGCCGATGGTGACCTGGCCCCGCTGAAACCGGGCCTGCGCCCCTTCCCGGGCGATGCGCTCAAGGGCCTCAAAACCCGGCGGACCCCGGAAGCGAACATCAAGATTGCGCCCGTTGACGGAGCGAGCTTCGGCTGACCATGTCCAATCGCCCAGCGCCCCGTCCACCCGACCAAAGCCGGTCATCCCCGAAATGCTCATGATCGGTCTCTCCCGAACCTGTGGGGCGGGCCAGGCCGCAGACCAGCGCTCATGGCTCAGCGGTGGCGGTCGTGTCGGCCGGCGCCTCGGCGGGGATTTCGGCCGGGGCGTCTGTTGGCGCAGACCGGGCCCGTTCAATACGCCGCCACCGCTCTACATTGCGACGGTGCTCGTCATAGGTGGCGGCGAAGGCGTGTCCGCCGCTGCCGTCGGCGACAAAGAACAGATAGTCGGTCTGCGGCGGGTCCAGAACGGCGGCCAAGGCGGCGCGCCCGGGATTGCAGATGGGCGTCGGAGGCAGGCCGTCGACCATATAGGTGTTGTAAGGCGTAAGCCGGTTCAACTCCGACAGTCGGATGCCCCGACCAAGCGCACGCCCCTTGGTCAGGCCATAGATGATGGTTGGGTCGCTCTCCAGACGCATGCCCCGGCGCATGCGGTTGACGAAGACCGAGGCCACCTGGGGCCGTTCGGAGCCGAGGGCTGTCTCCTTTTCAACCACCGACGCCAGGATGACCGCTTCCTGCGGGCTCTGGATGGGAAGACCTGGCTGACGTTTCGACCACAGCAGCGCCAGGACCTCATCGTGGGCGTCCATCATCCGCTGAAGCACCGCGGCGCGGTCCTCGCCCCGTTCGATCTGATAGGTTTCCGGCAGCAAGGCGCCCTCTGGCGGCGCTGGAGCCACCCCGCTGAGCAAGGGGTTCGCCGCCAGGATCTCGACCACCATTTCAGACGTGACCCCTTCAGGGATCGTCACGAAATGACGCACCACCCGGCCGGCGCGAATGTCATCCAGCACCCCGGCCATCGGACGGCGGGCGGCGAATTCATATTCCCCCGCCTTGAGGCTGCGGGCGGCGCCGGTGACCTGGGCGGCGGCCAGGAAGATGGGCGCCGAGGAAATCACCCCCGCGCCCTCGAGCGTCGAAGCGATCTCCGGCAATCCCGCACCCCGACGCAGGATCACCGTCGTCGAGTCCTGTTCAGAGGCAGGTCCTGGCCCCTGGTACATCCACAAGGCCCACAGGCCAGCCAGGGCCAGGACCAGGGAGAAGGTCACAGCCGCGCTGACCAGAGTGACTAGCAATCGTCTCAAGGCGGAAACGCCGGCGCCCGTCTTGGCCGGTCGGGAGCGAGGCGTTCTGGCCATGGATCAGACCCGCTTGAACACCACAGACGCATTGGTGCCGCCGAAGCCGAAGCTGTTCGACAGGGCCACCTTGATCTCCCGAGGCTGCGCCACATTGGCGGCCAGGTCGATCGGCGTCTGAACCGAGGGGTTCTCCAGATTGATGGTCGGCGGGGCGATCTGATCGCGGATGGCCAGGCAGGTGAACGCCGCCTCGATGGCGCCGGCCGCGCCCAGCAGGTGGCCGGTCGCCGACTTGGTCGACGACATGGTCACCCGGGACGCCGTATTGCCCAGCATGCGTTCGACGGCGCCCAGCTCGATCTCATCGCCAAGCGGCGTCGAGGTGCCGTGAGCATTGATATAGTCGATGTCGGCCGGCGAAATGCCGGCGTCCCTGATCGCCGCCTGCATGGCGCGGAAGCCGCCGTCGCCATCGTCGGCCGGCGCGGTGATGTGATAGGCGTCGCCGGCCAGGCCGTAGCCGGCCACCTCGGCGTAGATTTTCGCGCCGCGCGCCTTGGCGTGTTCGTACTCTTCCAGCACCAGAACCCCGGCGCCCTCGCCCATCACAAAGCCGTCCCGGTCCTTGTCATAGGGCCGGCTGGCCTTGGTCGGATCATCATTGAAGCCCGTGGACATGGCGCGGCAGGCGATAAAGCCGGCTATGCCCACCGGGCAGATGGCCGCCTCGGCCCCGCCTGCGACCATCACATCGGCGTCGCCGTACTTGATCATGCGGGCGGCGTCGCCCACCGCGTGGGCGCCCGTGGCGCAGGCGGTGACCACGGAGTGGTTCGGGCCCTTGAATCCGTGGCGGATGGAGACCTGGCCCGAGGCCAGGTTGATCAGGGCCGACGGGATAAAGAAGGGGCTGACCCGCCGGGGGCCCTTCTCGTGAAGCTCGATGCTGGTCTTCTCGATGGTCGCCAGGCCGCCAATGCCCGAGCCGATGATCACGCCGGTCCGCTCACGGCCCTCATCATCCTCCGGGGCCCATCCGGAGTCCCTCACCGCCTCGTCCGCCGCGGCGATGGCGTAGAGGATGAAGTCGTCGATCCGCCGCTGGTCCTTCTGGGACATGACGCTGTCAGGATCGAAGGATCCTTCCACGTCCGGCCCGCCGCCGCCGCGCCCGTCGACGCGAGGCACTTCGCAGGCGACGTTGCAGGCATAGGTGGAGGCGTCGAAGGTGGTGATGTTCCCGGCGCCGGACTTGCCGGCCAGGATCGCCTTCCAGGTGACCTCGACGCCTGAACCCAGCGGGGTGACCAGACCGAGGCCGGTGACGACGACGCGGCGAGTGTTGGCGGTGGACATGGCGTTTCTACTCCCAGCGCCGGCCCCAAAACAAAACCGCCGCGCCTCTCCGGCGCTGGGGCCTAAGGGACGCGGCGGTCATGTGTCAGACGTCAGGCGAAGACGCCCGGGCGTCAGGCGCCCAGACGCTCCTGGATGAACTTCACGGCGCCGCCGACCGTCTGGATATGCTCGGCGGCGTCGTCCGGAATCTCGATATCGAATTCTTCTTCGAAGGCCATGACCAGCTCGACGTTGTCGAGGCTGTCGGCGCCCAGGTCGTCAATGAAGCTGGCCTTTTCGGTGACCTTCTCGGGATCGGCGTCGAGGTGCTCGATGACGATCTTGCGCACGCGTTCCAGAATGTCGGACATTCGCTTTTAGTCCCTCTAAATTCAACTGATGCATCCGCGACGGAGGACGCCTTGTCAACCTTCGGCGGTGTTGGGTTTGAGACCTCCAAGGTGGTCTCAGGCAGTCCAGGCCAGTTTAATCGGCGAGCGCCGTAGCATGTTCCTTTCAGCGAGGCCAGCGGCCAGCAGGCCCGTTCAGATCATCGCCATCCCGCCATTCACATGCAGGGTCTGGCCCGTGACATAGGCGGCTTCGGCGCTTGCGAGGTAGACGCAGGAGGCGGCGATTTCATCTCCCGTACCCAGCCGGCCGGCGGGAATAGTGGACAGGATTTGCCCCTTCTGCGCGTCGTTAAGCGCCTCGGTCATTGGGCTTTCGATGAAGCCTGGGGCGATGCAATTGACGGTGATTCCCCGACTCGCGACCTCCTGGGCCAGGGCCTTGGAAAAGCCGATCATGCCGGCCTTGGACGCCGCATAGTTGGTCTGGCCGGGATTGCCCATCACGCCCACCACCGAGGTGATGCCAATGATTCGGCCGTAGCGGCGCTTCATCATCCCCTTCACCGCCGCGCGGCTGAGGCGGAAATAGGACTCCAGATTGACGCGGATCACTGCGTCCCAGTCCTCGTCCTTCATCCGCATCAACAGGCCGTCACGGGTGATCCCGGCATTGGCCACAAGGATATCGAGGGGAGAGCCGGCGGCGGCCTCAGCGGCGGCGACAAGGCCGTCCACGGATGCAGGATCGGAGAGGTTGGCGGCGGCCACGCTGACCCGAGCGCCGAGCTCACCGGCCATGTCATCCAGCACCGCCTGACGGGTGCCCGACAGAACCACGTGAGCGCCCTGGCTGTGCAGCGAACGGGCCAGGGCCGCGCCGATGCCGCCCGTGGCGCCGGTGACCAGGGCGGTCTTTCCCGAAAGATCGAACATGTCAGCGCCTCCAGCGGCGGTTGAAACTCAGAGGGACTTGGCGAAAGCTTCAAGGTCGGCGGGCGTGTTCAGCGGTGTGGCCTCGGCGTCCGGGGCGATGCGCTTGGCCATGCCTGACAGCACCTTGCCAGCACCGGCCTCGGCGAAACGGGTCACCCCGCCGGTCTCCACCAGCCAGGCGACGCTCTCGCGCCAGCGCACCCGGCCGGTGACCTGCTCCACCAGCAGGCGGCGGATCTCTTCAGGCTCATGCACGGGACGGGCCGTCACATTGGCCACCAGGGGCGCCCGGGGCGAAATGATGGTCGCCGCAGCCAAGGCTTTGGCCATCTCGTCGGCGGCCGGCTGCATCAGCGGACAATGGAAGGGCGCCGAGACGTTCAGGGGGATGGCGCGGGCGCCCAGCTCCTTGGCCTTCTCGATGGCGCGGTCCACGGCGGCCTTGGCCCCGGAGATCACCACATTGCCCTGGTTGTTGTCGTTGGCCACGACGCAGACCCCAATCTCGGCGCCGGCCGCGGCGGCGGCCTCGGCCAGGGCGACGTCGGTCTTGGGTCCGATCAGCGAGGCCATGGCGCCCTCGCCCACCGGCACGGCCCGCTGCATGGCCTGGCCGCGCAGCTTCAGCAGACGGGCGGTGTCCGCCAGGCTGATGGCGCCGGCCGCGGCCAATGCGGAATACTCCCCCAGACTGTGCCCGGCCACAAAGGCCGCGCGATCGACGCCGACGCCGAATTCCTTTTCCAGGACCCGGCTGACGGCCAGGCTGACGGCCATCAGGGCCGGCTGGGCGTTTTCGGTCAGGGTGAGATCAGTCTCCGGGCCATCGCGCATCAGGGCGAACAGTTTCTGTTCCAGCGCGTCGTCGACCTCCTGAAACACCTCGCGGGCGGCCGCGAAGGTTTCGGCCAGGTCCACGCCCATGCCGACGGTCTGGCTGCCCTGGCCGGGAAAGATGAAGGCGAGGCTCATGGCTTGCGCTCCCTGGCTGGCGGCGTCCGGGGCCCGGCGCGCGCTCTGTCGATTCCGAGCCGCGAGGGTTAGGGGATTAGGCCCGGGGCGGCAAGCTTGGGAGGCCCCTGGGGCAGGCAGGGTGACGACGCCGGAGTGATGAGTCAGACTTGTTCGAGCCATCTGTCTCGACGCCGGAGCCTGCAGTGACCGACCGCCATCTGATCTACTTCGCCGACCCCATGTGCTCCTGGTGCTACGGGTTCTGGCCGGTGATCAGCGCCGTCCGCGCCGCCTTTGGCGACACCTTGCCCATCCGGCTGGTGATGGGCGGCCTGAGACCTGGGACCACGGAGGCGATGACCGAAGAGGCCAAGACCGCGCTGCGCGGCCATTGGGCGGAGGTCGCCACGGCGTCAGGCCAGGACTTCAGTCAGACCGCCATGGCCGGCGAGGGCTTTGTCTACGACACCGATCCGGCGGCAAGGGCCGTGGTGGTGATCCGGCGCGAGCGCCCCGACCTCGCCCTCGACTATCTGGGCGCCCTGCAACGGGCCTTCTACGGCGAAGGCCGGGACATCACCCAGGAGAATGTGCTCTGCGAGATCCTCGGCGAAGTGGTCCCGGGCGCTGATCTGGAGGCTTTCCGTGTGAACTGGCGGAGTGAGGACGCCGAAAACGAGACCTGGGCCGACTACGCCATCTCGCAGAAGTCAGGGGTGACCGGTTTCCCGACCCTGGTGGGCGGCCCCGACGATACGGGCCGCTATGGCGTCGTGACCCGCGGCTTCTCCCCAGCAGAGCAGGTTCTGCCGGTGCTGGTCGACTGGATCGGTCGCCCCCTCCACTGACGGACTTTGCGTCTCGTCCTTCGCGCCTAGCGCTCGACCGCCGGACCGCAGTGAAGATAGCCGCGCTCCACCATGCGCCGCATCGCCTCATAGACCTCTGTCAGTTCCTCATAGGTTGAGCGCAACTGGCCCAGCCGGATGACCTGTTCGGGGGTAAGGAGATGCGAGCGGCCGGCGAGCGCCAGGCTCTCGCCGACCCAGGCGGCTCGGGCGTGAGCCGCGGCCAGGGCCAGGCGCTGGAACTTGGCGACGTCAACCGGGCCAAGCATCTGGGCGACCACCTCGCGATTGCAGGCGAAGGCGGTGTAGTCGATCTGCTCCAGCAGGCCTCGCAGGCGGCGCTGGGCGGCAGGGTCACTTTCCTCCTGTGGCTCGAAGTGATCTGAAACCACACGGCGGTAGGATGAGGTTCTGACGGAAGACATTTCTCCCTCCATGGCGCGAAGCCATCGGGCTCCGAGCCTTCATTTTACGAATGCAGGATTAATATTGGTTTGCTGTCGGCGACGGATCGATGGCGGGGCGTTCGGCGACGTCATCCGGAGCTGAGCGTCCGCCGTGGCCGCGGGCTTTACTTGCCCTGCCCGTGAAATTCGCGTACTAGCCCGCCTCTTCACGGATGGCGGTCTCTTGCCGGAACGCGAACAGGTCGAGGTCCGCTCGACCGCCGCGCTTGAGATCCACCGTGACCGACGGACTTCCGCTGTCGATCACGCCGCCCTCCACAACGGAAGAGGAACAATGGCGCTTTACGAACACGTGGTCATTTCGCGGCAGGACATCTCGCCGCAACAGGCCGAAGCCCTCAATGACCAACTCAAGTCGATGATCGAGGAAAGCGGCGGAGCCGTGGCCAAGATCGAGTACTGGGGCCTCCGCAACCTCACCTACCGCATCAAGAAGAACCGCAAGGGCCACTACTCCCTGCTGGCCATCGATGCGAAGCCTGAGGCCGTCAAGGAGATGGAGCGTCAGCTCTCCCTCAATGAAGACGTCCTGCGCTACATGACCGTCCGCGTCGAAGAGCTGGACCTGGAGCTGTCTCCGGTTCTGGCCCGCCGGGATCGCGAGCGTGAGCCCCGCCGCGAGGACGGCCCCCGTCGCGACGGCGAGTCCCGCCGTGACGAACCGCGCCGCGACGACGCCTAAGGGGAGGATCTGACATCATGACTGATACAACTGACACCGCCGCTGCGCCGGCCGCAGCCGCCCGCCGCCCCTTCTTCCGTCGCCGCAAGGTTTGCCCGTTCTCGGGCGCCGGCGCGCCGAAGATCGACTACAAGGACGTGAAGCTGCTGCAGCGTTACGTCTCCGAACGCGGCAAGATCGTGCCGTCGCGGATCACCGCCGTTTCGGCCAAGAAGCAGCGTGAACTGGCCCGTGCGATCAAACGCGCCCGCTTCCTCGCCCTTCTTCCCTACGTCGTGAAGTAAGGGACCAGGATCATGAAGGTCATTCTGCTCGAACGCGTCGAAGGCCGTGGCGGCCTCGGCGAAATCGTCACCGTCAAGGACGGCTACGCCCGCAACTTCCTGCTGCCGCGCCGTAAGGCCCTGCGGGCCACGACCGCGAACATGAAGGTGTTCGAGGCTCAGCGCGCTCAGATCGAAGCTCGCAACGCCGAGGCTCGCGCCGACGCCGCCAAGACCGGTGAAGGTCTCGACGGCAGCACCTACACGCTCATCCGCCAGGCTGGCGAAAGCGGTCAGCTCTACGGTTCGGTCTCTGGCCGTGACGTGGCTGACGCCGTCAACGCCGAAGGCGGCAATGTCGAGCGCGCGATGGTCATCCTCGACAAGCCGATCAAGACCCTGGGCATGCATGCGGTGAAGGTCCGTCTGCACGCTGAGGTGATCATTACGGTGAACCTGAACATCGCCCGCAGCCAGGACGAAGCTGATCGCCAGGCCCGCGGCGAGAACATCCTGACCTCGCAGTTTGAGGAAGATCGGGCCGCAGCCGAAGAGGCCGCCGCCGACCTGCTCGAAGGCGGCGCAGGCTCGATCGAAGGCGACTACGTCGAGTCCTGATCTCGGCGACATCAATATGCGATCTCAACGGCGCAGGAGTTTTCTCCTGCGCCGTTTTACTTGTGCTGTTGCAAAATGGTCATTTCGCAGAGGCTCGGGCCACCCCACATAATCCAGTTATATGACCGCGCCCTGGGATTCACCCGGCCGCCCGGTCGGGGGACTGCTCATGAGCTATCGTCACCTACTGTTTTCCGCGGCGTCCGCCGCAACGCTTTGGGCCGGCGGGGCCGCAGCTCAGACGCCCTCCGGTGATGTGACCGTCCAGGAGTTTATCGTCACCGGCACCAGAGCGGCGAACCGCGCCGCCCTCGACACCGCAGCGCCCGTTGACGTTATCAGCCAGGAAGCCCTCAGCCGGGTGGGGGTCACTGAGATCAACCAGGCCCTTGCGATCGCCCTGCCTTCGTTCAACTTCCCGCGCCCGGGGCTTGCCGATGGCACCGATACCGTGCGCCCAGCAACCCTGCGCGGGCTATCACCCGATCAGACCCTGGTGCTGGTGAACTCCAAGCGGCGCCACTCGGCCTCCCTGGTCAACGTCAACGGCACGATTGGCCGAGGCGCCTCAGCCGTGGACCTGAACACCATACCGACGGCGATCGTGCAGTCGATCGAGGTGCTGCGCGACGGCGCCTCGGCGCAGTACGGCTCCGACGCCATCGCCGGCGTTCTGAACCTGCGCCTCCGCGAAGCCAGCAGCGGTGGCAACCTGACGGCCTCCTATGGACAGCGGGTGACCACAGTCTCGACGCAGGTGGGCTCGCCGCCGGCGGGCGCAACCTGGAACGTGGCCAACAAGGCCGAGTACGAACGCCGCGACGGCGAGACCATCAATCTCTCTGGCTGGGTGGGCCTGCCCCTCGGCGACGCCGGATTCCTGACCCTGGCGGCGGATTATCTTGATCAAGAGAAGACGGTGCGCACAGCCCCGGACTGGCGTCAGCAATACGCCCTGGTGAACGGCGCGTTCGATCCCCGTGAAGCAACCATTGACCGTTACAATGCGTGGTACGGCGAGCCGCAGATCGAGCAGTACACCCTGTTCGCCAACGCCGGTTACGACCTGAGCGACAACACATCGCTCTATGGCTGGGCCAGCTATCAGAACCGTGACTCCACCTCGGCCGGGTTCTTCCGCCGGGCCCTCGATGACCGGAATATCGCCGCCATCTACCCCGATGGCTTCCTGCCGTTGATCAATCCCACCGTCGAGGACATGTCCCTGGGGGGCGGTGTGAATTGGATCCTGGGCGAATGGGACATGGATACGTCCCTGGTCTACGGCTCCAACTCAATGGACTTCGTGATCCGCAACACCCTGAACCGGTCCATTGGCCCGTCCAGCAAGCGTGAATTCGAGGCCGGCGGCTTTGAGTACAATCAGCTGGTGTTCAATGTCTCTGGCGTGCGCACCTATGAGGCTGGCCTGGCCTCGCCTCTGAACGTCGCCGCAGGGGTGGAACTGCGTCGGGAAGGCTACCAGATCAACGCCGGCGAGCCGGACTCCTACCGTAATGGCGGCGTGCTGCTGAACGGCGGGCCCACGGCTTCCGGCGCGCAAGTATTTCCTGGGTTTCGCCCTGCCAATGAGGTGGACGTCGATCGGAGTTCGGTGGGCGTCTATCTCGACCTCGAAGCCAACCTGACCGACCGCGTTCTGGTTTCGGGCGCAGTTCGAGCCGAGCACTACTCGGACTTCGGCGAGACGATCACGGGCAAACTCACCGCCCGCTTTGACATCACTGAAAACTTCGCCCTCAGGGGCTCGGTGCAGAATGGCTTCAGAGCTCCCTCGCTTCAGCAGCAGTTCTTTACCGCCACCTCGACCAACTTCATCAACGGCGTGCCATTTGACATCACGACGTTCCCGGCCACCGACCCGGTGGCGGCCGCTCTCGGCGCCCGTCCCCTCGATGCTGAGAAGTCTGTGAATATCGCGGGCGGGATGGTCTTCCGCGTCGGCGCGATCAGCTTGACCCTCGACGCCTACCGGATCGAGGTCGAAGACCGGATCGTTCTGTCCGAAAACCTCACCCAGGCCAACGTCCGGGCCTTTCTCACCTCGCAAGGTTTTGTGGGCGTCGGCGGAGGCCGCTTCTTCATCAATGGCGTCGACACCAGGACGACCGGCCTAGACGTGATCTTGAACTATCGCCATTCCACCATGAACTTGGGGGACTTCGCCTATACCCTGGCGGGAAACCTCAACTCCACCGACGTCACGCGAGTGCCGCAGACCGGACAATTGGCCGCTCTGAATCCCTCGCCGGTGCTGTTCGACCGCGTCAACGTCCTGACCTTCGAGCGAGGCTCACCTGAGACCAAGCTGTCGGCGTCGACGGATTGGACCCTTGACCAGTTCGGCGCCACCCTTCGGGCGACCCGCTACGGCGAGGTTCTCAGCCCCGGCACCACCGCAGCTCAGGACCTGATCCTCAAGCCTGCCGTTGTGGTCGATCTGGAAGGTCGGTGGAACGTGACGGAGAATATCCGGTTGACCCTCGGCGCTGATAACCTGTTGGACAAATATCCGACCGGCACGCCGCCGACACTGAATTCGACCTCGAACACGCCGTTCTCGAACTACGCGCCGTTCGGCCGTTCGGGGCGCTATGTCTACGGACGCGTTTCAGTGAACTTCTAGGCTCCATCTCCAGGAGCGGTGACTGACATTGACGGCGCGGGTCTCTTGCGGACCCGCGCC
>NZ_JAUSBZ010000011.1 GCF_030651755.1 Phenylobacterium sp. | reverse complement strand
GTCATCGGCGGGCGCGGAGGCGCCCGCGCCGCCCGCCGGCGCAAGGATCAGCATCGCCGCCAGAACCGCCGCGGCCCAAAAATCCCGCAAGGTTCGCCCCCGAACAAAACAGAAACAGCCCGACCTATCTACAATAGGTTGTCCGCCCCCGCCAAGTCTGATCAACGGGCGCGTGTGCGGCCCCGGCTCAGTCGAGGCCCAGGCTCTTGCGGTAGTCGGGATGGAGCAGGTCCTGATACTCGGCGTGCCGCTTGATGTAGCTGGCGAAAAACGGACAGACCGGCATCACGGGCTGATTGTGCGCCCGGGCGTAGTCCAGGGCCGTGCGGACCAGCAGGGAGCCGACGCCCTGGCCCTCGAACGCTGGGGGAACCTCGGTGTGAGGAAAGAGGATTCCGGTCTTCAGCAGCCGGTACTCGGCAAAGGCCACATGCTCCCCGAGGCGAACTTCGAAACGTCCCGCCTCGGTGTTCTTGATCACTTGAAAACGGTCGCTGTCAGCCATGCTGGACTCCCTTGGCGTGTGGAGGAATGGAAACACGCCCACAGAACGCAAGAAAGGCCGACGTCGCCGTCGGCCTTTCCAAAGTTCAGAGGTCGCTGGCGGCCGGTGAAGGCCAGCCCGCCGACTGGTCTAGCGCTGAGCCAGCTCCATGCCGGCCACGGCGGCCAGATCGGAGTCGCCGACCTTTTCCAGGGTGGCTTCCACGGTCGACTTCACGCAGCGGGCCTGGGCGGACTGACGGAAGGTCTCGGTGGTGGTTTCCCGCAGGCAAACCGTGCGGGCGGCGCTGACGATGTCGGCATGGACCTGCTCGGCGGACTTGCCGGCGACCTGGACCTTGACGCCTTGGGCGAAGGCGGGGGCCGAGAGGGAGACAGCCGCGATGGCGGCGAGAGCAGCGATACGAGCGATCATTTTATTCGTTCCCGAAGAGGGGTTGATGACAACCACTTTGCGGGGCGTTCCTCTGGCGGCCTTCGTCGTCGAGATGCGTCGTTGCCGGCCGCCTTGAGAGGAGGTTTAGCGCCACCTTCCCCTCGGTCACAAGCGACAATTTTGCGACGCAACATCGCAATGTTGCGCTGCGGTGAGATCAGGCGCCGGTGATCAGGTTTTAGGCGCCGGCGTCCCTGCGAAGGGGATGAGCGGCTCCAGCAGCCGGTAGGTTGAGGCGTCCAGCACGGCCACGCCTGGCAGGGTCAGATTGCGCCACACCTCGAGCGAGGCCACGGCGTTGTGAGCCGCGATGAAGCCGCTCATGGCCGTTCCATGGGTGACGACGGCGACAGCGCCAGCCATTGCGCCATGGGTGGCGAGGTCGATCGCCGCCTGAAACCGCGTCAGGACTGAGCGCGCCGACTCGCGGCCGATCACCACGGCGTCAGGGTTTTCAAAGTGGACCGCGATGCGGCCCTCAAGGGCGTCGGTCGAGACGAAGCCCAGTCCCGTGCGGTCGTTCTCCTGCAGACCGTCCAGGGGGCGGACGGGCAGTTCCAGACCCATGGCGACCAGGGCCGCGGTCTCCAGGGCCTTCGGTTCAGGACTGGCGAAGATGCGCGCCACGCCCCTGGCTCGACAGACTTCGGTGAGCCAGCCGCACCGCGTCCGCCCCTCGGCCGAAAGCACCCAGCGATGCGAGATCACCCCAGGCGTGATCTCCGGCGGCGCATGCTTGATCAGGAGGAGTTGGCCCATGGGCTTGCGGTCCTTACCGAGGTCAGCTTGGCCGCCAGTCGGCGACGAGCGTGTAGGTCCCGGGGATATGCGGGTCGGTCCAGTCCGGGTGTTCCTGAAACCGCGTCAGCCGGAAGCCTGCGGCCAGCGCGGCCCCCAGCACCTCGCTCAGGGTCCAGAAGCGGTACTGACATTCACCGAGAACCCGGTCTTGTCCCGTCGGATCAGGGACGGGCGCCCGGACGAGGGCGGCGGAAAAGTAGTCCGGCGCTTGGCCTGGGTAGGACTGGAAGAGCTTGCGCTGGAAGGGGTGAAACTCGTGGATGACCAGCGCCGCGCCCTCTCTGCAGAGCCGCCCCATGACCTTGAAGAAGGCGGTGATATCGAGGTGGTAGTGGAGGATGCCAAGCTCCATCACCAGGGCGTCGAACTCCCCCAGTCCCTGCTCCGGCGCCGTCATGATGTCGGACAGCACATAGTCGAGGCTTACTTGCGCCGCGCTGGCCAGGTCGGCGGCGTAGCGTCGGTTGTCTTCGGCGAAATCAATGACCGTTACCTGCGCGCCCAAAAGGGCGAGGCTGACCGCGAGGCGGCCGTGCGATCCCTGGACATTGCAGATCCGCTCTCCGGCGACCGAGCCCAGATGGGGCAGGATGCGCCTGGCGGCCTTAGCAGGGTCGGCCCGCAGGCGGGCGGCTTCCTCGGCGGGAGACCCAAGAGCCTCCTGCCACGCCTCATAGCGTGCGGCGTTCCAGGCCGCCCGGTTGGCCTGCATGATGTCGGCCGCTCGCTCCGACTCCATCGCCTAGGCCTCCACCGTCATCTGGGTCTGGAGGACCAGGGCCAGGAGCTTGCCGTCTTCGGCGGTGATGCGGGTCTGCCAGACGCTGGAGCGGCGGCCGATGTGCAGGGGCGTGGCCTCGCCGGTGACCGTGGACCCCACCTTGGCTGAGCCCAGGAAGTTGGTCTTGCTTTCCAGGGTCGTGGTGCGCGCCCCGGCCGGCAGGTTCAGGAAGCCGCCGATGGCGCCGAGCGCGTCGGCGAACGCCATGAAGGCGCCCCCATGCAGGATGCCGCCGGCGGTGCAGAGGTTCTCGCGCACCTCAAGCTGGCCCACCACCCTGTCCTTGGAGCGCTCAAGAATCTGAAGGCCCATCAGATCGGCGAAGGGCATGCCGGTGGACGGTTGGCTCATGTGATCTCTTCCTCTGGCGGTCCCGGGGGGTCTCGCCTCCGGGTTGCGCCGACCCATCCTAACCCCTAGGTGAGGGGGGACGAAGCTGCGGCCGAACGGGCCTTGCGGCGGCGTGCTTGCGCGCGTTCATGTGGCGGCGTAACGGAACGCACCGCCAAAGACATTCAGGAGAGAGTTCGATGGGTTACCGGGTGGCCGTCGTCGGCGCCACGGGCAATGTGGGCCGTGAGATGCTGAATATCCTCGAGGAAGTGGAATTCCCCGTGGACAAGATTCACGCGATCGCCTCGCGCAAGTCCATCGGCGTGAAGGTGTCCTTCGGCGACCAGACGGTGGCCTGCGAGGATATCGCCCAGTTCGACTTCTCCACCGTCGACCTGGTGCTGATGAGCGTGTCGGGGTCCTTCTCCAAGGAATGGTCGCCCAAGATCGGCGCCGCCGGCCCCATCGTCATCGACAACTCCTCGGCCTTCCGGATGGACCCGGATGTGCCGCTGATCGTGCCGGAGGTGAACCCGGACGACGTGTCCTACGCCCACAAGAAGAACATCATCGCCAATCCGAATTGCTCGACGGCGCAACTGGTGGTGGCGCTGAAGCCCCTGCACGACCGGGCGAAGATCAAGCGGGTGGTGGTCTCGACCTACCAGTCGGTCTCCGGCGCGGGCAAGGAGGGCATGGACGAGCTCTGGGACCAGACCAAGGGCGTCTTCGTCCTGGGCGCGCCGCCGCCCAAGAAGTTCCCCAAGCAGATCGCCTTCAACGTCATCCCCTTCATCGGCGCCTTCGGCGACGACGGCTACACCGATGAAGAGGCCAAGATGTGGAACGAGACCCACAAGATGATCGATCCGGCCATCAAGCTGACGGTCACCTGCGTCCGCGTCCCGGTCATGGTCGGCCACTCCGAAGCCGTGAACATCGAGTTCCACGAGCCCCTGGACGAGGACGAGGCCCGCGACCTGCTGCGCGAGAGCCCGGGCCTGGTGGTGATCGATAAGCGCGACGAGACCGGCTACATGACGCCCAAGGAAGCCCAGGGGGAATTCCCGGTCTTCGTCAGCCGCATCCGCAATGACCCGACGGTCGAGCATGGCCTGAACCTGTGGGTGGTGGCCGACAATCTGCGCAAGGGCGCGGCGCTGAACGCCATCCAGATCGCCCAGCTGCTGGACGAGCGCGGCCTGATCAAGACCAAGGCCATCGCCTAGAACGGCCTGGCGTCGACAAGCAGGGGCGGCCGTTCCGCGGCCGCCCCTTTGCATGTCCGTTTCCCGCCGGGCTGTCACCGATCTGCGCTTGTGAAGGCGGGACGAAGGTCTAGGTAGAGCGCCTTCCCAGCCGAAAGCCCGCCCCGTGGCCCCGCCGCCTTCGTCCGCCCCGACCAGCCCGCCGCCCGCCGCCTTCGCCGCGGGCCTATCGGCCTATCTGATCTGGGGTTTCATCCCGCTGGTCTTCCAGGTGATCGGCGGCTACGGCGTCGGCCCCTGGGAGACGCTCGCCCACCGCACCTTCTGGGCCATTCCGTTCGCGGGCCTGTTCGTCTGGATGGCCGGCCAGGGGGGCCAGGCCCTGGCGGTGTTCCGCAAGCCCAAGGTGCTTGGCCTGCTGGCCCTGTCGTCCCTGCTGATCGCCGCCAACTGGCTGGTCTTCATCTGGGCGGTGAACAACGGCAAGGTGCTGCAGACCAGCCTCGGCTATTTCATCAATCCCTTGCTCAGCATGGCGGCCGGGGCGCTCTTCTTCCGGGAGCGGCTGGACCGCATCGCCCAGGGCGCCATCGCCCTGGCCGCCATCGGCGTGGTCTTCCAGGCTGTGGCCATCGGCGGCCTGCCCTGGGTGTCCCTGACGCTGGCGGCCTCGTTCTGCGGCTACGGGATCGTGCGCAAGCAGGTGGCGGCCGACGCCCAGACCGGCCTGTTCATCGAATGCCTGCTGCTGGGGGTTCCGGGGGCGATCTTCGCCATCTGGCTGGCCCAGGCGGGCCAGGACCACTTCACCCAAGGGGTCGCCCCGGCCGCCTGGTTGGTCTTCTCCGGGGCGGCGACGGCGGTTCCGCTGGTCCTGTTCGCCTGGGCCGCCCGTCGCCTGCCGCTCTCGGCCATGGGCTTCATGCAGTTCCTGGCCCCGTCGATGACCTTTGTCCTGGGCGTCGTCCAGGGCGAGCCGCTGGGCTGGACCAAGATCACCGCCTTCGCCTTCATCTGGGCCGGCGCTGGCGTCTTCGCCTACGGCCTCTGGCGGGCCTCGCGCCGGCTGACCGCGGCGGCGGTCTAGCCGCGCGCAGCGCTGTTAAAGAGGATCACCCCAAAGGACACAAAGGGCGCGAAGACGCCCAGCCTATCTTTGGGAACCTCGTGTTCTTCGTGGTTCAATCTTTGAAGCGCCTGCGGCGCGCCGACTGGGGGCGGCTAGTGCCCGTGGGGGCCTTCGTAGACGCCGGGCGCCAGGCGTTCGTCCTCGGCGCCTTCGCCGGCTTCAGGGGCCAGCTCGAACCGGCGGTCGCAATAGGGACATTCGACAAAGGTCGCCCCGCCCATCTCCAGCCAGACCCGCGGATGGCCGAGCGCCCCGCCGACCCCGTCGCAGGCGATCCGGCCGGTGCGCACATAGACCACTTCCGGCGCCGGCCGCGCGCTGGCGGTCAGGGCGGTGACCGCCGGCTTGGCCGGCATGGGCTCAGGGCCGGTCTGGGCCTGGACGCCACGGTTTTCGGTCGGACGGGCCATAGGGGGAAATCTCCGCTCGGAAGCTTGGCGCAGGCGCCGCTCGGGCCTAGGTATGCGAGGCGGGCTTGGCCCGTCAATGATCGCGCCCGCCAACCGACCTTGCGCAGGCGCCAAAGGGGACCGCATGGACCTTCCGGAATTCGCCATCGAGGCCCAGGGCCTGGTCAAGACCTATCCGGCCACCAAGACCACGCCGGAGATGAAGGCCCTGCGGGGGATCGATCTGGCCATCCCCCGGGGCTCCATCTTCGGCCTGCTGGGCCCCAATGGCGCGGGCAAGTCGACCTTCATCAACACCCTGGCTGGCCTGACCAAGAAGACGTCTGGCACGGTGAAGATTTGGGGCCGGGACATCGACACCCACCCCCGCGACGCCCGGGCCGCCATCGGCGTGGTGCCCCAGGAGATCGCCGCCGATCCCTTCTTTACGCCGAGGGAATCGCTCGAGGTCCAGGCCGGCATGTACGCCGTGCCGCGCAAGGAGCGCCGCACCGACGAGCTGCTGGCGGCGCTGGGGCTCGCCGACAAGGCCAACGCCTATGTGCGCCAGCTGTCGGGCGGCATGAAGCGGCGGCTGATGGTGGCCAAGGCCATGGTGCACAATCCCCCGGTCCTGATCCTGGACGAACCCACCGCCGGGGTGGATGTGGAGCTGCGCCGCCAGCTCTGGAACTATGTGGTCGAGCTGAACCGCCAGGGGGTGACCATCGTGCTCACCACCCACTATCTGGAAGAGGCCCAGGCGCTCTGCGACCAGATCGCCATCGTCAACAGGGGCCAGGTGGTGGCCTGTGAATCCACCGCCAAACTGCTCTCCCGCCTGGACACCCGCAGCGTGGTGGTGACGCCCGAGACCCCGGTGGAAGAGGCCCCGACCCTGGCGGGCTTTGAGACGAAACTCCGGGCCGGCGGCGCCTTCAGCGTCACCTACCGCACCGGCCAGTCCAGCGTCGAACAGGTGCTGGCCGCCGTCCGCGCCGCAGGCCTGCGCATCCGCGACATCGCCACCGAGGATCCCAGCCTGGAGGACGTCTTCGTCGACCTCACCACCGACAAGACCCCGCAGGTGGCGTGAGGCGCCGCGAAACCCACCGCCCCCAAACCCGTTTGCGGTCCGGCGCCCTTTCGGCTAGAAACCCGCTCCGCCTCAGGCGCCAAGCACCCGTAGCTCAGCTGGATAGAGCGTTGCCCTCCGAAGGCAAAGGTCACACGTTCGAATCGTGTCGGGTGCGCCATTTCCATTTTTTAGGATAGGTCGCGGTTCTCCCGGCCGTGCCATATGCGCAGCACGATGATCGCCTCGGGGGTGACTTCGTATCGCAGCTCGTAGTCGCCGACGATGATCCGGCGAACATCCCGCGGGCCGTAGGCGTCCAGCCTCTCACCGATCTGCGGATGATCGCGCAACCGATCAGGCGCCCGGGCCAGTCGTTGGACGATCCGTGCCGCAGCCTCTGGAGCCACAGGTAGAAGATAGTCGTGCAGGCGAGCCAGGTCTGAGGCCGCGCTGCGGGTCCATTGGACCCTCATTTGGTCGGAGGCGGCAGGGGCGCATCCGCGGTCAGACTGTCGGCCCAGGCCAGGATCGCTTGCTGGTCGATGACCCGCCCCGCGTCCACGTCCTCAAGGGCTTCCAGCGTCATGCGATGACGCGCCTCATCCTGATCAACCCAGGCGGTCAGCGCCTGCTTCATGATCCAACCTCGCGAGCGGTCGAGGCGGAGGGCCGCCGCCTCGACCTTGTCGGCCAGGTCCAGAGGAATATGAGCGGTCACCACCTTGGTCGACGTCGCCATGCATCACTCCTAATCAGAGTGATTAGGATATCATCGATGATCTAGACGCCCAAGGGCGGTCTTGCGCAGCCGCGTTCACCGTCTAGGTTGAGCCTCGCCTGAAGTTCGGGCGACGGGGGTTTTGTCAGGTTGGACGTCGAGGCGTTTATCCAGCGCTGGTCGGGACGCGAGGGCGGCGCGGAGCGCGCCAACTACGCCCTGTTCCTGAGCGAGCTGTGCGACGTCCTGGGCCTTGCCCATCCCGACCCCGCCGACGCCAGCGCCCACCAGAACGACTATGCTTTCGAGCGCGCGGTCCGCCCGCGAGAAAGCGACGGGGGCGGGGCGCCCAAGCGGATCGATCTCTACAAGCGCGGCAGCTTCATCCTGGAAGCCAAGCAATCGCGCCTGCCGGGCAGGAAGAACGCTTTGCCCGCCGCCGCCGCTCAGGGGGCGCTGTTCAAGGACGAGCCCGAACAGCTCGGCCGCCGTGACCAGGTCCCGCGCTGGGACGTGATGATGCAGAACGCGCGCAAGCAGGCGGAAGGCTACGTCTTCCTGCTCGACGCCGATCATCCCGCGCCGCCCTTCATCATCACCTGTGATGTGGGCCATTGCCTGGAGCTCTATGCCGACTTCACCGGCACGGGGCGCGCCTACAACCAGTTCCCCGATCGCAAGGGTTTCCGGATCTTTCTGGAGGACCTGCGCGACGAGAAGATTCGCCAGCTTCTGGTGGCCATCTGGACCGATCCGCAATCCCTGGACCCTACCCGCCAGTCGGCCCGGGTGACCCGCGAGATCGCCGGGCGGCTGGCCCAGGTCAGCAAGTCCCTGGAGGAGGGCGGCGCGAACCCCGAGGACGTGGCGCATTTCCTGATGCGCTGCCTCTTCACCATGTTCGCCGAGGATGTGGACCTGCTGCCCAAGGGCAGTTTCCGCGACCTTCTCTCCCGCAGCGTGGAGGACCCGACCCACTTCCCCCACCGGCTGAAACAGCTGTGGTCGGACATGGACAAGGGCGCGGCCTTCAGCGCTGTGATCGACGCCCGGGTGCGGCACTTCAACGGCGGCCTGTTCGCCCAGACCACCGCGTTTGAGCTGAAGCGCGAGGAGATCGGCGAGCTGCTGGCCGCCGCCCGCGCCGACTGGCGCGAGGTCGATCCCGCCATCTTCGGGACCCTGCTGGAACAGGCGCTCGACAAGGACGAACGGGCCAGGCTCGGCGCCCACTATACGCCGCGCAGCTACGTCCAGCGCCTGGTGGAGGTGACGGTCATGGCGCCCCTGCGCGCCGACTGGGACGCCGTCCAGACCAAGGTGCTGTCGGCCAAGGACGATGGGGACGACGCCGGCGCCATCCAGCTGGTGCGGGATTTCCACCACCGGCTCTGCGAGACGACCGTCCTCGATCCGGCCTGCGGCACCGGCAACTTCCTCTATGTGTCGCTGGAGCTGATGAAGAAGCTCGAGGGCGAGGTTCTGCAGAACCTGATCGCCTTGGGCGACGCCCAGGCCGGCCTGTCCCTGGCCGGCGAGGGCCTGCGGGGCCGCGAGAGCGTCGATCCTCACCAGTTCCTGGGCCTGGAGCTGAACCCGCGGGCCGCGGCCATCGCCGAGCTGGTGATCTGGATCGGCTATCTGCAATGGCACTATCGCAATCACGAGAGCCACCCGGCCGAGCCGATCCTCAGGGCCTTCAAGAACATCAATTTCGGCCGCCGCGAGGGCTATGACGCGGTGCTCACCTGGGACGGCTATCCCCTGCCGAAGGTGGAGGTGAAGGACGGCGTCCGCGTCGAGACCTATCCCAATCCCCGCAGGCCCGAATGGCCCGAGGCCGACTTCATCGTCGGCAACCCGCCGTTCATCGGCGGCGCCAACCTGCGCTCCCGCATGGCGCCAGGCTATGCGGAGGCCCTGTGGAAGGCGCATCCGCAGATGAACGAGAGCGCCGACTTCGTCATGTACTGGTGGGACCGGGCGGCCGAAATCCTGCGACGCAAGAAGTCGCGCCTGCGCCGCTTCGGCTTCGTCACCACCAACTCCATCAGCCAGGTCTTCCAGCGCCGGGTGATGGAGCGCCACCTGAACGGCAAGCCGGCCCTGTCGCTGGTCTATGCTGTGCCCGACCATCCCTGGACCAAGGCGACGCGGGACTCCGCGGCTGTGCGGATCAGCATGACAGCTGCGGCGGTGGGCAAGCACGACGGTCTGCTGGCCGAGGTGACCGCTGAGGCCGGGCTCGATACCGACGAGCCGAAGCTGAGCTTCTGGTCGAAGCGAGGCAAGATCAATTCCGACCTATCGGTGGGGGTGGATGTGACGAAGGCCGTTGCCCTTAAGGCCAATGATGGCCTGTGTTCCCCAGGCGTGAAGCTGCACGGCTCCGGCTTTATTGTTACGCCGCAGGAGGCGGAACATCTGGGCCTCGGCCGCGTGCCGGGCCTGGACGCGCACATCCGGCCGTACCGCAACGGCCGTGATCTTGTTGGCAGGTCTCGCGGTGTGATGGTCATCGATCTCGACGGCCAATCTGCACCTGATGTTCGACGCCGGTTTCCGGATGTTTATGAGCACCTTCTTTCAACCGTTAAACCCGAAAGAGATCAAAACAACGAGCGCTACAGAAGGGAAAATTGGTGGCTCTTCGGGCGGAAAAACACATTGATGAGAGGCTTTGTGGGCGGCACCGTACGCTACGTCGCCACACCTGAAACGTCCCGGCACAGAATCTTCCAATTCCTCGGCAGCGAGATCACTCCGGATAACAAGGTGGTCGCAATCGGACTGCCCGCCGCCGAGATGCTTTCCATTCTAAGTTCAAGCCCCCACCGATGCTGGGCGGTGCATACTGGCGGTTGGCTAGGTGTCGGGAACGACTCTGTGTATGTAAAAAGCATCTGTTTTGACGCTTTCCCTTTCCCCGACATTGCCGATCTTCTGCGCACCGCACTGGCGGAGTTAGGAGAAGAACTCGATGCCACCCGCAAGGCGGTGCAGGCCGAGCATCCCGACCTCACCCTCACCGGCCTCTACAATGTGCTGGAGAAGGTGAAGGCTGGCGCGGCGCTCACCGAGGCCGAGGCCGATGTGAAGGCCCGGGGCCGGGTGCTGATCCTGAAAGAGCTGCACGAGCAGATCGATGCGGCGGTGTTCGAAGCCTATGGCTGGCCCGCCGACCTCGCCGACGAGCAGATCCTCGAGCGCCTGGTGGCGCTGAACGCCCAGCGGGCCAAGGAAGAGGCCGCCGGCCACGTGCGGTGGCTTAGGCCGGACTATCAGATCCCCCGCTTCGCCAAGGGGGTGGAGCGCAAGTCCGGCGAACTGGACCTGGGCGAGACCGTGGTGGCCATCGACAAGGCCCTGCCGGCCTTCCCCACCGACCGGGACGAGGCGCCGCTGGCCGTCGAGCAGGCGCTCATCCTGGCCGGCCGCCCGCTGGCGCTGGCCGAACTGGCGCGGACCTTCAAGAAGGGCGGCAAGCGCCTGGAGCCCCGCCTCGCCCGGGCGCTGAACACCCTGGTCCGCTTCGGCAGCGTCAGCCTGACGCCAGACGGCCGCTACGTCGCCCGCCGGGCCGCCTGACTCCTCCGCGCATTTTCCCTTGGTGAACTGTGTTTGGTTCGGCTCCATGGGCGCCGAAATGTTTTGGGCGCGGGGCCGGCAAGAGCCTCCGTCCCTCAAGGGTAGGAGACGGTCATGGCCGATGGATATGTGGACGTGCTGCGCGACAAGCGGGAGGCGGCGCGCAAGGCCGCCTATGAGACCCCCATCGAGGAACTGCACCCGGCGCGGGCCTCGCTGTTTCGCGACGACGCCATGTGGCCGACCTTCGAGCGGCTGCGGAAGGAATCGCCGGTCCACTACACGCCCGACAGCAACTACGGCGCCTACTGGTCGATCACCCGCTACAACGACATCCTGGCGGTGGACTCCAACCATCAGGTGTTTTCCTCGGCCAAGGGCATCACCCTGACGCCGAAGGCGGCCCAGGGGTTCCGCGACCCCAATGCGCCGTCGGGCGCCAATTTCATCGCCATGGACCCGCCGCGCCACGACGTGCAGCGCAAGACGGTCAGCCCGGCCCTGTCCCCCATGGCCCTGTCGGTCATGGCCCCGCTGATCCGTGAGCGGGCCGGCTTCATCCTCGACAGCCTGCCGGTGGGGGAGGAATTCGACTGGGTGGACCTGGTGTCCAAAGAGCTGACCACCATGACGCTCGCCACCCTGTTCAACTTCCCCTTCGAGGAGCGGCGCAAGCTGACCTTCTGGTCGGACACCATGACCTCGCCGCCCGGGCATGGGCCGGTGGCCGACATCGCCGAGCTGCGCCAGGTGATGGGGGAGTGCTTTTCCTACTTCACCGGCCTGTGGAACGAACGGGTCAACGCCGAGCCCACCGGCGATCTGATCTCCATGCTGGCCCATGGGGAGGAGACCCGGCACATGTCCATGGCCGACTTCCACGCCAATGTCGCCCTGCTGATCATCGGCGGCAATGACACGACCCGGAACACCATTTCCGGCTCGGTCCTGGCGCTGAACCAGAACCCCGACCAGTACGCCAAGCTGCGGGCCAACCCGGACCTGATCCCGTCCATGGTGTCGGAGACCATCCGCTGGCAGACGCCGCTGGCCCACATGGCGCGGACGGCGACCCAGGACTTCGAGATGGGCGGCAAGACCATCAAGGAAGGGGACAAGGTTGCCATGTGGTACGTCTCGGGCAACCGGGACGACACGGTGATCGAAAACCCCGACGCCTACATCATCGACCGGCCAAGACCCCGCCAGCACATGTCCTTCGGCTTCGGCATCCACCGCTGCGTGGGCAACCGCCTGGCCGAGCTGCAGCTGACCATCATCTGGGAGGAGATCATGAAACGCTTCCCCGACATCCAGGTCCTGGCCGAGCCCAAGCGCAGCTATTCGATCTTCGTGAAGGGCTATGAGGACATGCGCGTGGTGCTGCCCACCCGCCTGTAAGCCCTGTCACTCATCGGCCACAGTCGGGGGCCGAGTGAAGCTTGGCCGCAGGGAAAGGGCGCCCCTGCGGCATCGGCGAGCGCGCCGAAGCGTTGTCTGCGGTCCGAGGCCTGAGGGGGCTTCACGCAGTACGACGAGGATTACAGTATGAAGACCATGCTTTGCGCAGCCGCCGCCATCGGCGCCCTGACGGCCGCGTCCGCCGCCCAGGCCCAGACCGCAGGCGACTGGACCGGCGCCTATATCGGCGGCGTCGCCGGCTATGGCTGGCAGGCCGAGAATGATGGCGATGAATCCATCGTCTTCGACACCAATCTCGACGGGACCTATGGCGACACCGTGCGCACCGGGACCGGCGCCGACGCCTTCGCCGCCGGTTTCTGCGACGGCCAGACCTTCAATCCCACCCGCGCCGGCGGCTGCGGCGGCGACGAGGGCGGCCCGGAATTCGGCGTCCGCATGGGCTATGACTGGCAGTTCGGCAATATCGTCGCCGGCGTGCTGGGCGAAGCCGTGCGCACCGACGTGAAGGACAGCGTGACGGCGTTTTCCGGCACGCCCGCGGCCTACACCATGCGCCGTGACCTGAACGGCCTGCTCGCCGCCCGCGCCCGGGTCGGCTATGCGGTCGGCAACACCCTGCCCTATGTCACCGGCGGCTACGCCTGGGCCGACATGGACCGCAGCTTCTCCACCACCAACACCGCCAACACCTTCACCCAGGTGTCGGAGAGCAAGAAGTGGACCGACGGCTGGCAGCTGGGCGCCGGCGTCGAGCACAAGATCACCAATGATGTGAGCCTGGGCCTGGAATATCTCTACACCCGCCTGGATGACGACGGTTACACCGTCCGCGCCTCGGGCGGCCCGGCCGGCGGCCCCTTCACCTCGGTGAACGGCGCAGGCACGGACTTCAACCGCACCAATGACGAGTTCAACATCCACTCGGTGCGGATGGCGGCCACCTACCGCTTCTGATTGATCCTGTAGTCTGAAGGACGGCCCGAGCCTCTCGCAGGTTCGGGCCGTTTTTCGTTGGGGTGAAACCCAGGTCTTTCACCACAAAGACCACGAAGCACACAAAGCCGCCGCGTCTAACTTAGTGATCTTCGTGTTCTTTGTGGTTCCTCTAGATTTCGCCGATCCAACCCGTCATGGCCCGGCTTGACCGGGCCATCCATGAACACCTTCCTATCGGCCGTGTGCATAGGCCCTCCGATCAAGTCCGAGGGCGACGGTGGTGGGGCAGGCGCGTAGGCTCCTCCTCGCCAAGGCGGAGGGCGTCATGAAGCTGATCTTTCTCTATGGGCCGGCGGCCTGCGGCAAGCTGACGGTGGCCAGGGAACTTGCCGCCCTGACCAACTACCCCCTGTTCCACAACCACCTGGCCCTGGATGCGGTGACCGCGGTCTTCCCATTCGGCAGCGAACCGGCCATCCGGCTTCGCAGCCTCTACTGGCTCTCGATGTTCGAAGAAGCCGCCCGCCAGGACCGCCCGCTGATCTTCACCTTCGCCCCAGAACGCACCGTGCCCGACAGCTTCATCGCGGAGACCCGCGCGGCCGTCGAAGGCCATGGCGGCGCGGTGCTGTTCGTCGAGCTCGCCGTCTCGCCCGAGGAACAGATGCGCCGGGTCGAAAACCCCGACCGCAAGGCCTCAAAGAAGATCCATTCCCGCGAGGTGCTGCGGAAGTTCCGCGACGGCGGCGGCGCAGCCTACCCGCCCATCCCCGCCGACCTCGTCATCGACACAGAGGCCCTGGCGCCGGAGGCGGCGGCGCAGGCGATCGTGGAGGCGCTGAAGCTGGAGCCCCTGCCCGAGCCGCACGTCGCGTATCCCGATCCGGAGTGAGGCCCCTTGGCTGCCACCCACGATCCTTGCTCGCTTGAGACCCGGCAGCGTCCGAACCCGGCGAAGAAGGCAGCTTCCGCTCCCGACCCGTTGCGGACGTTGCCATCCAGGAGACCCATGTTCATTGTCGTGGAATGAACTGGATCGCTATCATAGCTGGGGTCACTGCCTCGCTGACCGTCACCTCTACGATGGCAGCATCATCTGGGTTCGATCCTAAAGCAGGCGAGCAGCACGAAATCATCGTGTCTTATGAGACGTCCCAGCAAGGCAGCGATGGCTCTTCTGGTAGCTTGAGTGGTCGAGACGCCATGCTGGAGCGCGTGATCGCCGTTAGCAATCTGGGGCTTGAACTGGAGTTCGATCTTCCGACGGACGCAGCCGAAGAGGATAGGGCGCGCACCTGGAAGTTTCCGGCGCGGATTTTCCATTCGTCAGATGGCACCATGCGATTGCTGAATGGTGATGATCTGGAGAAGCGCATCGACCGCTGGCTTACGGCGGCGGAAATGACGCGGGAAATGTGCGGGCGCTGGATTTTCACTTGGAATGCGTTTCGCATCGAATGCGACCCCGAGTCAGTAATCGCCGACATTGAAGCAATCAATCTACTCAGTACGGACCTCAGAGAGGGAGCCGTTTATCAGCAACCCGAAACTCTTGGCTCAGGCACGCTGTCGCGCATTTCAGATGGGCCAAACGGTGCGACTTACACCGTGAGGTTTGCAGTCGATCCCGATGCCGTCCGGAGGACTCGCGCCAAGAGTGACGTCGTTGTGGGCGAGATTATGCAGGACCCAGTGACACTGGAGACCGCGCTTGACGAGCGTTCAAATGAGTCAGTCTCCGGAACTGTCGAGGTCACTTTCGATGTCGATCCTTCGGGAAATCCAACCCGGCGGACCGTTGTCACGACGCTTGAGACCGTGAAGCCCGATGGTGTGCGGGAGACCGACCGTCGGACCGTGACAGTCGAGCGGAGGCTCGCCTCAGGGCGACCAGACTGACCGCGACACCCGGTCAGCAAAGGTCCGCTCACCACCCTTCGCTGACGTTATCGATGTCTGCTATTTCACCTCACCCCTCAAAACCCCGCACCACGGCCAGCACCGCCTCGCCGTAGCGGGCGAGTTTGCCTTCGCCGACGCCGGAGATGGCGCCGAGCGCCCGCTGGGCGGCGGGTCTGGCCTGGGCGATTTCGGCGAGGGTCCGGTCATGGAAGATGACATAGGGGGGCACGTGCTGGCGGGCGGCCTCCTCGCGGCGCCAGGCGCGCAGGGCTTCGAACAGGCCCTGGTCGGCGGGCGGCAGGGCCAGGTCGCTGGCGCTGGCGCGACGGCGGCCAGGCGCCTTCCGCTCGGCGCCAGGGGCGACCTTGCGCATCCGCACCCGCCGCTCGCCCCGATAGACGGCGCGCACACCCTCGGCTTCGCCCAGCGCGATCAGCGGGCGGTTGTCGTTGGGGTCCTCCCGCAGCAGGCCCTCGAACAGGAGCTGGTCGATCAGGTCGCGCCAGCCCGGCGCGGCCAGCTCCTGGCCGACCCCGAAGGTGGAGAGGCCGGCCTCGAAGTCGGACGGGTCCTTGGTCTTGCCCAGCAGGTGGTCCACCAGCCGGCCGCGGCCAAACCGTCCGCCCATCCGGTGGACGGCTGACAGCGCCTTCTGGGCGGCCTGGGTCGCGTCCTGGGTCTCCGGCGGGGAGAGGCAGACGTCGCACTGGCCGCAGGGCTCCACGCCTTCCTCGCCGAAATAGCGGCGGACGGCGGCGGCCCGGCAGCCGGCCCCTTCCAGCATGGCGTAGAGCTGGCGCACCTTTCGCACCTGCACCTGCTTGACCGCCTCGTCCATTTCCCGGCCGTCGATGCGCCTCAGCGCCCAGGCGAGGTCGGAGGCGCCATAGAGGGTGATGCCCTCGGCCGGATCGCCGTCACGGCCGGCCCGGCCGATCTCCTGCCAATAGGCCTCGATGGAGCCCGGCGGATCGGCATGGATGACGAAGCGGACGTCGGGCTTGTCCACCCCCATGCCAAAGGCGATGGTCGCCACCATCACCGCGTCCTCGGCCTCGAGAAACGCTTCGAGCCGGTTGGCGCGCACATGCTTGTCCAGGCCCGCATGATAGGCCTGGGCGTCGACGCCGGCCTGGCGCAGGGCCTCGGCGATCCGCTCGGTGCCATCGCGGGAGCCGGCATAGACCACGCCTGAGCGCCCCCGCCGCTCGGCCACCAGCTCCAGCACCCGCTTCTGGGCGGGGCCGGACTTGCGCTCGGCGAACAGGGCGAGCTCGGGGCGAGCGAAGCTGGCGACGAATTCCAGCGCATCTTCCAGGCGCAGCTCGGCGCGGATGTCGTCCCGGGTGCGGGCGTCGGCGGTGGCGGTCACCGCCAGGCGCGGCACATCGGGGAACAGGTCGGCCAGCCGGCCGAGCGTGCGGTAGTCGGGGCGGAAGTCGTGGCCCCACTGGCTGACGCAGTGTGCCTCGTCGATGGCGATGAGGGCCAGCGGCGTGCGCCGCAGCCGCTCCATCATGTGCGGGGCCATCAGGCCCTCGGGCGACACATAGAGCAGGTCGAGCTCGCCGGCCTCCACGCGCCGCCAGGTCTCGGCCCGCTCGGCGGGCTCGATGGCCGAATCCAGCCGGGCCGCCGCCACGCCGGACTGCTGCAGGGCGGCGACCTGGTCGGTCATCAGCGCAATCAGGGGAGAAACCACAAGGCCGAGCCCTGGCCGCAGCATGCTGGGGATCTGGTAGCAGAGGCTCTTGCCGCCGCCGGTGGGCAGGACGGCGAGCGCGCTGCGCCCGGCCAGGGCCTCAGTGATCACCTCGCCCTGAAGGCCCCGGAAATCTGTGTGTCCGAAGGTGCGGCGCAGGACCTCCCGCGCCTCGTCGAGCGAAGCGGTCATGGGCCGCCTTATGGCGTGCGTTGGCGGGCCGGTCGAAGAGAAAACCGCGTTTGAGCCGGCCCCTTCCCCCTGTGGCGCCCCTATTCGGCGGCCATCGCCACGGGGGCGCCCTGGGCGCCGCGCAGCAGGCGGCCGGGCAGGGCGCCGGTGGGCTCCCCGTCCCGCTGGGTGATCTCGCCGGCGACGATGGTGGCGAGATAGCCCCGGGCCCGCTGGATCAGCCGTCGGCCGCCGGCGGGCAGGTCATAGGCGACGCTGGGCGCCTCCAGGGCGAGGTTCTCATAGTCGATGATGTTGAGATCGGCCCGGTAGCCGGGCGCCAGCATCCCCCGGTCATAGAGGCCGACGGCCCGGGCGGTGTCGCGGGTCTGCATCCGCACCATGGCCTCCAGGTCAAAGCGCGGCCCCCGGGTCCGGTCACGGGTCCAGTGGGTGAGGTTGGAGGTGGGGAAGGAGCCGTCACAGATCATGCCCACATGGGCGCCGCCGTCCGACAGGCCGGGCACCGCATCGGGATGGCCCAGCATCTCGTAGCTGGGGGCCAGCGAGCCCTCCGCATAGTTGAGGAAGGGCAGGTAGAGCATGCCGCGGCCGTCATTGGACAACAGCTGATCCAGGGCCAGGGCCTCGGGACTCACCCCGGCCTTCTGGGCCTGGGCGGCTATGGTCTGGTTGGGCCTCGGCTCATAGTCCGGGACCTCGCCCATCAGGTACATATTGTCCCAGTTCCGCGCGGCTGAGGCGGCGAAGCCCGACGCGGCGCTCGCCCCCTCGCCCAGGAGGGCGGCGCGGACCTGCGGATCGCGCAGGCGAGCCACCCGCTCGGCCAGGGGCAGGTGGGCCAGCGCCTGGTAGGCCGGGTGCTGACTGAACGGGTTGAGGGTCAGCTCCAGCCCGAACAGGATGCCCACCGGCCGGCCGCAGACCTGCGCCTTCATGGGCAGGCCCGCGCCGGTGGCCTCGGTCAGGGCGTCCAGCAGCCGCCGCCAGGCCTGGGGCGCCTTGGGGGCTTGAGTGAGCGAGAAGGACAGGGGCCGGCCGGAGGCCTCGACGATCCGCCGGAACATGGCGAACTCGGCCTCGGGGTCGGCGAAGTCGGACACCACCTGCAGCACGCCCCTGCCAGCGCGAGCCAGGCCCATGGCGATGCCGGTCAGCTCATCCTCGCCCGCCGTCAGGGTCGGGGTCGGCTGACCATCGCTGGTGCGGTGATTCAGGGTGCGGGAGGTGGAGAAGCCCAGGGCGCCGGCGGCCACGGCCTCCTGGGCCAGGCGGGCCATGGCGGTGATGTCGGCGGCGGTGGCCGCCTCCCGGGCGGCGCCGCGCTCGCCCATCACATAGACCCGCAGGGCCGCGTGGGGCAGTTGGGCGCCGATGTCCACGTCGAACCGCCGCTGGGACAGGGCGTCCAGATAGTCGGGGAAGCTTTCCCAGTTCCAGGCCAGGCCCTGGGTCAGGACGGGGAAGGGGATGTCCTCCACCCCCTCCATCAGCCGGATCAGCCGGTCGTGGTCTTCGGGTCGGCAGGGGGCGAAACCCACCCCGCAATTGCCCATGACCACGGTGGTGACCCCATGCCAGGACGAGGGCTGCATATGGGCGTCCCAGGTGGCCTGGCCGTCATAGTGGGTATGGATGTCGACAAAGCCAGGGGTCACCAGACGCCCGCGGGCGTCGATCTCCTCAGCGCCTCTCCCGCGGATCTCGCCCACGGCGGCGATCCGTCCGTCCTTGACCGCGATGTCGGCCTCATAGACCGGCGCGCCGGTTCCATCGGCCACGGTCCCGCCGCGCACGACGAGGTCATATGCCCGTTCCAATTCGCCGCCTCCCTGGCGTGGACAGGTCTTTATCGCCCGTCCTTGCGGCGATTAGCTCCCCGAGGAGGCCCCGACGTCAAGGGCGGCGTGAATCCGTGACAGGGATGATCCGCGCGCTATATCTCACGGGATATTTCGACTGGAGCCTGGCCTTGCCCCGAGGTGTGACCCGATTTGAGGTGCTGGGCGGCGTCCTCGCCGCGGTTGGAGCGACCGTCGCGGCCAGTTGCGCCCCGCCCAGAGGCCGGGCCGGACCCACTGTCGCAGCGGCGGCCGACCTGCAGTTCGCCCTGCCCCAGGCGCTCGAGGCCTTTCGCGCCCAGGGCGGGGGACCGCTCCGACTGGTGTTCGGCTCGTCCGGCGCCTTCACGGCCCAGATCGAGCAGGGCGCGCCCTTCGAGATTTTCCTGTCGGCCGATGCGGCCTATGTGCGCCGCCTGGCCCAGGCCGGCCTGACCGACGGCGAGGGCGCCCCCTATGGCCGGGGGCGGATCGTCCTGTTTTCGCCGGCGGGCTCAGCCCTCAAGGTCGATCCCCAGATGGTCGATCTGGCCGCCGCCCTGGCTGATGGCCGCCTGCGCAAACTGGCCATCGCCAATCCCGAGCACGCCCCCTATGGCCGGGCCGCGCGGGAGGCGCTGATCCATGCCGGCCTGTGGGAGGGCGCCCAGTCCCGCCTGGTGCTGGGGGAGAACGCCGCCCAGGCCGCCCAGTTCGCCGCCAGCGGTTCGGCCCAGGGGGGACTGATCGCCTATTCGCTGGCGCTGGCGCCGGAGTTCGCCCGCCGGGGGACCTTCGCCCTGATCCCGGAGTCCTTTCATCAGCCCCTGGATCAGCAGATGGCGCTGTTGCGAGGGGCGAGCGCCACGGCCCGGGCCTTCTACGCCTTCCTCCAGGGGCCCGTCGCCCGTGAGGTCCTGGCGCGTTACGGCTTTGTCCTGCCCCAGGCCGAGGGGACCCGCTGATGGATTGGACCGCCCTAGTCCTGTCCCTGAAGCTCGCCGGGGCGACCACCCTGGTCCTGCTGCCCATCGGGGTGATCCTGGGCCGGGTGCTGGCCTTTCATGACTTCCGGGGCAAGCGCTGGGTGGAGGCGGCCATCACCCTGCCCCTGGTGCTGCCGCCGACGGTGCTCGGCTACTACCTGCTGATCGCCCTCGGGGTCGCCAGCCCGATCGGCCAGGCCTGGCAGGCCCTCACCGGCGACACCCTGGTGTTCAGCTTCTCGGGCCTGCTGATCGCCTCGGTGGTCTTCAACCTGCCCTTTGCGATCCAGCCCCTGCAACGCGCCTTTGAAGGCGTCGGCCAGGACCTGCGCCATGCGGCCTGGGTCGGCGGGCTGTCGACCTTCGCCACCTTCCGCAAGGTGGAGCTGCCGCTGGCCTGGCCGGGCCTGCTCAGCGCCGCGGTTCTGACCTTCACCCACACCCTGGGCGAGTTCGGCGTGGTCCTGATGGTCGGCGGCGCCATCCCCGGCGAGACCCGGACCATCGCGGTCAGCATCTATGACCGGGTGCAGGCCTTTGACACCGCGGCCGCCGGGATCATGTCGGCCTTCCTGCTGATCAGCGCCTTCATCGCCATTGCGGTGGTCTATGGGGTGGGCGCACGCGCGGTGCGGCTCCGTGGCTGAGGCTGGCCCAGGCGGGGCAGGCGAAGGCCTGGCGGTTCGGTTGCGCCAGGCAGGGCCCATTCCGCTGTCGGTGGATCTGGCCTGCGCGCCGGGCCAGCTGCACGCCCTGGTGGGCCCGTCAGGCGCGGGCAAGACCACGGTGCTCAAGGCGATCGCGGGACTCTACCGGCCCCAGGCGGGCCACATCACCTGCGGGCCGGCGGTCTGGTTCGACTCCGCCGCCGGGGCCTGGCTGCCGCCGCAGGATCGGCGGGTGGGGATGGTCTTCCAGAGCTACGCGCTCTTTCCGCATATGAGCGCCCAGGCCAATGTGGAGACGAGCCTCGCCCACAGCGCCCGGACCGAACGGGCCGCCCGGGCGCTGGCGCTGCTGACCCAGGTCGGGCTGGCCGACAAGGCCCATCGTCGCCCCGCCGACCTCTCCGGCGGGGAGCAGCAGCGGGTGGCCGTCGCCAGGGCCCTGGCCCGGTCGCCGGGCGTCCTGTTGCTGGACGAGCCCTTCGCCGCGGTGGACCGTCGGACCCGGCGGCGACTGCAGCAGGACCTGGCCGAGCTTCGGTCGAGCCTGCGGATTCCGATCCTGCTGGTCACCCATGATCTGGACGAGGCCAGCGCCCTGGCCGATCAGATGAGCGTCCTGCATGAGGGCCAGATCCTGCAGACGGGAACGCCGGAGGAGGTGATGCGCCGTCCGGCCAGTGAGCGGGTGGCGGAGATTCTCGACCTTTCGCCGGGGGTTTGAGGCTCAGTCCGCCTTCGGCCGCAGCGCCGCCTCCAGGACGGCCAGGTCAGCGGCTGCGGCTGCGGCGGTCTTGGTCTGCAGGGCGCGATAGCGGGCGATCACATCTTCGCCGAAGGGGGTCAGGACCGCCGCCCCGCCGCCCCGGCCGCCGAGCTGGGTGACCACGACGGGCTCCAGGAACATGTGGTTGAGGCGGTCGATCAGCAGCCAGGCGCGGCGATAGCTCATGCCCATGGCCCGGCCGGCCGCGGCGATGGACCCGTGTGCGCGCACCTGCTCCAGCAGATCGATCTTGCCGGGCCCCAGCCGCTCGCCATTGGCGAAGTCGAATTTCAGGCTGATCTCTGTCACGACCGGGGCTCAAGGGCTGGGCGCGCCGATCTGGCCGCGCGGCTGGAGCCTCCCCCAGGCGCAGGGCGGCGGCAAGGGCGGAACCCGCCGTGTTCCAGACCCGTTCTCAGGGGTGCTCGAACGCCGGGCCAAAATTGAGACAACGCCTCAGCGTCAGGAATCCCTACCCATGGCTTTGAAAGCCTTTTTCGTCCTGTTGGCCCTGGCCGCCGTTCTGATCGGGTTTGCCCTGCCGACCCCCGGGACCCGCGCCAAGGCTCCCGAACCGATCCCGCAGATCGCGACCCTCGATATCAGCTGACGGCCGCCGCGGGCCTCACCGCGCGGCGGCGCCCTCCCGCGGCATGGCGCCCTCCTTGCCCGCGCACCCTGACAGGGTCTCATCCCCGCTCTGGACCCGCGCCTGATAGGCATAGGTCAGGTCCGACATGCCGTCAGAACAGGGGGCTTCCCACAGGGTGATCATCATGTCGCCGCCGTCGGCGGTCCGGGTGCGCCAGATGGCCTGATCGCCGTCCAGGCTCGGGCCGGGATTGGGCGCCTTGCTCGGCGGCGCGTCGGGACGTTCCAGGGTGATTTCCGTCGCTGCGATCCGCAGGCCCCAGAAGGGCTCGGTCCCCACGGCCCGCATGTCGCCGGCGAAGGGTCCCGTGGCGGCCGGGGGCTCCGGGGCGACGGCCTGCGGCGGGACCAGCGTGGGGGCCGGCGCGTCGGCGGGAGCGGCGGCCTCATCCCCGTCCGGAGACTGGGGCTGGCAGGCGGCCAGGCCGAGAATGAGGGCCGGAACGATCAAGGCGCCCCGCAGGCGGGTCGGCGCGGTTTTGGCGTTGAAGACGGCGCGCATGACAGGGGTCCTTTCTCGTGGGCCGGGACAGGTTAGACTCCCCCGTCATGAGTCGAAACCTTCGCCCCAAATTCTACGAGTTCTTCGCTGGCGGCGGCATGGCCAGGCTTGGCTTAGGAGAGGCGTGGGACTGCGCCTTCGCCAACGACTTCGATCCGGTCAAGGCTCGCGCCTACCGCGCCAACTTCCCCGACGCTGAGGCCCATTTCCGCGAGGGCGACGTGTGGGCGCTTGAGACCTCCGACCTGCCTGACCAGGCGGACCTGGCCTGGGCCTCATCTCCTTGCCAGGACTTCAGCCTGGCGGGCGCCCGGGCGGGCCTGGCCGGCGGCCGCTCTTCGGCCTTCTTCGGCTTCTGGAAGCTCGTGCAGGGACTGAACGCCGAGGGCCGGGCGCCGAAGACCATCGTCATCGAAAATGTGGTCGGCCTGCTGACCTCCCACGGCGGCGCCGACTTTCAGGCCCTGTGCCAGGCCCTGGCCGATGAGGGCTACCACTTCGGCGCCCTGGAGATCGACGCCGCCCGCTTCGTGCCCCAGTCGCGGCCGCGGGTCTTCGTGGTGGCGACCAAGTCGGCCCCGCCGGCCTCATTGGTCGGCGAAGGCCCGTTTCATAGCCGCGCTCTGGTCGAGGCTCATGGTCGCCTGCCAGCTGACCTCACGGCCCGCTGGGTCTGGTGGCGGCTGCCGGCGCCGCCTTCGCGCAACACCGAGCTTGCCAGCGTGCTGGAGGATGACGGGGCGGTGGCCTGGCGCACGGCGGCCCAGACCCAGTTGCTGCTCGACCAGATGTCGCCCCTCCACCGGCGACGGTTCGAGGCCGAGCGGAGCGCCAAGGAACGGGTAGTGGGGGCGGCCTACCGGCGGATCCGCACCGAGAATGGCGTCCGGGTGCAGCGGGCCGAGGTGCGCCTGGACGGTCTCGCCGGCTGCCTGCGGATGCCGGCCGGGGGCTCTTCACGCCAGATGCTGCTCATCGCCGACGGCGGGGGCCTGCGCTCGCGCCTCATTTCCCCCAGGGAGTCCGCCCGCCTGATGGGCTTGCCGGAGACTTACGCCCTGCCCGGCTCGGCCAATGGCGCCCTGCAAGTCACGGGCGACGGGGTGGTGGTTCCGGTGGTGGCCTGGCTGGGGGAAAACCTGCTCGGCGCCCTGGTCGGGGGCGACGCCAGGGCCCTCGCCGCCGAATGACCGGCTTACAATTGCGACCTGAGCCCCTAAGTTCGCGTTCAAAGGGCATGACACGCGAATTGAGAAGGCAGGTCCATGGACGCCACTTCTGACAAGACCTACGACGCCGAGCGCCACCGCAAGGCGGGGCGGGGCCGCGTCTATGACTCCATCATCGACACCATCGGCGACACCCCTCTGGTGCGCCTGCCGCGCCTGACCGCGGCGCTGAAGCCCAAGGGCGAGGTGCTGGCCAAGCTGGAATTCTTCAATCCGATCGCCTCGGTGAAGGACCGCATCGGGGTGGCCATGATCGAGGCCCTGGAGGCGCAGGGGATTCTCAAGCCGGGCTCCACCATCGTCGAGCCCACCAGCGGCAATACCGGCATCGCCCTGGCCTTCGTGGCCGCCGCCAAGGGCTATCCCCTGACCCTGGTGATGCCCGAGAGCATGTCCATCGAGCGGCGCAAGATGCTGGCCCTGCTGGGCGCCAAACTGGAACTCACACCGGCCGAGCGCGGCATGGCCGGCGCGGTGGCCCGCGCCCGCGAGATCGTCGAGGCGACCCCGGGGGCGGTCATGCCCCAGCAGTTCGACAATGGCGCCAATCCGCTGATCCACCGGGTCACCACCGCCGAAGAGATCTGGAACGACACCGAGGGCAGGGTGGACGCGGTGATCTCCGGGGTTGGCACCGGCGGCACCATCACCGGCGTCGGCCAGGTGTTGAAGGCCCGCAAGGCCTCGCTGAAGATGATCGCCGTCGAGCCCGAGGCCTCCCCGGTGCTGTCCGGCGGCCAGCCTGGACCGCACAAGATTCAGGGCATCGGGGCGGGCTTCGTGCCCTCCATCCTCGACCGCAGCGTCATCGACGAGGTGGTGCAGGTGTCCAATGACGACAGCTTCGCCATGGCCCGGCGTGTGGCCCGGGAGGAGGGGCTGCCGGTGGGCATCTCGTCCGGCGCGGCCCTGACGGCGGCCTTCCATGTGGCGGCGCGGGACGACATGGCCGGCAAGACCATCGTCGCCATCATCCCGAGCTTCGCCGAGCGCTACCTGTCGACGGCCCTGTTCGACGGCCTCTAGAACCGGAGCGGCCGGGCGTGGGCGACGTCTATGACGCGGCCAAGCGCTCGGCCGTCATGCGGCAGGTCAAGGGCACGGGCACGGGCCCCGAGCGCACCCTGCGCCGCCTGCTGACCGGCCTCGGCGCCCGCTACCGCCTGAACCGCAGGGATTTACCCGGGTCGCCGGACATCGTCCTGCCGGGGCGCAGGCTGGCCATCTTCGCCCACGGCTGCTTCTGGCATGGCCATGACTGCGCCCGGGGCGCCCGCGTGCCCAAGGCCAACCGCGACTACTGGCTGGCCAAGGTGGGCCGCAACCGGGCGCGCGACGCCGCTGTGGGAGCGAGGCTTGCCGAGACCGGCTGGCGGGTCGAGGTGGTCTGGGAGTGCGAGATGAAGAACGAGGCGGCGCTGGAGGCGCGGCTGGCTGCGCTGCTGGATAGGGCGCCGCTCAGCTCCAGCCCTGGGAGGCGCGTCAGCGCTGTAAAGCGGGGACACAAAGGGCACGAAGGGGGCGCTAAGGACACAAAGTGAGGGCCGCCTCACCCTTCGTGCCCTTCGTGCAACCTTGGTGTCCTTCGTGTCCGATCTTGACGGCGCCTGCGGTCCCGAAGGCGTCGCGGGCGTGAAAGACTATGCCACCACCACCTCGGTCTTCACCGAATTGGCGATGAAGCACTCCTCGTGGGCCTCGTGATGCAGCCGCGCCAGGGTTTCGGCGTCCGGCGCAGGGCCATCCCATTCGATGGCGGGATGCAGGGTGACCTTGGTCACAGCCTGTCGACCCGGGCTGATCTCGCTCATCACGCCTTCAGCTGCGTCGGCATAGGACGCCACGGCCAAGCCCGCCAGCCGGGCGCGGTGCAGGAAGGTCAGCATGTGGCAGGCGGACAGGGCCGCCACCAGCATCTGCTCGGGGTCGACGGCGCCCTCCACAGACCACTTGTTGCCCACCACGTGGCTTGACGCCGTGCCCGGCACCGTCGTGCCCCGATCAAAGCCCAGCTCGTGGCCGCGGCTGTAGCGGCCGGCGGGGAAATCCTCGCCAGCCGAGAGCCGCCAGGTCACGCTGGCCCGATAGGTCGCCATCAGAAGGCCTCGGCCGGCAGGCTCATCAGGGTGTCGGCGCCGGTCTTCAGCTTGGTCAGGTGGGCGCCGGTCTCAGGCAGGATGCGCTCCACATAGTAGCGGGCCAGGACCAGCTTTGTCCCGTAGAAGGGGTCGGTGTCGCCCGCGGCGATCTTCGCCTGGGCGGCCTGGGCCATCATCGCCCACATATAGGCGAGCGCCGTCAGGCCGAAGAGGTGCATGTAGTCGGTCGACGCCGCGCCGGCATGGTCGGGATTGGCCAGGCCATTCGCCATCAGCCACATGGTGGCGTCCTGCAGCTCTTCCTTGGCCTGGGACAACCCCTCGATGATGGGGGCGAGCGCCTTGTCGTTCTCATGGGCGCCCACATAGGCGTCGATCTCGGCGAAGAAGCCCATCACACCGCGGCCGCCCTCGGCGGCCAGCTTGCGGCCCACCAGGTCCAGGGCCTGGACCCCGTTGGTGCCCTCATAGATCAGGGCGATGCGGCAGTCGCGCATGTACTGGCTGACCGGGAAATGCTCGGTGAAGCCTGAGCCGCCATGCACCTGGACGGCGTCGGAACAGACCTTGAAACCGCGGTCGGTGAGGAAGCCCTTCACCACCGGGGTCATCAGGGCCATGTAGTCGGACCCCTTCTGGCGGACGGCCTCATCGGGGCTGCCATGGGCCAGGTCCCCGTGCAGGGCGGTCCAGAACAGGAAGGCGCGGCCGGCCTCGATGACGGCCTTGGAGTCCAGCAGCATGCGGCGCACGTCGGGATGGACGATGATCGGATCGGCGGGGCCGTCCGGGTTCTTCGGTCCCGTCAGCGAGCGGCCCTGCAGGCGGTCCTTGGCGAAGCTGGCGGCGGCCTGATAGGCGGCCTCGGCCTGGGCGACGCCTTGCAGGCCTACCCCGATGCGGGCCTCGTTCATCATCACGAACATCAGGCGCAGCCCCTGGTTCTCCTCGCCCACCAGCCAGCCCACCGACTCCTCGTGCTGGATGACGCAGGTGGCGTTGCCGTGAATGCCCATCTTCTCTTCCAGGCCGGCGCAGAAGACCGTGTTGCGCTCACCGGGCCTGCCTTGGTCGTCCGGGATGAACTTGGGCACGATGAACAGGCTGATGCCGCGGGTGCCGGCCGGCGCGCCTTCGATCCGCGCCAGGACCAGGTGGACAATATTGTCGGCCATGTCGTGCTCGCCGCCGGAGATCCAGATCTTCTGGCCGGTGATGCGGTAGGAGCCGTCTCCCTGAGGGACCGCCTTGGTGCGCAGGAGCCCCAGGTCGGTGCCGCAGTGGGGTTCGGTCAGGTTCATGGTGCCGCACCATTCACCCGAGGCCAGCTTCGGCAGATAGAGGTCCTTCTGAGCCTGGGAGCCGCCCGTATGGATGGCCGAATAGGCCCCGTGCGTCAGGCCCGGATACATGGAAAAGGCCATGTTGGCCGAGGACGACATCTCGGAGAAGGCCAGGTTGACCACATGGGCCATGCCCTGGCCGCCATAGGCCTTGTCGGCGCCCAGAGCCGGCCAGCCGCCCTCCACTAGGGCCTTATAGGCGGCCTTGAACCCCTCGGGCGTGGTGACCGAGTGGTCGGCATGCCAGGTGCAGCCCTGCTTGTCGCCGACGCTGTTCAGGGGGGCCAGGACCTCGCCGGTGAAGCGGCCGGCCTCTTCGACGATCTGGGCGACCACGTCCATGGAGGCTTCGGAGAAGCCGGGCAGGTCCCCGTAGCGTTCGATCTGCAGGACGTCGCGCAGCAGGAAGAGATGGTCGCGGACGGGGGGCTGATAGGGCATGGGGGCTCCGATGTCGGCCGGGCCGGTCGCCCGGCCCGGTCAAGGTGTCTTCTGGTCGTGTTCTGAGAAGGTGGAGGCCCTATTTGGCGCCCACATGCTCCACGCCATCAAGGCGCTGACGCAGCATCTGATCATAGTCGGCCGCCCGGGGCAGCAGGTCGGGGCGAGTGGCGATCAGCTTCTGTTCGAGGTTGTTGCAGCCGACCTTGAGCTCATTGATCGCCCGGTCGATGTCTTCCCGCTGGCTTTCCAGGGCGACGATGCGTTCCTTGAACTTGCGCAGGGACTTGGCCATCTGGGCCGCCCCGCCGTCGTCCAGGTCATAGAGGTCGAGGATTTCCCCGATTTCGGCCAGGGACAGGCCGACCCGCTTGCCCTGCAGGATCAGCTTCAGACGGGCGCGGTCCTTGTAGGAATAGACCCGGTTCATCCCGTCGCGGGCCGGGGTCAGCAGGCCCTTGTCCTCATAGAAGCGCAGGGCGCGCGGGGTGCATTTGAACTCCAGGCAGAGCTGGCGGATCGTATAGGTGCGCTGGGGGCGGCGCAGGTCGGTGGGCATTTTTGGCGTCTCCGGTTGAGCCTGATTTTTAGCGGCTTGTTTCTGGCTGACAGCGTAAGCGGCATCTTACGTTAACGTCAAGGAGACGGGCGCCTGGAGACGAGGCGCCCGGCGAT
Source organism: Phenylobacterium sp. (assembly GCF_030651755.1). GTDB lineage: Bacteria > Pseudomonadota > Alphaproteobacteria > Caulobacterales > Caulobacteraceae > Phenylobacterium. Next base: position 24,129 of record NZ_JAUSBZ010000011.1, on the reverse strand, counting down.
TCCAGCGCCGTTTTCGGCCTCTTTCGTCGACGGGCGCCCCTGCGGCGACCTAGGTTGCCCGCAGTCAACCTGGGGGCGTCTTCATGAACCGAAACACCTTGCTGGCGGCCGTCGCTGTCGCTGCGCTCTTCTCCTGCCCGCTGGCGGTTCAGGCCGCGCCGCGCCCCCTGGGGGAGGTCACCGCCGGTCTTTCCCGGACCGAGGGGTTGATCCCGATCTATGCCGACGCCGAACGGGGTCGGGTCCTGATGCTGTTGCCGGCCCCGGACGCCCAGGGGATCAGCGGCCGCTATATCCACGTCGCCAGCCTGCGCACGGGCCTGGGCTCGGCGCCCATCGGCCTGGACAAGGCGCGGCTGGGCCCTTCGCGGTTGCTGACCTTTCGCCGGGTGGGCGGCAAGGTTGTGGCCGAATATGAAAACCCCAGGTTCCGCGCCGTCGGCGCGCCGGCGGCCGAGCAGGCCTCGGCCCGGGACGCCTTCGCCCCCTCCCTGGTCTGGGCGGGCGAGGTGCTGTCCACTGACGCCCAGGGGCGCATCCTGATTGATATTTCCAGCTTCCTGACCCAGGACGTCTTGGGCGTCGCCGACGCCATGAAGAACTCCGGGGAAACGGGCTGGAGCCTCTCGAAGGACCTCAGCCTCGCCGACCCTTCCCAGGCCAAGACCTTTCCTGAGAATGTCGAGCTGGAGGCTATCCAGACCTATGTCAGCGAGACGCCGGGCCGGGAGGTGGCCAACATCACCCCCGACGCCAAGCGGATGACGCTCAAGGTCCGGCACTCCTTCGTCAAGCTGCCCGAGCCGGGCTACCAGCCGCGCACCTTCGACCCCCGCAGCGGCGGCAACGCCCTGCAGTTCCTGGATTTCGCCGCCCCCCTGGGCGAGCCGATCGTCAAGCAGTACGCCCTGCGCTTCCGTCTGGAGAAGACCGACCCCACCGCGGCGGTCTCGCCGGTGAAGAAGCCGATCATCTTCTACATGGACCCCGCGGCGCCCGAGCCGATCCGCAACGCCCTGATGGAAGGCGCGGCCTGGTGGTCTGACGCCTTTGAGGCCGCCGGCTTCAAGGACGCCTACCGGGTCGAATTGCTGCCGCCGGACGCTGACCCCCTGGACGTCCGCTACAGCGTCATCAACTGGGCCGATCGCGCGACCCGTGGCTGGTCCTACGGCCAGACCATCATTGATCCGCGCACCGGTGAGATCCTCAAGGGCGCCGTGGTGCTGGGCGCCCTGCGGGTGCGCCAGGACATGTTGATCTTCGAAGGTCTGGTGGGCGCCGACCAGACGGGCAAGGGCGGCCCCAACGACCCGGCGGAGGTGGCGCTGGCCCGCCTGCGACAACTGGGCGCCCACGAGGTCGGCCATTCCATCGGCTTTGCGCACAACTTCGCCGGCTCCACTCAAGGCCGCACCTCTGTGATGGACTATCCGGCCCCGCGCATCCTGCTGACCGACGGGCGGATCGACCTGTCGGACGCCTATGCGACGGGCATCGGTGATTGGGACAAGCTCAGCGTCGCGGCCGTCTATGGGCCGGAGGATCAGGCCCAGGCCCTGCTGCACCAGAACGCCACAGCGGCGGACGGCCTGCGCTACATCACCGACGCCGACTCCCGGGGTCTGGCGGTGGGTCAGCCCTGGGGCAGTCTTTGGGACGATGGCCCCGATCCGGCCGCCGAACTCGACCGGATGATGGCCGCGCGCAGGACCGCCCTGGCGAATTTCGGCCTTGGCGCCCTCTATCCCGGCGAGCCGGTGGCCGCCCTGCGCCGCAAATTCGTGCCCATCTATCTGATGCACCGCTATCAGGTGGAGGCGGCGGGCAAGCTGCTGGGCGGGGTCGACTTCGCCTATTCGGTGATCGGGGACGGCAAGGAGGCCTCGGCGCCGGTTCCGGCCCAGGCGCAGCGGACCGCGCTCACGGCCTTGCTGGCGGCCCTGGACCCGGCCGCCCTGGAAACCCCTCGGGGGCTCATGCCCCTGATGTCGGCCGGGGTGACGGGGCGGCCTGACCGTCAGACGGAGATTGAGCTCTTCCCCACCCTGGCCGGACCGATCTTCGATCCGTTGGCGGCGGCCGAGGTGGCGGCGAGCCTGCCCCTGGATGTTCTGCTCAACGATCAGCGCCTGGCGCGCCTGATCGAGCAGCACCGTCGCGACCCGTCCCTGCCGGGGGCCGATGAGGTGATGGGCGCCCTGGTGGGCAAGGTCTTCGCTGATCCCGCCGATCCCGTCCTTGTTCCCATCGCCCAGCGGACCCAGGCCCGCGCTGTCCTGGACCTGGGCCGGCTGGCCCAGGATCCGGGGGCTTCGCCAGGGGTGACGGCCCAGGCCAGCGCGGCCCTTCAGACGATCGCCGCCCGTCTGAAAGGCGCCCGGGGCGGCGACGCCGCGGCCCAGGCCCATCGGGCGCGGCTGGTCGCTCTGATCGAGAATCCGGCCGAGCTGCGACGCCTGGCGGCCGCCAAGGAAATCCGCCCCGAAACCCCGCCCGGCATGCCCATTGGATCAGCGGGCTGGCTGGACATGGACTGACAGAGAAGGCCTCAGCCGGCGACCAGCTCGCCGGCCAGGGCCTTGTCGATCAGGTCCAGGGTGCGCTCGACGCCGAAGATGGCCACGAAGGAGCCGAAGCGCGGCCCCTGGCTCTGGCCCAGCAGGACTTCGTACAGGGCGGTGAACCAGGCCCGCAGGGGCTCAAAGCCTCCGGCCTTGCCGGCCTCGAACACCTCGTTCTGGATCGCTTCGGCGTCGGCGCCTGTGGGCAGGGCCCGCAGGCGGGCGGCCAGGTCCTCGATCGCGGCGCGTTCCTGGTCGGTGGGGGCGCGGAAGGTCTTCGAGGGCTTCACGAAGTCCTCGTAGTAGTTGATCGCATAGCCCGCCAGGCGGTCGAGCAGCGGGTGGTCGGAGGGCGTCGCGCCGGGGATGTAGCGGCTGATGAAGCCCCAGAGGATCTCCTTGGTCGAGGCGTTGGCCGCCGAGACCAGGTTCAGCATCAGAGCAAACGAGATCGCCGCCCCCTCGGCCGGGGGGGCGCCGCGGTGGACGTGCCAGACTGGGTTGTCGATCTGCGGCTCGTTGGCGCCCTCGGCCTTCTTGCGATTGAAGGATTCCAGCTGCTGCAGGTACTCGTCGGTCGCCTTGGGGGCCACGTCGAAGTGCAGCCGCTTGGCCGACTTGGGCGACTGGAACATGTAGTAGGCCAGGCTCTCGGGCGTGGCGTAGCGCAGCCACTCTTCCATCGAGAAGCCGTTGCCCTTGGTCTTGGAAATCTTCTGGCCGCCCTCGTCGAGGAAGAGCTCGTAGTTGAAGCCCTCGGGCGGGGTTCCGCCCAGCACCTTGCAGACCTGGCTGGAGACCTTGACCGAGTCGATCAGGTCCTTGCCGGCCATCTCGTAGTCGACGCCGAGCGCGACCCAGCGCAGGGCCCAGTCGGGCTTCCACTGCATTTTCACATGGCCGCCAGTGACCGGGACCTCAATCCGCTCGCCGTCCTCGTCGGCGAAGACGATGGTCCCGCGGTCCAAATGGCGCTCCAGGGTCGGGACCTGCAGCACCTTGCCGGTCTTGGGGCTCACCGGCAGGAAGGGGGAATAGGTGGCGCGGCGCTCCTCGCCCAGCGTCGGCAGCATGATCTTCTGGATGGCGTCGAAGCGCTCCAGGGCGACCAGCAGGGTCGCGTCGAACCGGCCCGAGCGATAGGCCTCCGTCGACGACATGAATTCGTAGTCGAAGCCGAACCCATCGAGGAAGGCGCGCAGGCGGGCGTTGTTGTGGGCCGCGAAGCTCTCATGGGTCCCGAACGGGTCGCGGACCACGCTGAGCGACTTTTCCAGGTCCTCCTGCAGCATCTCCTGGTTGGGCAGGCCCGGCGGGACCTTGCGCATCCCGTCCATGTCGTCGGAGAAGGCGATCAGCCGGGTGGGGATGGCGTCGTCGGTCAGCGCCCGGAAGGCGGTGCGCACCATGGTGGTCCGCGCCACCTCGCCGAAGGTGCCCACATGGGGCAGGCCCGACGGGCCATAGCCGGTCTCGAAGATGACCGACCGCTGCAGGGGCTCCAGCGCAGCCACGGCCTCGTCGGCCTTCCCGGCATTGATGAGCGTAACGGCCAGATCCCGCTCGGCGTCGGACAGCCGCAGGCGCAGGATCCGCGCCAGCAGGGCGCGCGCCTGTTCGAACGGCCAGCTCTTGGCCCCTTGGGCCGAATGTGAAAGTCCCTGAAGCATGCCGCAGGCGGTAGCGCGCATGACCGCCTGCCTCAAGCGGCATTCCTCCCCATGGCCTGCGCGCACCGCGAAAAAAGACGCGACACAAAGCACACAAAGGGCCGCGAAGGACACAAGGCGAGGGAGCGGGGCGCCCTTCGTGTCCTTTGCAATCCTTCGTGCTCTTCGTGTGACCCCCTTAACGGCGCCTGCGGCGCGGAAGAAAGCGGCCCTTAGCCCTCCGTGGGCATCTGGAAGTGGCCGCGGATGGCGGCGACGGGCTTGGCGCGGGCCTCCTGCCAGGCCTCGACGTGGACCGATGAGATCCGGCGGCCGGCCTTCTTGATCTGCGCCCGGGCATAGGTGTCCATGGCGCGGCCGGGCCGCAGATAGTCGATGGTGACGTCGATGGTCTTGGCGGGCCGCGGCCCGCCGGTGATCACCGCCAGTTGGGCGAGCGCCGTCATCTCCATGAAGGCGCCGAGCACGCCGCCATGCAGGGCCGGCAGCAGGGTGTTGCCGATCAGGTGCGGCGAAAACGGCAGGATGGCGGTCATCTCGTCCCCGGCCAGCTCGGCCCGCATGCCGAGGAAAGCGATATAGGGGGTGCGCGCCAGGAAGGCGGCCAGCCGCTCGGCCGGGGTGGTGTCGGAGCTCATGCGCCGCCTCCGATCAGGGCGAAGGCCGCCTGGGCGGTGGCCACCGGATCGTCGGGGTCGCCGTCATGGGCCAGCGCCCGGACGAAGGCGATGGTGCGGGTCAGCTTGTAGCAATGGCCATCGGCGATCAGATCGGCCTGGGGTCTGGCCGGCCGCATATAGTCGATGCGCAGGTCCAGCGTGCCCTGGGGGACGGCGTCAGCCGCCCGGATCGACAGGCCGCACACATGGTCGAGCAGGGTGGTGACGACGCCGGAGGCGATGACCCCGGTCTCGGGGTCCCCCACCAGGTCGGCGCGCCAGGGAACCCGGATGGCGCCGCGGGCTTCACTGATGGAGACGAACTGGAAGCCCAGCGCCTCTGTCTGGGGCGTGCGGGTGACCATGTGCCGGGCCGCCTCCTCATTGAGGCTCCCGGTCATGGCGGCGATGAAATCGGGCGGCTTGACCATCCCTGAGGGCCTAGCGGCTTGCCCTCGGGGCGGTCAACGAAAACGGCGCCGCCCGAGCGTCTTAGAACAGCGGCAGGGTGTTGCTGTAGGCGGCGATGGCGATGGCCAGGACAGGGGTGGCGGCCAGAGCGATGTTGGCGAAGGCAAGGAGGTTGGAGCGGATCATGGCGGGTCTCTTCAGGTTTGTGTGGGTGGAGCGCGTCGGCCGCGTTCCGATGACCCGTGTATAGTTTCTCGCTCTTCGGAATACTCGTTAAGTCTTGGTCATGAGCTCGATTTCACAATGTGAATACTGTGTAATGAAGTGGACGTTTCGTAATCTGGCGGCGCGGCGCCGGGCGCACCATCTGGAGAGGCGATGATCAGACCGCAGGACCTGCTCTGTCCCCGCCCTGAGGGGCTCTATTGCGCGCCCGGCGATTTCTATATCGACCCGGTCCGGCCGGTGGCGCGCGCGGTGGTGACCCACGGCCATGCCGACCACGCCCGCGCCGGCCACGGCGCCGTGCTGGCCACGCCGGAAACCCTGGCCATCATGGGCGAGCGCTATGGCGCGGATTTCGCCGGCGCCCGCCAGGCCGCCCCCTATGGGGAGACGGTCGCCCGGGACGATGTGGCGGTGACCCTGGTCCCGGCCGGTCACGTGCTGGGCTCGGCCCAGGCGGTGGTCCGCTGGAAGGGTCTGACCATGGTGGTGTCCGGCGACTACAAGCGCAGGCGCGACCCCACCTGCCAGGCCTTCGAGCCGGTCCCCTGCGACGTCTTCATCACCGAGGCGACCTTCGGCCTGCCGGTCTTCCGCCACCCCGACGACGCCGGCGAGATCGCCCGGCTGCTGCGCTCAGTGGCCCAGTTTCCCGAGCGGACCCACATGGTCGGCGCCTATGCCCTCGGCAAGGCCCAGCGGGTGATCCGCCTGCTGCGCGAGGGCGGCTGGGACAAGCCGATCTATGTCCACGGCGCCTTGGAGCGCCTGAACCGCCTCTATGAGGACCACGGGGTGGACCTTGGCCCCCTGCTGCCCGCCACCACCGACAAGAAGCAGGACTTCGCCGGCGCCATCGTGGTCGGCCCGCCCTCGGCCCTGGCGGACCGCTGGGGGCGCCGGTTCAATGACCCGGTCCTGGCCTTCGCCTCAGGCTGGATGCGGGTCCGCGCCCGGGCGCGCCAGCGGGGCGTCGAACTGCCGCTGATCATCTCCGACCATGCCGACTGGGACGAACTGACCGCCACGGTGGACGAGATCCGCCCTGGCGAACTGTGGATCACCCATGGCCGCGAGGAAGCCCTGGCCCGCTGGGCTGAACTGCAGGGCATTCCGGCCCGGGCGCTGGCCCTGGTCGGCTATGAGGAAGAGGACGAGGCGTGAGGCGGCCGGGCTCAGATGCAGGGGGGCAGGGTCAGCAGGCTGTCGTTCCACTGGCCCCGGGCATAGGCCCGCAGGTACTTGCCGCTCGGGCCATTGAGCACATTGATCTCGGACCGCTCGCCTCCGACCTGGAGGTAGAAGGTGTCGCGGCCCCCCTCGATGGCGGCGATCACCTCGGCCTTGCTGCGCTTCCAGCCATTGCCGCCCAGATGGGTGATCCCCTCGTGGGGGTTCTTGCGGGGCTGTCTCGTGATGCAGGTCACGCGGGCGTCGGCCATGGTCAGGGGCTCACGGTCTTGGGCGGCTGTCGTCTCCGCTATAGCCGAACCGCTGCGGCGCGCCAGCCGGGGGCAGGCCTCTGATGCGCGCCTTCGCCGACCTGCTCGACCGCCTGTCGCTGACCGCCTCGCGCAACGCCAAGCTGACCCTGGTGCGGGACTATCTGGCCACGACCCCGGATCCCGACCGGGGCTGGGCGCTGGCGGCGCTGACCGGCGACCTCTCCTTTTCCGCCGCCAAGCCGGCCTTCATCCGCAAGGCGGTGGAAGAGCGGATGGACGCCATCCTGTTCCGCTGGTCCTACGACTATGTGGGGGACCTGGCCGAGACCGTCGCGCTCGTCTGGCCCACCCGCCCTGGCGCCAATCGCGAGCCGGAGCTGTCGGAGGTGGTGGATGCGCTCGCTGGCGCGACGAGGCCTGAGGTCCAGCGGCTGATCGAGGGCTGGCTCGACGCGCTGACCGACCCCACCGCCCGCTGGGCGCTGCTCAAGCTGATGACCGGCGGCCTGCGCGTCGGCGTCTCCTCGCGCCTGGCCAAACAGGCCTGCGCCGACCTGGGCGGGGTGGCGATCGCCGAGGTGGAAGAGGTCTGGCACGCCCTGCACGCGCCCTATGAGGACCTGTTCGCCTGGCTGGAAGGCCACGGTGAGCGGCCCTCGCCCAATGCGCCCGGCCGTTTCCGGCCGGTGATGCTGGCCCAGGCCATCGACGAGGCGGTGGACTTCGCCAGGCTCGATCCGGCGACCTACGTCGCGGAGTGGAAGTGGGACGGCATTCGCATCCAGGCCGTCAGCGAGGCCGGCGTGAAACGGCTCTACAGCCGCACCGGCGACGACATCTCCGGCGTCTTCCCCGACGTGGTCGAGGCGCTGGACTTCGAGGGCGCCCTGGACGGCGAGCTGCTGGTGCGCCGGGACGGCGTGGTCGCCCCCTTCGGGGACCTGCAGCAGCGGCTGAACCGCAAGAGCGTCGACGCCAAGATGCTGCGGACCTATCCGGCCGCCATCCGCGCCTATGACGTCCTGGCGCTCGAGGGCGAGGACCTGCGGACCCTGGCCTTCACCGAGCGGCGGGCGCGGCTGGAGGCCTTGGTGGGCAGGCTTAATGATCCGCGGATCGACCTCTCGCCCCTGCAGCCCTTCGAGAGCTGGAGCGAACTGGCCGCTCTGCGGGCCGAGCCACCGGAAGGCGACGCCCAGATCGCCGAGGGGCTGATGCTCAAGCACCTGACCTCGATCTATGAGGCTGGCCGGCCCAAGGGTCCCTGGTTCAAGTGGAAGCGCGACCCGTTCCTGATCGATGCGGTGCTGATGTACGCCCAGCGCGGCCACGGCAAGCGCTCCAGCTTCTATTCCGACTACACCTTCGGGGTGTGGACGATCGCGCCTGGGGGCGAGCGCGTCCTGACTCCGGTGGGCAAGGCCTATTTCGGCTTCACCGACGCCGAGCTGAAAGAGATCGACAAGTTCGTCCGCGACAACACCATCGAGCGCTTCGGCCCGGTCCGCTCGGTCCGCGCCGAGGCCCACAAGGGGCTGGTCTTCGAGGTCGCTTTCGAAGGCCTGCAACGCTCCACCCGCCACAAGTCCGGCGTGGCCATGCGGTTTCCCCGCATCAGCCGTCTGCGCTGGGACAAGCCGCCTGGCGAGGCCGACGAGCTGTCCACCCTGGAGCGGATGCTGGACCAGATGGAGCAGCGGTAGGGGCGGGCGCCTTGCGTCCTTCGAGGCTCGCTTCGCTCGCACCTCAGGATGAGGGAGGTGGGTATTGGCTGAAGCGCATCATTCCGTCCTCATCCTGAGGCGCCCGAAGGGCCTCGAAGGACGAGGACGGTCGCACGGCCTCACTCACGGAAGCCGGCCCTGGGCCTTCAGGAAGGCGCGCAGGTCGCCGCCTTCGAACAGCAGACCCTCGACCCCGGCGCGGGCGGCGGCCTCCATGTCGCCGGCCTTGTCGCCGATCATGAAGGAGGCGGCGCGATCCACCGGCCAGTCGGCCATGGCCCGCAGCAGCATGCCGGGATTGGGCTTGCGATCGGGGGGATCGGGGTGGCGATAGGCCTCGACCACCGCCTCGGGGTGGTGGGGGCAGTGGTAGAAGGCGTCGATCCGCAGGCCGTCGGCCGCCAGGTCTTCGGCCATGGCCGCGTGCAGGGCGTGCATGTCGGCCTCGGTATAGTAGCCCCGGCCGACGCCGGACTGGTTCGTGACCACAAAGACCCACCAGCCGGCCCGGTTGAAGGCGCCGATCACCGACCTGGCGCCCGGAATCCAGGCGAAGTCCGCCCAGCGCGACACATAGCCGTGGTCCACATTCAGCACCCCGTCGCGGTCCAGAAAAAGGGCGGGCCGGATCGGTTTCTGGGCGGTGGCGGACATAGGCGTCTCTCGGGAGTCCTGTGGGGGCCGTGGCGGAGCTTGCGGTTGTTTCACAAGCGGGCGGCGGCGGTCTATGGTCGCGATTGAAACGATCTGGAGTCCGTTCCCTTGTCCGAGCCCAAGTCCGAGCCCAAGTCCCCGTCCGCGTCGGCGACCGCCGCCCCCGTCCTGGCGATCGATGATCTGAAGGTCACCTTCGACACCCATGACGGCCCGGTCCAGGCGGTGCGCGGGGTGAGCCTGACGGTCGCCCGCGGCGAGACCCTGGGCGTGGTGGGCGAGAGCGGGTCGGGCAAGAGCCAGACCTTCATGACGGTCATGGGCCTGCTGGCCCAGAACGGTCGGGCCACCGGCTCGGTCCGCTTCCAGGGGGAGGAGATTCTGGGGCTGAAGCCCCGGGCGCTCAACCGCCTGCGCGGCTCGAAGATGACCATGATTTTCCCGGACCCGCTGACGGCCCTCACTCCCCATGTGCGGATCGGCGAACAGATCGCCGAGCCGCTGCGGCTGCACCTGGGCCTGTCGGCCAGCGACGCCATGGCGAGGGCGCGCCAGTGGCTGGACCATGTGCGCATCCCCGACGCCGCGCGACGCCTGCGCCAGTATCCGCACGAGCTTTCGGGCGGCATGCGCCAGCGGGTGATGGTGGCCGCGGCCATGGCCGGCGGTCCCGAACTGCTGATCGCCGACGAGCCGACCACGGCGCTGGACGTCACGGTCCAGGCCGAGATCCTCGACCTGATGGCCGAGCTCGGCCGCGAGACCGGCACGGCCATGGTGCTGATCACCCACGACATGGGGGTGATCGCCCGTCTCGCCGACCGGGTCTGCGTGATGAAGGACGGCGCCTATGTGGAGGAGGGGCCGGTGCGCGAGCTCTTTTCCTCGCCCAAGGTCCAGTATACCCGCGACCTGCTGGACGCGATCCCGCGGCTGGACCGCGCCGACCGCGGCGGCAGGCCCATGGTGACGCCGGTGGCGGTCGACGCCCCGGTGATCGTCGAGGCCCGGGACGTCAAGGTCTGGTTCCCCATGCGCCAGGGCTTCCTGGGGGGCATGCGCCAGCTGCGCGCCGTGGACGGCGTCTCCTTCGATGTCCGCCAGGGCGAGACCCTGGGGGTGGTGGGTGAGAGCGGCTGCGGCAAGTCCACCCTGTCGCGCGCCGTGCTGAATCTGGTCAAGCCCACCGACGGGGTCGTCACCCTGATGGGCCGCGACATCACCCACGCCCAGAAGGCGGAGATGCGGGCGGCCCGCAAGGACCTGCAGATCGTCTTCCAGGACCCGCTGGCCAGCCTCGACCCGCGCATGACCATCGGCGACTCCATCGCCGAACCCCTGAAAATCTTCGCCCCCCAGCTCGACCGGGACGCCCGGGACGCCGAGGTGGCCGGCATGATGGCCCGGGCCGGCCTCTCGCCCGAGCTGATCAACCGCTATCCGCACGAACTGTCCGGCGGCCAGAACCAGCGGGTGGGCATCGCCCGGGCGATGATCCTCAAACCCAAGCTGGTGATCTGCGACGAGGCGGTCTCGGCCCTGGACGTCTCGATCCGCGCTCAGATCATCGACCTGCTCATCGACCTGCAGAAGGAGATGGGCCTGGCGATGATCTTCATCAGCCACGACCTGGCGGTGGTCCGCGAGATCAGCCACCGGGTGATGGTGCTGTTCCTGGGCCGGGTGATGGAGATGGCCGACCGGGACAAGCTCTATGCCGATCCGCAGCACCCCTATACCCGCGCCCTGCTTTCGGCCGCCCCGATCCCCGACCCCGAGCGGGAGCGCAACCGTCAGCGGCTGAAACTGACCGGCGAGCCGCCGAGCCCGATGGATCCGGCCGCAGCTCTGCGGTTCCTGCCCTCGCGGGTCAGCGTCGATCCCCTGGCGCCCATCTATGTGCCCCGGCTGAGCGAGGTGGCGCCGGGCCATCTGGTCTCCGAATTCGACGTCGACTGGGAAAACCGCGGGGCGGCCTAGGCAGGGCCGTTTCGGCAACCCGGCGGAAACCCTTCTCCGCGTAGGGTGGCTTCAGCGCAACCCTGTCGAGTATCCCGCTCCATGTCCGCCCTGCAGATTGAGGTCGTCCGCCCCCAGGACCTGACGCCTGCGCGACTGGCGCGCTGGACGCAGCTGCAGGCCCAGCAGGACATCACCCATGACAGCCCCTTCCTGTCGCCTCACTGGGCGCGGGCGGTGGAGCGGGCCCAGGCCCGCGCGACGGGCGGGGCCCGGGGCGTGCGCGTCGCGGTGGTCACTGACGGCGATCAGGACCTGGGCTTCATGGCCGTTCATGTGGGCGGCGCCACCGCCCTGCCGGTGGGCGCGCCGCTCTGCGACTATCAGGGCCTTGTGGCCGCGCCCGGGATCGAGATCGGCGCCCGCGAGATCGTTTCGGCCCTGGGGGTGCAGAGGCTCGACTTCTGCCACATGCTCGACGGGACGGGCCCGTTCCAGGGCTTCTCCCACGGTGAGTCCCTCTCCCAGGTGGTCGATATCGGCGGAAGCTATGACACCTACGCCGCTGAACGCCGGGCCGCCGGGGTGGGTCTGCTGAAAGACTGCGACAAGAAGCGCCGCAAGGCCGAGCGCGAGCTGGGCGAGGTGGTGTTCACCCCCTTTAGCCGGTCCTCCAGCGACTATGACCAGCTGATCGCCTGGAAGCGGGCCCAGCTCAAGGCCACCGGCCAGTTTGACATCTTCCAGCCCGGCTGGACCCGGCGGCTGATCTCCGACCTGTTTGAGAGCCGCGATCCGGATTTTGGCGGGGCGCTGTTCTCCCTGCACATCGGCGGCAAGCTGGCGGCGGTTCACCTGCATCTGCGCGGCGCTCGAACCATGCATGGCTGGCTGATCGCCCACGACCCGCACTTTGACCGCTTCTCTCCGGGTCTGCTGCTCTTCCAGGACATTCTGCGCTGGATGGAGACCACCCCGTATCATCGCCTCGACCTTGGCGCCGGCGACTACCGGTTCAAGCGGGAACTGGCCAACACCCAGGTGAGCGTCGGTCATGGGTTCGTCGGCGTGCTTTCGCCGGCCACCCTGCTGCGCCAAGCCGCCTACAGCCTGCGACGGGCCGCAGAATCCCTTCCCCTCGGGGGCGTGTCCGAACTGCCCGGCAAGGCCATGCGCAGGGTCGACCGCCTCCGCGGCCTCCGCTCGGCCTGACATTGCGAAGGGGCCTCGCGACCGATAGGTTGCCGGCCTTTCCGCTGGTGTCCCCGGCGGCCTCCCCGGACCTCCGATCCTTATGACGCTTTCCATCGACGACATCCGCGCCGCAGCCGACCGGCTGAACGGCCATATCGAGCGCACCCCGTGCCGCCTGTCGAGAACGCTGTCAGAGATTACCGGGGCCGAGGTGTGGGTGAAGTTCGAGAACCTGCAGTTCACCGCCGCCTATAAGGAGCGTGGGGCGCTCAACAAGCTGCTCCAGCTCACCGACGCGGAGAAGAAGCGGGGCGTGATCGCGGCCTCAGCCGGCAATCACAGCCAGGGGCTGGCCTATCATGCGGCGCGCCTGGGCATCCCGGTGACCATCGTCATGCCCCGCTCCACCCCCTTCGTGAAGGTGCAGCAGACGAGGGCCTTTGGCGCCGAGGTGGTGCTGGAGGGAGAGGGCTATGACGAGGCCTCGGGCAAGGCCAAGCAGATCTGTGAAGAGCGCGATCTGGTCTTCGTCCACCCGTTCAACGACCTGGACGTGATGGCCGGCCAGGGCACGGTGGCGCTGGAGATGCTGGAGGACGTGCCCGACCTGGACGTCCTGCCCATCCCCATCGGCGGCGGCGGGTTGATCGCCGGCTGCGCCACGGCGGCCAAGCATCTGAAACCTGGCATCCAGGTCGTCGGTCTGGAGCCGGCCATGTACCCCTCCTTCACCGCCCGCATGCGCGGGGTGAACGGGCCGAGCGGGACCGGCGGGGCGACCATCGCCGAGGGCATCGCCGTCAAGCAGGTGGGGGATGTCAGCTATGGCGTCGCTCGGCCGCTGATCGACGAGGTGCTGCTGGTCGAGGAGCCCTTCTTCGAGCGCGCCGTGGCTCTCTACTGCAATGTGGAGAAGACCGTGGCCGAGGGCGCCGGTGCCGCAGCCCTGGCGGGCCTGCTGGCCTATCCCGAACGATTCCGGGGCAAGAAGGCGGGCCTGATCATCACCGGCGGCAACATCGACACCCGTCTGCTGGCCTCGGTGCTGACCCGGGAGCTGGTGCGTGAGCAGCGCCTGGTCTCCCTGCGGATCATCGGCGATGACCGGCCGGGCCTGCTGGGCAATGTCTCGGCGATCATCGGCCAGATGGGCGCCAATATCGTCGAGGTGGCCCATAACCGACTGGCCCTGGACGTGCCGGCCAAGGGGGCGGAGTTCGACATCATGATCGAGACCCGCGACGCCAAGCACACCCAGGAAATCATGGACGCCCTGCGCGAGCGGGGCTATCCGCCCCGCGCCGTCTGATCTTAAACCCGCCGAGGATGCCTCTGATGCGCGTTCCCCTTCTCGCCCTGGCCACGGCCCTGGCCCTGGCCGCCTGTTCGCCTCAAGGGTCCGGCGGGGCGCCGGAGGCCAAGGCCTTCATGGAACAGAACGCCAAACGCGACGGGGTCGAGACCCTGGAGTCCGGCGTGCAGTACGAGATCGTCCGTTCGGGCCCTGCCGATGGCCTGAAACCGACCAAGGCGGACGAGGTCAAGGTCCACTATGAGGGCAAGCTGGCCGATGGGGAGGTGTTTGACTCCTCCTATCAACGGGGCGTCCCGGCGGCCATGCCGCTGGCCGGCCTGATCCCGGCCTGGCTGGAGGTTCTGCCCCTGATGCGACCTGGCGACGAATGGATCATCACCGTGCCGCCGGAAATGGGCTATGGCGAGCGGGGCCAGGGTCCGATCCCGCCCAACAGCGTGCTGATCTTCCGCATTGAGCTGATCGACGTCCTGCCAGGTCCCGGTCGCATCCAGCGCGGTTGAGGCGTCGGTTCAGAGCGCAGCCTCCAGAATCCCGTAGAGACGACTGACATCGATAGGCTTGCTGACATGGCTGTCCATGCCGGCCGCCAGAAGCTCATCCACCTGGTGGGCCATGGCGTCGGCTGACAGGCCGATGATCGGTGTCCGCCGCCGGCTCTGAGCCCGTTCCCGGGCGCGGATCTCCCGGGTCGCGGCGAGGCCGTCCATCACCGGCATCCGCACATCCATCAGCACCAGGTCCCAGTCGCCTGACTCCCAGGCCGCCAGGGCCGCAGCGCCGTCGCCGACCACGACCGGCTCGATCCCCAAGGGCGCCAGCAGGGCCCGCAACACCACCTGGTTGATGTTGTTGTCCTCGGCCGCCAGCACGCGAAGCCGGCCCAGTTCGCCACCCCTCGCGGCGGGCGCCAGATCGACGGCGGGCGGGGTGTCCCCCAGTCGAGGCAGAGGCAGGAGAACCGTGAAGACAGAGCCGGTCCCTGGGGCGCTCGCCACGCTGAGGGTCCCGCCCATCAGGGCGCAGAGTTCGCGAGAGATGGCCAGGCCCAGGCCGGTGCCCCCGTGTCGCCGGGTGGTGGAGGCGTCCAGCTGGGCGAAGCGGGCGAACAGGCGGCCCTGCTGCGCCTCGTCCATGCCGGGGCCGGTATCGGCCACCCAGAGGCGCACCCCCTCGGAGTCCGCCTCGGCGCCCAGGGTGATCTGGCCCTGGTCGGTGAACTTCACGGCGTTGGCCACCAGGTTGTAGATCACCTGCCGCAGCCGGGTTGGATCGCCCTCGAAGACGCCGCAGGCCGACGGGGCGATGTCGGTCTTCAACGCCAGACCCTTGTCGGTGGCCAGGGTGACAAAGGCCGAGCGGGTCGAGCCCAACAGCGCGGCGAGGTCGAAGGCGATGGCCTCCACCTCCATCTGGCCGGCTTCGATCTTCGAAAGATCGAGCACATTGTTGAGCAGGGCGGTCAGGGCCTCGCCGGACTGGCGGATGACGCCCAGGCGTTCGCGCTGGGGTTGGGTCAGTTCGTCGCGGGCCATGATGTGCGCCATGCCCAGCACCCCGTGCAGGGGGGTGCGAATCTCGTGGCTCAAGGTGGCCAGAAAGGTGCTCTTGGCGGCGTTGGCCCGCTCGGCGGCCCGTTCGCCGGCCCGGGCGCGGTCCAGGGCGTCAGCGAGGGCGCCCTCTATGGCCTCCCGGTGAAGGGCGGCCTCCAGCACATAGGCGAACATGGCGCCGATGGCGGCGGCGGCGACAACCATCGCCAGCCAGGACGCCGCATGGGGGCTTAGCATCAGGCCGGCTAAGGCGATCAGGCCGATGGCGCCCAGGGCGCCGCCGCTGATCAGCCGGGAGGCGGGCAGCTCGGCGGCGCCGCTGAGGGCGACCGCGCCGATCATGGCCATGGCCGCGACCGCGGCGGTGGGGTCGCCTGTCATCAGCAGGGCCAGCGGCATGGCCCCGTAGCCTAGGGTCTCAATCACGGTGAAGGCTGCGAGCCCCCGTTCGGCGCGAGCCCCCGGCGCAGGAGCGGCCAGCAGGCGGCGACAGAAGATCTGGTTGAGCAGTTGGAGGGCCAGATTGGCCGCAAGCCAGATGGCGGAGAAGCTCGGCGGCAACCAGAGCAGGCTGCCTATGGCCGCCAGGAAGGTCAGGGGCAGGATCACCCGAGCGTCGCGCTTGCGAAATCTCGCCACATCGACCCATCGGGGAGCCGGAGGAGACTCAGTGCTCATGACAGTGATCCTGGATTGCGTCCCGACCGGTCGCCCGCAGGACGCGAGTCATATTGGTGAACGGCTCTTAACGCTGTGTGAAAAGCGTCCCTCTGGCGGCGACGCGATGGCGGTCGCCCACGGAAAAGGCGCCCGATCTGGGTAAAACACCGACAGCCGATGACGGCTGGAGCCGGCAGGCCCGCAGGTCTAGGCTTGCCCCATGTCATCCTCCCAGACCCTCACGCCCCGGGCGCTCGAACTCCTCGACCGCCTGGTGGCCTTCGACACCACCTCACGACTGTCCAACCTGGCCCTGATCGAATGGGTCGAGGCCTATCTCGACGGCCACGGGGTCGGGCATCGGCGGGTCCCCAACGCTGAAGGGACCAAGAGCAACCTGATCGCCACCATCGGCCCGGACATTCCGGGCGGCGTGGTGCTGTCGGGTCATACCGATGTGGTGCCGGTGGACGGCCAGCCCTGGACCTCTGATCCGTTTCGGGTGACGCCTCGGGATGGCCGCCTCTATGGCCGTGGCACCTGCGACATGAAGGGCTTCCTGGCCCTGTCCCTGGCCGCCGTCCCCGACATCCTGGCCGCCCAGCCGAAGAAGCCGGTCCACCTGGCCTTCTCCTATGACGAGGAGGTGGGCTGCATCGGCGCCCCGGACATGATCCGGATCATCGCCAGCGAACTGCCGCGGCCGGCCCTGGTGGTGGTCGGGGAGCCCACCAACATGGAGGCGGTTAGCGGCCACAAGGGCATCAACACCTTCCGGGTGACCGTGCGCGGACATGAGGCCCACTCCAGCCAGACCCAGCTGGGCGCCTCGGCCAACATGGTGGCGATCCGGCTGATGGGCATGCTGTGCGACCTCGCCGAGCAGCTGGAGCGCGATGCCGACCCGACCTCGCCGTTTACGCCCAAACACGCGACGCTCACGGTCGGCCAGGTGAACGGCGGCACGGCGGTGAACATCCTGGCCCGGGAGTGTGTCTTCCTGTTCGACCTGCGCAGCCCGCCGGGCCTGGACCCCCAGGCGGTGCTGGCGCCCTTCTTCGCGGCCTGCGAGGCCGCTGACGCTGCCCTCAAGGCCCGCTTCCCCGACACCGGGGTCGAGGTGGTCCAGCGCTCGCACACCCCGCCCTTAGCGCCAGAGACCGATGGCGTCGCCGAGGCCTTCGCCCGTCGGCTGGCTGGCGACAACGGTCCGGCCCGGGTGGTCGCCTTCGCCGCCGAGGCCGGCCAGTTCCAGGAGGCGGGCTTCTCCACCGTCATCTGCGGTCCCGGCTCCATCGATCAGGCCCACCAGCCCGACGAATTCGTCGAGGTCTCTCAGATGGAGCGGGGCGGGGCCTTCATGGCGCGCCTCGTCGACTGGGCCGCAGCGGGCGAATGACCGCCCGGCGGCCGGAAAGGTCCTTCGGGTCCCAGGTCATGGCCTGGGCGATCTGAAGCGCTGAGACCCGGCGCTGGGCCTGGGTCCGTCGCCGACTGCTCCAGATCGGGCCGAGCCCCGCCAGGGCGGCCTTGAACCCCCGCCAGGTCACCGCCAGCAGGGGGCGGTTCTGCGGCCGCAGGCTGACCACCGCAAAGGCGAGCAGGTGCAGGGGCAGGATCACTGGCAGCAGCAGGGCCGGGGTGTTCTTGACCAGCACCCAGAAACGGTTGCGCACGCCATGGAAGACGGCGAACTCCGACTTCGGTCCACCGGACGAGGCCGAGCCCTCATGGGCGATTACGGCGGAGGGGACCAGCAGGGTGGGCTCGTCGGCCAGCTGCAGACGGTAGCCGAAGTCCACATCCTCACAGTAGCAGAAGAAGCTCTCGTCCAGACCGCCGAGGCTCAGGAACAGGGCGCGCTCCACCATCATCGCCGCCCCGCAGGGGGAAAACACCTCGCCCTCAGGGGTGTCGCCCGGGTCAGGGGACAGATAGCCCCCGCGATAGGGAATGGCCGGCGCCGACATGACGTCGCCCAAGCCGTCCAGCACGCCGGGGTCCTGGGCCATGACCTGGCGGGAGGTGAAGGACAACACCCGGGGATGACGCCGGCTGGCCTCGACCAGTTGGGCCAGCCAGTCGCGATCGGGATAGGCGTCGGGATTGAGCAGCGCCAACCAGCGGCCGCGGGCCGCCCGCGCCCCCAGATTGACACCGCCGGCGAAGCCCAGATTGTCCCCGGCCTCAATGATGCGGGCGCCAGGAAAAGCCTGCGCCGCAGGCGCCGCCTCCTGCTGGGGAGAGGCGTTGTCGACGATGATCAACTCGAAATCAGCAAAGGTCTGGGCGGCCAGGGCCGCCACGCAGCGCCCCAGGGTCGCGCCACTGTTATAGGCGACGATGACGACGCTCAGCGCAGGGGGCGCCTTGTCTTCGCCGAAAGGCTCGTTCATGCGAAGGCGCGCTCCAACATCGACACATAGAGTTTCATGACCGCCATCACCCCACTCGCCCTGCCCGAGGTTCTGCTTATCACGCCCAAGCGCCATGGCGATGCACGGGGCTGGTTCGCCGAGACCTGGAGCCGAAGGACCCTGGGCGCGGCCGGTCTGACCTGTGACTTCGTCCAGGACAACCAGGCCTTCAACGCCAGGAAGGGCACGGTGCGGGGCCTCCATTTCCAGACCGCCCCCCACGCCCAGGCCAAGCTGGTGCGGGTCCTGCGGGGCGCCATCTATGACGTGGCGCTTGATGTGCGCCCGGGCTCGCCGACCTTCGGCCAGTGGGTGGGGGCCGAACTTACCGCAGAGGGCGGCGAGCAGCTGCTGGTCCCCCGGGGCTTCGCCCACGGTTACTGCACGCTCACCGACGACTGCGAGCTATTCTACAAGGTGGACGGCCTCTACGCTCCGGACTGCGAGGGCGGCGTGATCTGGAACGACCCGGACCTGGGGATCGACTGGCCGGTGACGGCCGACGCGGCCATCACCTCGGACAAGGACAAGCTCCTGCCCCGCCTGAAGGACATGCCGGAGGCCCGCTTCTGATGAGCGAACCGCAGAACGAACTGCTGGAAATCCTCAACCTCGAGCAGATCGAGCTCGATCTTTATCGCGGCCTGACCCCGGCCCGGCAGGGCCAGCGCATCTATGGGGGCCAGGTGGTGGCCCAGGCCCTGACCGCGGCCTATCGCACCATCGAAGACCGGCTGTGCCACTCCATGCACGCCTATTTCATCCGGCCCGGCGACCCGTCCATTCCGATCCTGTTTCAGGTGGACCGGGCCCGGGACGGCGGCTCCTTCTCGGTGCGCCGGGTGACCGCCATTCAGAACGGCAAGCAGATCTTCAACCTGGCCGCTTCCTTCCAGGTCCCGGAGGACGGCTTCGAACACCAGGATCAGCTGCCCGTCGTGCCGGCGCCGGAGGACCTGCTGAACGAGGAGCAGCTGCGCGAGGCCGATGGGATCCCACCCCGGGACCGGGACTGGCCCGTGGAGGTCCGCCCCATCGATCCGCAACGCCGTGACCAGACCGAGCCCATGGCCCCGCTCTACAATGTCTGGTTCAAGGCCCGCCAATCGGTGGGAACCGATGTGGCGGTCAATCAGTGCGCGCTCGCCTATGGCTCGGATATGAGCCTCCTGGATGCGAGCCTGCGGCCCCATCCGGTCCCCCACGGCCACCTGCAGGTAGCCAGCCTCGACCACGCCCTGTGGTTTCATCGCGCGAGCGACTTCTCCGACTGGCACCTCTATGTGCAGGACAGCCCCTCAGCCTGGGGCGGGCGGGGGTTCAACCGGGGCTCGATCTTTGATCGCCAGGGCCGTCTGGTGGCCTCGGCGACGCAGGAGGCGCTGATCCGCCATCGCCCGCCGGGCTGATCCGTGACAGTCTTTCGCGACACCGGCGGCGAAGCCGGGAGCCAAGCGGGAGGACGCTCATGAACGACCGGGTGAAGGTGGAGATCAAGGACGGCGTCGCCGACGTGCGCATGGTCCGCACCGACAAGATGAACGCCCTGGACGACGCCATGTTCTCGGCCCTGATCGAGACCGGCGAGGCGTTGAAGACCACCAAGGGCGTCCGCGCCGTCGTGCTGTCGGGGGAGGGGCGCGCCTTCTGCGCCGGCCTCGACATGGGCTCCTTCGCCGCCATGGCTTCGGGGGAGCGGCGCCCCAACACCGCCGATGGCCAGTCCCTTCTGACGCCGCAACGCACGCCCGGCGGCTCCAACCGCGCCCAGCATGCGGTCATGGTCTGGCGCGAACAGCCGGTTCCAGTGATCGCCGCCATCCATGGGGTGGCTTTCGGGGGCGGCTTCCAATTGGCGCTGGCCCCGGACATGCGGTTCGTGACCCCCGACGCCCGCATGGCGGTGATGGAGATCAAGTGGGGCCTGGTGCCCGACATGGGTGGCCTTGTGCTGATGCGCCATCTGGCCCGGGGCGACGTGATCCGAGAGCTGACCTATTCGGGCCGCATCTTCGACGGCGAGGAGGCCCATCGGCTGGGCTTCGCCACCCGGGTCTGCGCCGATCCCTTGACCGAGGCGCTCGCCTTCGCCGCCGACATCGCCGGCAAGAGCCCCCACGCCATCCGCGGCGCCAAGCGGCTGATCGAACTGGCCGAGACACCGGCCAGCCAGCACGACATCCTGCTGGCCGAGAGCGCCGAGCAGGGCGCGGTGATCGGCTCGGCGAACCAGAAAGAGGCGGTGATGTCGAACATGGAGAAGCGCGCGGCGGTCTACGTCGACTGAGTCGCGCTCATTGCGGCCGTCCTCGTCCTTCGAGGCCCTTCGGGCGCCTCAGGATGAGGACGGACTGAGGCGCTTCACCCTCCACCCACCTCCCTCATCCTGAGGTGCGAGCGAGAGCGAGCCTCGAAGGACGCACGGCCTCGCCACCTCCAGGTGTCAGGCGGGCGTCTGCTCCCACTCGGCCCGCACCGCCTCATCCACCTCCGACGGCAGGGCTAGCGCCCGCTCGCCCGCAAAGGCGTCGGGCGGCAAGAGTTGCGAGAGCGCCCAGATCGCGGCCCCCCTGACGACGGGGGCCGCATCGATAAGCCGCTCACGCACCACCTCGACCATTCCGGGGTCGCCGCTGTTGCCGAGGGCGTAGAGGACGTTGCGCACGAAGCGGTCGCGGCCCAGGCGCTTGACCGCGCTCTGGGTGAACAGGGCGCGGAAGGCGGCGTCATCCAGGGCGGCCAGGTCTTGCAGGCGCGGGGCCTTCAGCGCCTCGCGGGCCTGCAGCTTCGCCTCCCGGGCGCCCTGGGCGAACTTGTTCCAGGGGCAGACCGCGAGGCAGTCGTCGCAGCCATAGATCCGGTTGCCCAGCGCCTGGCGGAATTCTACGGGGATGGGGCCAGACAGTTCGATGGTCAGGTAGGAGATGCAGCGCCGCGCATCGAGCTGGTAGGGGGCCGGGAAGGCGTCGGTGGGGCACACATCCTGACAGGCCCGGCAGGAGCCGCAGGCGTCGTCGCCGGGGGGATCGGGCGCAAGCTCCAGGGAGGTGAGCACCGAGCCGATGAATAGCCAGGAGCCGAACTGGCGGGAGACGAGGTTGGTGTGCTTGCCCTGCCAGCCGAGGCCCGAGGCTTCGGCCAAGGGCTTTTCCAGCAGGGGGGCGGTGTCGACGAACACCTTCACCTCGGCGCCGAAGGTCTGGGCCATCCAGCTCGCCAGCTGCTTCAGCCGTTTCTTGATCAGGTCGTGATAGTCCGACCCCTGCGCATAGACCGATATGGCTCCGCGATCAGGGTGGTCGAGGACGGCGCGGGGATCATGTTCCGGACCGTAATTGACCCCCAGCATCACCGCCGAGCGGGCGCCCGCCCACATGGCCTGGGGGTGAGACCGGCGCTCGAGGGTCGTTTCCAGCCAGGCCATTTCCCCGTGCCGGCCCTCGGCCACGAATTCGGCCAGCCGCTCACCGGCGCTCCAGGGCTGGTCGGCCCGGGCCAGGCGGCAGTCGTCGAAGCCCAGTGTCAGGGCTTGTCGGCGGATCAGGTCTTCAGGGGTTTCAGAAATCGAGATCGTCATAATGGGCCGCGGGCGCGAGCCCCGGCCAGCGATCGGCGAGCAGCGGCCTAAAGCAGGGCCGGGACTTCACCGTCATGTACCACGTCTTGACCACCGCGAAGTCGCGCCAGGGCACATCACCGAAATAGTCGATCACCGACAGGTGCGCCGCCCCGGCGAAATCGGCCAGGCTGAGGCGCCGCCCCGCCAGCCAGTCCCGCTCGGCCAGCAGGCTGGCCAGATAGGTCATGTGGATCCGGAGGGCCTCGCGGCCCCGGCGCAGGGCGGCCAGGTCCGGCGCCCCCATGCGCAGAAGACGCTTTTCCATCTTCTCATGCAGCAGGAAGGAGCCGACCTCGTAGTCGAACTTGCGGTCGAACCATTGCAGCAGCCGGCGGGCCTCGGCCCGATCGACGGCTTCGCGGCCCAGCAGGGCGGGCTCGGGGTGGCGTTCTTCCAGGTAGTCGAGGATGGCGCGGCTCTCGCACAGCACTAGCCGACCCTCAGGTCCCTCTTCCACCAGCACAGGGGTCAGACCTGACGGGTTGAGCGCCGACAGGTCGTCAGGCTGTTCCCAATAGCGGACGACCACGTCCTCGAACGCCAGGCGCTTTTCGCCCAGGGCCAGTCGGACCTGTCGCGAGGCTGGGTCGAGCGGGAAGTGGTAAAGGGTGCGTTGGACGCTCATGCCGGCATTTCGCCGCGAATGCGGACAGTTTGATCAGGGCTCGATAAACCCCGCGGGGGCTTAAGACCGCGTTTACGAAGGCCGAGGCCGGCCCCCTTTTGGGTATTTCCACAGCTTCAGGTCGCGGCCGGCTCGGCGAAGGCGCCCCCATGGGGCTCGGCTCGGCCCCGGGGGTCGGCGTGGATCAGAATATCGGCCGCGGGGAAGTGTTTCAGCAGCCGGTTTTCGGCCTCGACGATCACCTGGTGGGCGGCGTCCAGGGTCAGGTCCGGATCCAGGTCAGCATGCATCTGGATGTGGACATAGGGACCCGAGGCGCGGGTGCGCAGTTGGTGGATATCGGTCAGGCGCGGGTCCTGGGTCATCAGCCGCACGATGAGCGCCCGCTGATCTTCAGGCAGTTCATGGTCCATCAGCTGGTGGGCGGCTTCGCGGAACACGCCGATGGCGGCCCAGACCAGAATGGCCGCGACGATCAGGCCCGCCGCCCCATCGAGGCTGACAAAACCCGCCATCGTCGCGCCGGCCACGCCCAGCAGGGCGGCGAGGTTGGAGGCCAAGTCTGAAAAGTAGTGGGCGCGATCTCCGGAGACCGCCACCGACTTCGTCTGACGCAACACCCGGGTCTGGGCGGTCACCAGCAGGCCGGTGAGCGCGATGGAGGCGGCCATGACGGCCATGGCCCAGCCGCCGTGACTGATCGGCTGAGGGTCAAGCAGGCTGGCGATGGCCTCCCGGCCCACCAGCGCGGCCGACGCGAAGACCAGGCCCGCCTGCATCAGGCTGGCGAAGGCCTCGGCCTTGCCGTGGCCGAACCGGTGCTCGGCGTCCGGCGGCGCCACGGCGTAGCGGACCGCAAAGAAGGTGATCAGGGAGGCGATCAGGTCGAGCCCCGAATCGGCCAGGGAGGCCAGCACCGCCACCGAGCCGCTGGCCAGCCAGGCGGCGGTCTTGAGACCCACCAGCAGCAGAGCCACCGCCACCGACAGCAGGGTGATCCTTCGGGTCAGGGCGGCGGCCTGGGTGGTGGTCAGGGCCGAGGCGGGCGGCGGATCGAGGGGCGTCATGATGCCTCGATCCTAAACCTTCACTGAACGCGGCCACAGGAGGATT
This sequence comes from Phenylobacterium sp., assembly GCF_030651755.1. Classification (GTDB taxonomy): domain Bacteria; phylum Pseudomonadota; class Alphaproteobacteria; order Caulobacterales; family Caulobacteraceae; genus Phenylobacterium. The sequence continues at coordinate 322 of NZ_JAUSBZ010000011.1, read as the reverse complement.
TTTCGCGCCCCGCTGTCCGGTGATCAGGCCGCCCGGCGCGGTTCAGGCCCCACATAGACCGACTGTGGCCGCACCAGCCGGCCGCCGGCCAACTGCTCGCGGGCGTGGGCCAGCCAGCCGGCCACCCGGCCCATCGCAAAGACGCAGGTGAAGGCGCTGGGAGGGAAGCCCAGGGCCTCCAGGAGCAGGGCGGTGTAGAACTCCACATTGGTGTCCAGGGGCCGGTCGGGCTTGTGGGTCTTGAGGATGTCGAGGGCGGCGGCCTCCACGGCCTCGGCGAAGGCCACCCGGCCGCGGCCCCCGTCGCCGCTCGCCGCCAGGG
>NZ_JAUSBZ010000009.1 GCF_030651755.1 Phenylobacterium sp. | reverse complement strand
GGCGCCCGCCGCGATCAATTCCCGCCAGCTCGCCCGCCGTTCCGGGCTCGGTGTCACGGGCAGGCGGTCGAACGCGGCCTCCAGGGCCGCGGGATCGGCGGAGATGTCCCCATAGGCGGCGGCCAGATACTGCGCCCGGCTAGCCTGGGGGGCCTCCAGGACGATCCGCGGCGCGGTTTGCATGGCCTGCCACAGGACCGGCGGGGTCATACGGTCGCCGATCTTGCTGGCCTCGGCCTCCACGACGATCGGCCGCGTCAGATCAAGGGCGTCGAGGGTCTGGAGCAGGCGAGACTCAAACAGCTTCTGGTTCGGCTGCGGCCGTCCGGCCAGCGCCCCGAACAGGGAGCCGCGATGCTCAGCCAGGCCCTCCAGGTCGATGGTCTGGACCCCGAGCCTGGCGAGCTCGTGCAGGACTTCGGTCTTGGCCGACCCCGTATGGCCGTCGATGAGCAGGAGCTTGAGGACCTGGGGCGTGTCGTACAGCCGGGCGGTCACCCGCCGGCGATAGGTTCGGTAGCCCCCGCGCAACAGGGTGACCGGCCATCCCACCTGCGACAGGATGGTGGCCATGGCCTCGGATCGCTGGCCGCCGCGCCAGCAATAGATCAGCGGGCGAAAGCTGGCCGGCCGGTCGGCCAGGGCGGTCTCCAGGTGGAGGGCGATATTGCGGGCCACGTGCGCCGCGCCGATCCGCCGGGCGAGGAAGCGGGACTCCTGGACATAGATGGTCCCCACCTCGGCCCTCTGCTGGTCGTCCAGCACCGGCAGGTTCTCGGCGCCGGGCACATGGTCGAGGGCGAACTCGGCGGGGCTGCGCACATCGATGACCGCGTCATAGCGGGCGAGGTCGGCGGCGCTCACCGCCTCGGTCACGTCAAATCCTGGCATAGCGCGCTCCCGCCTCCGCCCCGGTGCTATACAACGATCCGCCGACTCTCCGACACAAGGACACGACCCGATGGCGCAGCAGGTGCGGTTGACCGATCTGGCCCATGGCGGCGGCTGCGGGTGCAAGCTGTCGCCCGCCGTCCTGCGGGAGATCCTGGCCGGCGTGCCCCAGGCGGCCCTGTTCCCGAACCTGATGGTGGGGACCGAGACCTCCGACGACGCGGCCGTGTGGCGGCTTAACGATCAGCAGGCCCTGGTGGCCACCACCGATTTCTTCATGCCGGTGGTGGACGATCCCTATGACTTCGGGCGGATCGCGGCGACCAACGCCATCTCCGACGTCTACGCCATGGGGGCGACCCCGATCTTCGCGCTGGCCATCGTCGGCATGCCCATCGGCCAGCTCTCCACCGAGCAGATTTCAGGAATCCTGGCGGGCGGGGCGGCGGTCTGCGCGCAGGCCGGCATCCCGGTGGCCGGCGGCCACTCCATCGACAGCGTCGAGCCGATCTATGGGCTGGTGGCCCTGGGCCTGGTCCATCCCGATCAGGTGATGACCAACCGCACGGCCAAGGCCGGCGACATCCTGCTGCTCACCAAGGGGCTTGGGGTCGGCGTGCTGAGCGCGGCCTTCAAGCAGCAACGACTGGACGCCGCAGGTTATGAAGCTCTGATCGCCTCCACCACTCAGCTCAACCGGATCGGGGCTGAGTTGGGGGGCTTGGCCGGCGTGCATGCGGTGACAGATGTCACGGGCTTCGGCCTTCTGGGTCACACCCTGGAAATGTGCCGTGGCGCGGGCCTCGCCGCCGAGATCCGCGCCGAGGCGCCGGTCCTGCTGAGCGGGGTGGAAGCCCTTTCCCAGGCTGGCGTCCGCACCGGCGCTTCGGGGCGCAACTGGGGGAGCTATGGTGAGGCGGTCTTCCTGCCGGAGGACTTTCCCGAATGGCGCCGCGACATCCTGTGTGATCCCCAGACCAGCGGCGGACTGCTGATCGCCCTGGATGAGGCCGCGCTGCCGGGGCTCACCGCGCGACTGGGCGAACTGGGCTTTGAGGCGGCGGCCGTCGTGGGTCGGATGGTCGCCGGCGCGCCAGGTATCCGGGTGGTGTGATCAGAGTTTGCCGGACTCTCGGCTCAGCAGGAAGAAGTAGGGTTGCTCGGTGTGGCGCAGGTCCATCAGGCCCAGAAGTCGTCCCCCGTCGACCTTGCGGAAGTGATCGATGATCGGCAGGTCGTCATAGATCATGGCGGTGGAGACCTGTCCCCGATGCGAGACCGCCCGAAGCCTTGCCTTCGGTCGGCGGGTGGCCAGCACCGGCAGCAGCGCCCTGAAGACCCGCCGCGCCGGCGCCGATCGCGCCAGGCCGGGCCAGGCGAGCGGAAGGCCCAAGGGAATCAGCGCCGGGTTGGCCGCCACGTCTCCTGACCCCTGGTGGAACACGAGGGGATCTACGGCGTCGGCCGATGTGAACCGCTTGCCCTTCCAGCCATAGCCGGCCAGCAGGCCATCCAGGGGATGGCCGGTCGGCAGCTCTTCTCCCAGCCAGCTTCCGAGCACCTCGGGCAAGGTGACCGGCGGCAGGGTATCGAAGGCGGCGCGGGCGGCCGCAGGGGAAAGCGCGCTCTGCCGCCACCTGTTCAACCACGGCATTTGATCACCTCACCCGTTTCGCCAGGCTGCCTAACGATCAGTGAGACTGATTGATCCGTCGCCCTCGGCCTGCACCCGCCCGTCCACCAGCTGAATCCGGCGGTCGCAGCGGGCGGCGACGTGTTCGTCATGGGTGCAGATCAGGAAGGTCGCCCGGTCCTCGCGATTGACCTCGCCCATGAGATCCAGGACCTGGCCTGCCGATCGGAGGTCGAGATTGCCGGTGGGCTCGTCGGCGATCACCAGGTCGGGCCTGTTCATCAGCGCCCGGGCGATGGCCACCCGCTGCTTCTGCCCCCCCGACAACCTTGTGGCGGGGAAGTTCGCGCGATCCGCCAGGCCGACCCGGTCGAGCAGGGACAGGGCGCGTTTGCGCATCTCCGGGGAGATACCGCCCGCCGGGGCGGCGGCCGGAAAGGCGACGTTCTCCATGGCCGTGAAGTCCGGCAGCAGGTGATGGAACTGAAAGACGAATCCCAGGCGCTGATTGCGAAAGGCCGCCCGGGCCTTCTCGTTCAGATCATCGACCCGCTGGCCGGCGATCTCGATATCGCCGGCGGTAGGCCGCAGCAACAGGCCGAGAATCGACAGCAGGGTCGACTTTCCAGAGCCTGAGGCGCCGACCAGGGCCACCAGCTCGCCGGCCGCCAGATCCACGTCGATCCCGCGCAGCACCTCGGTCTCTTCGTCGCCATTGCGAAAGGTCATGACGACGCCGCGGGCTTGCAGGACGGAACTCATTGCTGGATCGCCTCCAGGGGATCGATCCGCGAGGCTGACCTCGCCGGGAAGGCCGAGGCCAGCACCGCGCCAATGGTGGTCAGGATCAACACCGCGACGTAGCCGCCCCTTTCCGGCGCGATCGGCAGGGGCGCATTTCCTTCCGCATCGGTCAGGGAGGCCAGGAAGGTGCAGAGCCCATAGCCGCTGACGCACCCCAGCAGGCCGCCCGCCAGCCCGATCAACAGCCCCTGCAGCATGAAGACCGCCACGATGAAGGCCCCCGATATGCCGAAGGCGCGCATGATTCCCACCTCGCTGCGTCGGCGATAGGCCGACAGGACCAGCGCGCTGGCCACCCCGATGATGATCGAGATCAGCGAGAAGATCTGAATCAGGGTCCCGGTCCTACCCTGAGCCTCCAGGGCGTCCTCCAGGTTCAGGTTCTTGTCCTGCCAGGGGGTGGCGCGCAGGCCCGTGGCGCCGGCCAGAAACTCGGCCACCTCCCGCGCCCGCCCGGGATCATCCAGCTTGATCTCGATATTGGTGACCCCTTCGGGCAGGTCAAACAGCGGGCGTGCGGTCTGCAGGGACAGGAAGGCCACCCGGGAATCCAGGCTCTGCAACCCAGTCTTGTAGATGCCGCGCACGGTCAGCAGGCGTTCGCCCCCCCGGTCGGTGCGCAGCAGCACCGGCTGGCCGGCGGTGAGGCCCAGGTCCTCGGCGAGCTGCGTCCCGATCAGCAGGCCGTCGGCCCCCAGCGCGCCTTGGCCTGAGACCAGGTTCGGGGTGATCGGGGTGATGGCGTCGAGACCCTCCGGTTCAAGTCCGGTCACAGAGACCGGCTGCACCGACTCGCCCTTGACCAGAAAGGCGTTGCCGCTGATCTGCGGGCTGAGCGCCGAAACCCCCGGCTGGCGGGTGATCAGTTCGGCGGTGGAGCGCCAGGATCGGATCTGGCGGCGCTGGAAGGTAGAGACCAGGGCCACGCCCTCGGTTCGCACCGCCGGATCGCCGGGTAGGATCTCCGCCAGGCGCGTGGGGGGCTCAAGCGTCACATGCGCGCTGTTGGCCGTGACCTGGTCGGTCAGCCGCACCGCGAGTCCCTCGATCAGGGCGGTGATGAAGATGAAAACCGTGACCCCCAGCGCCACGCCGGTGACCAGCAGGACAGTCTGGGCGGGGTTTGAGGTGAGGTAGCGTCGGGCCACCTTGAGGGCGAACATGGCTCAGCCCGCATCCGGCGGCGAGACTGGCGCCACCTTGTCCCCCGGGCGCAAACCGGCCGGCGTCAGCACCACCCGGTCGCCTGGGGCCAGGCCCTGCTCGATGATCGCCCCTTGGGACGGCCAGCGTGCGATGAGGATGTTCCGGGCCACGACCACATCCTCAGCATCAAGGACATAGGCCTTGGGCGCCGTCGTGGCGTCGACCACGGCCTGGCGGGGAATGACCAGCGCGCCGTCGCGCACCTCGACGACGATGGTCACGTCCACCGAGCGTCCGGGCGCCAGAGCCACGGCGGCCTGGGGTCGAACCTTGACCTGACGTCCGCCGGTGGAGGAGTCGATCTTGGGCGAGACCTCGCTGACCACGGCCTCGAACCGGGTCTCCGCGCCGGACGCGGCGGCCCGCGCGACCATGCCGGGGCGCAGGGCGTCAGCATAGGCCTCGTCCACCTCGGCCAGAATTTCCACGCCGTCCAGGGAGCCCAGTTCGAACAGGGTCGTGGTCGGGGTGACCACCTGCCCGCCGTCGATAGGCCGGACCAGGATGATCCCGGCCATAGGGGCACGGACGACGAACTCCCGGCTGCGGGCGGCTGACGCCCGCGCGGTGGCCTGGGCGGCGGCGACTGCGGCCTCGGCCGAACGGAGCCTGGCCCGGGCCTGGTCCAGGGCGGCCTGGGCGGCGAAGCCCTGACGGGCCAGGGTCTCGGTCCGCTGATAGGCGAGCCTGGCCTCGGCGGTCTCAGCCTGGGCGGCGCGGACCCGGGCCGCGTCGGCCTCGGTCTGAGCCTCTTCCACCGCCGCGCGGATGAGGGCGAGCGGCTGGCCCTTGACCACCTGATCCCCGTCATCGGCCAGCAATTCGATGACCTGCCCGGGATTGGGGGAGCGCACCTCCACAAGATCGAGCGGGCGGACGCGGCCGACCACGGCCAGGACCAGCTCGGTGGCCTGCGGGCGCAGGGTCAGGACTGCAACCTCCGGCGGCCGCCGGCTCATCACCAGGGCGACCGCAGCGATGGCGGCCAGCAGCAGGACAATCGCCGCGAGCCGAAGACGCGCGCGTCCGGTCATCGCGAACCCTTCTGGGGCGCGCCGGCGCAGGTCAGGATGTGGGCCCACTCCTTCTCCGTCACCGGCTGCACCGAGAGCCGGAAGGAGGTGACCAGCGACATGGCCTTCAAGGCCGGGTCAGCCTTGGCCTCGGCCAGGGTGAAGGGCCGGGGCAGGGGTTGGACGGCCCGCACATCGACACAGACAAAGACGCCCTTAGCGTCGGTCGGATCGGGATAGGCCTCGGCGATCACCTCACAGACGCCGACGATCTCCTTGCCGGCCTGGGAGTGGTAGAAAAAGGCCTGATCGCCGCGCTTCATCGCCATCATGTTGAGCTTGGCGGTGTGATTGCGCACCCCGTTCCAGGGCTCTCCGTCCGCGCCACGGGCGACGAGGTCGTCCCAGGAGAATACGTCCGGCTCGGACTTCAGCAGCCAGTAGGCCATCGACCCCTCCTGTCCCCCATGGCGACCATCACCCCAGCGTGCGGCCGTAGCATCATCCTAGAGCGCCAGGGGCGCGTCATAGCCGGTGAGTTCCAGATAGCCTCGAGCGCCCGGCGCGCGCACGGCGCCTTCCCAATAGACCGGCCCGATGGGTCGACTGTCGAGTTCCTGATCATCAAAAAGGGGTTCCAGCCGCCAGACGCGGGTCCCTCCGGTGCTGCGCACCTCGACGTCCCGCGCGATCGGATAGCGGGCGCCGGTCCGTGGCGAGCTCCACCGCCGCCGGGTGGTGAAGCGGACATCTTGAGGCCCGAAGATCGACAGGTCGCCTGTGGCTGTGCGCAGGGAGCCGCCGGCCCACACCGCCTTGCCGGCCGCGTCGCGAACCTCGAACGCCGTCAAGGCGCCGCCATCCTCCAGGTTGAGGGCGACCCAATCCCAGCCCACCGCCCGGGCGTCCAGCAGGGTGGAGGACCATTCCTGGTCGAGCCACGCCTCGCCGGTCACCTCCCGGCGAACGCCGTCCCGGGTCAGGACGCCGGACACTTTCAGGTGCGGCAGGCTGTAATAGTAGCTGGCCTGGTCAGGCCCTGGCCCCTTGCGGCTGAAGCCCGCCTGCCCCTGGCGCAGGACCGGCTGGGTCGGAGCCAGCGCGAGGGCGAGGGTGAAGGTCTCGCCGCCCGCCCTGGCCTGAAGGACTCCAGAACGGTCCCGGCGGAGGCGCCAATCATCCAGGATCAGGTCCATATCGCCCACCTTCGCCTGGGCCAGGCCAAAGCCCTCCCGGGCGATCCGCTGGGCGTGGCTCAGCCGGCCAAGGGCAGGGTCGGAGATGGCCGCATGGGCGAAGATGATCTGCCGGGGCGAGAACGCGCTGGGATTGCGCGGGTCAGCCCCGGTGCGCACGCGGAAGAAGGTGATCTGAAACCCCAGGGCCTGACCCCGGTCTTCCAGCCAGCCGGTGACATACCACCACTCCGTCCGGAACGCCGGATGGGCGCCATGATCGGCCGGAAAGATCAGTCGACGCCCCGGCGTGACAGGCGCGAAGACCACGGCTTCGCGCCCCTGGGCGAAGACCCGGGACGACGGCAGGACAAGACCGGCGCCGATCAGGGCGGCCAGGGCGCGTCTTCCGATCATCACCAGTCCTCCCGAACGGCCTGAACTGCGGTGTTCGACAAGGCGCCGCGGCCCGCCAGGACGGCGGCTCCGGCCGAGGTGGCCACCAGGGCCACCCCCAGGGTCGCCATCAAGGCCCAGGGCAGCCGGGTCTCCATGGTCCAGTTGAAGGACTGCGGATTGACCACGTGGATCAGCACCTGGCTCATGACCACGCCAAGGGTCAGACCTGCCAGGGCGCCCACGACGCCCAGCAGCGCCCCTTCGGCAGCCAGCATGCCCACGATCTCACCCCGTTGAACGCCCACGTGGCGAAGCATGCCGAACTCCTTGCGCCGGGCCAGGGTCTGGGCCGAGAAAGTCGTCGCCACCCCAGCCAAGCCGACCAGGATGGCGATGGCCTCCAGGGCGTAGGTGACCGCGAAGGACCGGTCGAAGATCCGCAGCGCGATCGCGCGGATTTCCCGGGGCTCGGCGAAGTCGGCGCCGGCCGCCAGGGCGGGCGGCAGGCGCGCCCGCAGGGCGGGTATGGCGGCGGCTGGCGAGACCCCCGGCGCCAGGGTGATGGAGGCCTCCGCGCGATCTGGATCGCCGGTGAGGGCGCTATAGGCGGCCTGGTCCATCAGCAGGGCCCCGAACTGGTTGGAATAGTCCCGCCAGACTCCGGCTACGAACACTTCCGGTCCGGCGTCCGGCGCAACAGGCAGGACAAGGGTGTCCCCGGGACTCAGCTTGTAGAGCCTGGCCATGGGCTCAGAGATCCACACAGGAATACCGTCCCTCTCCGCCGTTGCGCCGGCGCTGGGCAAATTCTCCCCCGCGCCGGCCCCAGGCCGACCACGGGCGCTCACCTGAATGGGCGGGAGGTCGGGATTGAGTCGCAGGGCGAAGCTCTGGCGAAACTCCACGGCCGCGGCCTGAGGCGCGGCGGACAGTCTGGACTGGGCGGCGGGGTCGAGGGCCAGGCCGGGCTCAAGGCGCATATAGAGATCAGCCGGCAATATCTGGGTCAGCCACTCTTCGACGGAGCCGCGGAAGCTGGTCACCATCACCGCCATGGCCACCATCAGGCTTGTGCTGGCGACGATGCCGCTGAGCGCGACCGCCGCCTGCCGCGGAGCCCCCCACAGGCGGGCGATGGCCAGGGCGATGGAGGGCGGGGGATGGTTCAGATTGCGGAGGGGAGACAAGAGCCCGCGGGCGAGCCAGGGCATGGCGCCCACGCCTCCAGCCAGGATCAGGGCGATGGCGCCATAGCCGAACAGGGGCACGCCCCCCACGGGCGGGCCGAGAGCGGCGACTCCCCCAGCGGCCAGCAGGCCAAGGCTGATCCAGGGGGGACGCAACCCTCCCACATCGGCGGCCTCGCCGGAGCCGGACTTGAGCGCCACGGCGGCCGGCGTCCGCTCCGCCTGCAGGGCGGGCAGCAGGCTGCCCAGGAGGGCGATGGTCACCCCGAGACCGAATATGACCAGGGCCGCCAGCGGGGTGAACGCCAGAGGTGGCCGGCCGCCGCTGAAATAGCCGCCCCCCAGGTCGCCCCCCAGCACGCGAAGGGCCAGCTCGGCCAGACCTGCGCCCAGGGCGACCCCGAGGGCGGCGCCGATGAGTCCCAGGACGGCGCCTTCGATCAGCACCTGGTGAAGCATGCCGCGGGCCGGCAGGCCAAGCACCCTCAGGAGCGCGAACTGCGGCCGACGACGGACGACGGACAGAGATTGGGCCGAATAGACCAGAAAGCCGCCGGTCAGCAGGGCCACCAGGGCCAGCATCTGGAGATTGACCCGGTAGGCGCGCGACAGGCTCTCGGTCCGGCGCATCTCGCTCTGCGGCGTGACCAGGGCCGCCTCGGCCGGCAACAGCGCGCGCACGCTGGCCTCTACGGACCGGCGGTCAGCGCCGGGCGCGAGGCGCAGATCGATGCGCTGCAGACGTCCGAGCTGTTCGAACCGCCATTGGGCGGCGGCGATGTCGATCACCCCCAGGGAGCGATCGCCGCTGATCCCCTCCAGCACCCCGACAATGCGAAACTCAGCGCTCTGTCCGGCGGCGTTGACCTGCACCCGTTCGCCCACCTGCCGGCCAGACTGTTGCAGAGCCGCGGCGGACAGGGTGATGACTTCCTGGTCAAACAGGGCGTCGGCCGTGGTCACCCCTCCCGCGGCGTCACCAGCAATGGGACGGCCCAACAGGTTGGGGGTGACAGAGAACGCCCTTAGCGGGTCCAGGCCCAGAAGTGTGAGCCGCTCGCCACCCTCGATCCGGGCGTCTAGCTCCACCAGGGGGCTGGCTGAGGCTACGCCCTCCATGCGGGCCAGTTGCGGGTAGAGGTTTTCGTCAAATCCTGTGCGACTGGCCGCCTGAATCTGGAGATCGGCGGCGCCGCTGACGCTGCGGACGGCGCCGGCGAACTCGTCCAGGGCCGAGCGGTTGACCAGGTGGACCGCCAGGCCAAGCCCCACCCCGACGGCAATGGCCAGGACGGCGGCCAGGGCGCGGCCGGGCTGGGCCCGCCATTCACCCAGCACCATCCAGGCCAGCATCTGGAGACTGAGGCCAGGCCTAGTCCCCATGGACTGCGAGTCCCTGGGCGGTGAGGGTCAGGACCCGGTCGGCCGCCGCCGCCGCCCGTTCTGAGTGGGTGACGATCACCGCCGCCGCGCCTGAAGCCCGGACCCGGTCGCACAAGAGGGTCAGGATCGTCTCGGCGGTCTGAGGATCGAGATTGCCGGTCGGCTCGTCAGCCAGCACCAGGGCGGGGCTGTGGACCAGGGCGCGAGCCAGGGCGATTCGCTGCATCTCGCCGCCGGAAACCTGGGCGGGGAAGTCTCCCCCGCGGCCCGGCAGGCCCACCTGGCCCAGCATGAGATTGGCCTCAGCCAGGGCATGGGCCTGTCTTTGGCGGGCGAGGACCAGGGGCAGGGCCACGTTCTGAGCCAGGGTCAGGTGAGGCAGGATGTGAAAGGCCTGGAAGACAAAGCCAATCCGATCCCGCCGCAGGCCGGTGCGGGCCTCTTCGTTCAGGGCCGCGAGATCGACGCCGTCAATCTCAATGCGTCCGCGATCGGCTTGATCCAAGCCGGCGAACAGATTCAGCAGGGTGGACTTGCCGACACCCGATTCGCCCATGATGGCGACGATCTCGCCTGGCGCCATGCACAGGTTCAGACCCGCGAACAGCACACGACCGCCCGGCACGCTCTTGGCCAGGTCGGTAATCAAGAGCGGAGGGGAGGGCAGACTGGAGCCGGCGACCATGGACGCCAGACTAGAGGGGCGGGAAGGTCCCGTCGCGCCTCAATATCAATAAAGGTCGAAGCCCCGGCCGTCGCCGACCGGGGCCCGTATCCTTTAGGCCTTCTGGAGCTGGCCGGCGGACATCTTGCCCGACTTACGGTCCTTCTCGAGTTCGAAGGAAAGCTTGTCGCCTTCGTTCACCGAGCTCATGCCCGCTTGTTCAACGGCGCTGATGTGGAGAAACACGTCGGCTCCGCCATCATCGGGCTGAATGAAGCCATAGCCCTTCGTGGCGTTGAACCACTTCACTGTTCCGGTCGTCATAGTTTGCTCATTTCCTGTAGCTTGCGCCGCACCCTGTACCCATAGAACGGTCTCTGGCAAACAAATCCCTGCATTTTGGGTGAAAGTTTCTTGGCGCCTCCCCGCAGGAAGGCCCCCAAAAACTTTCTGGGCGACATGAGATCGTCCCAAAAAACTGGCCCGGACGCAACCGTTTCGGCAGATCGACCGAACCTTCTTGAGTCGCGTGGACCCGTCTAACGTGCGCGCCGCGGAGGGAGAGACGATGAATCCGGCACAACCCGATATGGTGCGGCGTAGCTTGCTGGGCCTGGGATTGGCCGCCCTGGCTGTCGGTGGGAGACCGGGCACCGCCCTGGGCGCCCCGGTCGGCGACGCCGCCTTCGACCGTCTGCTGGCCCGCTATGTCCGAACGGGAAAGGACGGGATCAATCGCGTGGATTACGCCGTCTGGCGCGCCGCCCCGGCGGATCGGGAAACCTTGGGCGGCTATATTCGTACTCTGCAGGCGGTCTGGCCAAAGATCCTGTCGGAAAAGCAGAGGATGGCCTTCTGGATCAATCTCTACAATGCCGAGACCTTGAGGGTGGTCCTGGACGCCTATCCTGTCCGATCGATCCGGGCGATCAGGCCGACCCTGGTCTCCGTAGGCCCCTGGAAGGCCAAGACCCTGACCGTGGATGGTGAACGCCTGTCGCTGGACGATATCGAAAATCGCATTCTGCGCGGAGGTTTTGGCGACCCGCGGATTCACTATGCGCTGAACTGCGCCTCGCTCGGATGTCCTGACCTGATGGCGCGCACCTGGCGCGGCGACACCCTGGCCGTTGATCTGGACCGGGCGGCCCGCGCCTATGTCAATCACCCCCGCGGTGTTCGGATCACCCCCAGGGGACTGGTGCTCTCGTCCATCTACAGATGGTACCGAACGGACTTCGGCGGCGGCGACGCCGCCATCCTGGCGCATCTGGCGACCTTTGCCGACCCGTCCCTGCGCGCGGTCCTTGATAGCCGTCCAGGGATCGTCGGCTACGACTATGACTGGAGCCTCAACGACGTTTAGCGCCCGGCGGACGGCGCTTCACACAGGCTTGCTATTGCGGGGGGGAAACACGCCCGCCGCAGGGCGGCGGGAGGAATGGTCGGAGTGGCAGGATTCGAACCTGCGACCCCCGCGTCCCGAACGCGGTGCTCTACCAGACTGAGCCACACTCCGACTTGGAGGCGGCCTTATAGAGGAGCGGTTTGGGCGCCGCAAGCGACCGGACGGCCGTTGCATCTGGAATCGGCTTTTGCTATTCCCACGCCCTCGCCGCGGGGGGACACCCTCCGCTGCCGTTCCTGCTGGGGAATGGTGTAATGGTAACACAGCGGTTTTTGGTACCGTCGTTCTAGGTTCGAGTCCTAGTTCCCCAGCCAAGGTTTCAAGCCCGTCGCGCACATTCGCGACGGCGAAGCTCTAGACCCTCAACGCCTTTTCCCGCCGCGACATCTGCGCGCCCTGGCCAAGTTCTGAGCGCGTCACCACATCGCCGGTGAAGGCCGTCTACGCCGTTGGAGTGAGAGGTCGCGTCGATTTCGGCAGCGAGCTTTTCCTGGGCTGGGGGCAAGGGATCAGCTGGCATGACTCAATCTCGCTATCGCAAGGTGCCGTCGGGACGGATGGCGCGCCTGGCGTCCTTCGGCCAGCTGGCCGGGGGGGTGGCCGGCGGGATGATCGCCGAGGGGGCCCGCCGTCTGGCGGACGGCCAACGCCCGCAGCTCTCCGACCTGATGCTGACGCCGGCCAACGCCCTGCGGGTGACCGAACAGCTGTCGCGCCTGCGCGGCGCGGCGATGAAGCTCGGCCAGATGATCTCGATGGACGGCGGCGACGTTCTGCCGCCGGAACTTGCTACGATCCTGGGGCGGCTGCGGGACGCGGCTCACTTCATGCCCCCCGCCCAGCTGCACCGGGTTCTCAAGGGCGCGTGGGGGGCGGACTGGCGCCAGAGGTTCGCACACTTCGAGACCACGCCGATCGCCGCGGCTTCCATCGGCCAGGTTCACCGCGCCACCCTGCGCGACGGGCGTCTGTTGGCCATCAAGGTGCAGTATCCGGGCGTCGCCGCCAGCATCGACGCCGATGTGGACAATGTGGCCAGCCTGCTTCGCATGTCCGGCCTGCTGCCCGGCGGCCTCGACATCGGTCCGCTGCTGGCCCACGCCAAGCGCCAGCTGCGCGAGGAGGCGGACTACCTCCGCGAGGCCGACCAGATGCGTCGCTACCGCGCCCTTCTGGCCGATGAGCCGGCCTTCATCGTGCCAGAACCCGTGGAGGATTTCTGCCGTGAGCGGGTGCTGGCCATGGATTTCATCCCTGGCGAGCCCATCGAGACGCTGCAGGCCGCCCCTCAGGCGGTCCGCGACGGCGCCATGGCGGCCCTCATCGGCCTGGCCCTGCGCGAGCTGTTCGCGTTCGGCTACATGCAGACCGACCCCAACTTCGCCAACTACCGCTGGCAGGCGAGAAGCCAGAAGATCGTGCTGCTCGACTTCGGCGCGGCCATGGCGGTGAGCGACCATACTGCGGGCGCCTATCGCCGAGTGGCGCAGGCGGGGCTGTCAGAGGACCTGCCGGCCCTGTGCCTGGCGCTGGTGGAGGCGGGCTTTCTCTCGCCTGTCCTGCTTCAGCGCCATGGCCCCGCCATCGATGAGATGATCGGGGTCCTGCTGCGTCACCTGGGCCGGCCGGGCCTGTTCGATTTCGCCGACCGCACCTTTGTGGAGCAGGTGCGACAGAAGGCCGAGACCATCGCCGCAGACCGGGCCGCCTGGCACGCGCCCCCGGCCGAGACCCTGTTCGTCCAGCGCAAGGTGAGCGGCATGGCTCTGCTGGCCATCCGCCTGAGCGCGCGGGCGCCCCTGCGCGACATGGTGGCCCAGATGGTCGACCCCGCGCCGGCCGGCCTGGGCCAGGACTGAAGGCCGTCATGGCGCGGATGCGACAGAAGGCCGACCTGCCGACCAAGGTCTGCGTCGCCTGCGGCCGACCCTTCGCTTGGCGCAGGAAGTGGGCGCGGGACTGGGATCAGGTGAAGTACTGTTCCGATCGTTGCCGCGCGGCCAAGCCGGCGCCCCCTGGGACCTGAGCGTCTCGCGCCTCGGTCAGAGCAGCCGGCGCATCTCCGGGGAGATCAACTGCTCCCGGGGGCTCTCGGTGACCACATAGGCGCCTGAGCCCGGCAGATCCTCCAGCAACGCTTTGCCGGGCCCTTCCAGGTCTAGCCAGGCCAGGCCCTGGGCCAGGCTGAGCGTTGGCGGGGCGCGGTCATGGAAGGGGGCGATGTCGGCGGGCGCCAGGCCCGTGACGAAGGCGAAGCTCTCCAGGCCGCCAGGCTGGTCCTGCGGCTCAGACCGCTCCCACAGGCCGGCGAAGACCCGCACATCCTCGTCGGCCCAGGCGATCTCGTGGCGGGTCTTGGGCTTGCCCTTCTTCCAGCCAGGCGGCTCGGAATACTCGATGAAGCTGGTCAGGGGCACGAGGCAACGTCTGCGCCGATAGGCCTCGCGAAAGGTGGGCGCGGTGTCCACCGTCTCGATCCGCGCATTGGTGCAGAGATTGCGCCAGGCGCTCAGGGGTCCGCGGTGAAAGGCCGGCACCAGCCACCAGCGCATCTCGAGCCCCTCCAGCCCGGCCGAGGGATCGCCGGGATCAACGGCGCGCAGGATGGTCGCCCGGTCGGTGGGGCGGATCGGCTCGTCCAGGTCGCGATTGGGTTCGGCGTCGGCCCAGCGGATGGGGATGTTGATCTCGGAGAAACGCTCGGTGAGCGGGCCGCGGGCGATCCGCTTCTGATACTCATTGCACATGACGGGAGCCTTGGCCGTGTTGAGGGGCGAGACTAGACCTTGCGGGCCTGTTGCGCAGCAGGGTTGGCCACGGGCGCCTCCGGGACCTTGCCCCAGAAGCGCCCGCGGACCGGTCACCCGATCTTCAGGCGGACAAAGGCCATGCCGCCGCGCGGATCGCCGTAGTCATCACCCAGCGCGCCGGGAATGTCGAAGGCGCTGACCAGGGCGCCCAGGCCGATCTTCACCCGGGGCGATATCCGCCAGTCGTGGATGGCGCCGAGGGACAGCCGGGCCACGCGGGTGGTCTCCCCGTGGCCATGGCCGGCCAGTTCGTTCTGATCCACCTGCTCGGCCCGGCCAAAGAAGGTCCAGCGGTCATCGGGGCTGTAGGCGGCCTCTGTCAGGCCCGCCCACAGGACATCGCCGGGAACCACGTCCTTTCGTACCGCCGCCACCGTCACAGCCAGCAGGCCATCGTCCCCGACAGGCCTGGCATAGGCGGCGCTGAGGGACAGGCGACGCTCGTCGTGATGAGGGTCAAGCGCTTCTGGGCTATGGATGTCGGCGTAGCTCGCCTGCAGGGCCCAACTGGGCGCGGGGTTGTAGGAGACCCGCGCCGACCAGGAATCCAGCGGGCCGGTCTCGATGTCCCAGCGCTGGGCGTCCGGCTCGCGGCCGCGGAAGGCCGAGGCTTCCAGCTTCCAGTCGTCGCGCACAAGGCCTGCGGTGAGGACGCCAAAAGTGATGTGGGTGGAATCCATCCAGTGATGGCTGATGGGCGCCTCGGGACTATCGAGGCCGGAGAAGCGGTGCATGAAAGACGGCGGGCCATAGGCGGGCTCCCCTGGCAGGCCGCCATAGATGAAGAGGCTGGAGCGGGACGAAAGCGGCAGGCTGTAGCTGGCTGACAGCTCCATGAAGGCTTCGTGCGGATGTTGCCGGTCGACCAGCAGATTGACCCCGTCGGCGGTCTCGCCGGCGGCCAGCAGCAGAGGATAGCCGGACTTGCCCATGAACGGGTCGGGACTGAGCATGGCCCGCAGGCTCAGCACGCCTGGCCCCACCGGGCGTTGGGCCATGCCCATGATCATGCCGGCCACAAAGGCCTTGTCGCCGCCGCGGGGACCGCCCTGGTCGACATAGACGCCGTTCAGCAGGACATGGCCCATGGCCTGCCAGCCGCCTAGGGGGATCATCTGGCCCATATGCGGACTGAGGTCCGGCTGCCAGGCCGTGCCTGAGGCGTCCCGGCTCATGGGATAGGGGCCAAGGGCGCTGGTCATCGCCCCGTGCTCAGGCCCGTGGCCCATGGCCGCGTGGTCCATGGATCCATGACCCATGGCGGCGTGATCGACAGGGTCGGCTTGGGCGGCTGGGGCGGCTGGGGCTGGGCTGTGGTGGCCGGCATGGGGATCGGCCGCCATATCCTGGGCCTGGGCTAGACCGCCCGGGGCGGCGAAGGTCAGGGCGGCGAAGGTCAGGGCGGTGGCGGACGCTGTCGCGCCGCGGCCGCGGGGGAGTGGTCGCATCATGTGAGCGCCTTGAAAATCTGTTCGCGTGAAGACACGCCCGGAGCCGGGACGCGTGGCGGTCGTGGTCTTCAGGCGAAGGGGCGGGGCCGTCCGGGTTCAGGGGGCACGGCCAGGCCCACCAGCCGCGGCGAGGCGGTCTGGAAGACCTGCAGGGACTCCACACGGGGGCTCGCCCCAATCAATGCGCCAGGCAACAGAACCGGGGCCGGCGCGCACCCTATGCAGCAGCTCATCAACCGGTCCGGACTGAGGGGGGCCTCAGTCGAGCCCCCTTGTGCGCCTTCGAAGGGTCGGGTGATCCCCGCGCCGCGGACCTCATCGGGGGGCATCACCATCGCCTCATGGCAAGGCGGCGGCGTCACTGCGTGCGTGGGCGCAGCTCGGGCCACGGACGAGAGTCCAAGGCCGAGGGTCAAGAGCACGAGCAGCAGGATGCGCATCAACGCCATGGCCAAGGGTTAGGCCCCCGCGTCCTGCCCCGCAAGACCTCGCCCCTCGAGCGAGCGCGCGTTTTGCTCGGATAACCGGTTCTCACCTATGGGAAGGCGCTCCTAGACCCGCCGCAGGGTCTCGATGATGACCGGCGTCTTCAGCCACTGGTCCTTCTGATCGGCGAACTTTGTTTCGCCACCGGTGGGCTGGGCGAGGATCTTCTGGGCGGTGGGCAGGCCGGAGACGACCTTGCCGAAGGCGGCATAGCCCAGATTGTCTCCCGGCTGATCGGGGCGGGCGTCCAGAAAGCTCTGGTCGCCGAGGCAGATAAAGAAGGTGTTGGTGGCCGTGCCCGGGGCGAACCGGCCCAGGGAGATCGTCCCGTGGGTGTGACTGAGGCCCGTCAGGGTCGTGCTCTCATGCCGGATCGGCGGAAAGGGCCTGGCCGTGGCCGGGGGCTGGGCGACGATGGTCCCCTCGGTGGGCGCCCAGTCGCTGCGGGCGGCGCGGAAGAACTGGCCGCCGTCATAGGCCTTGGCGTCCACATAACGCAGGAAGTTGGCGCTGGTCAGGGGCGCCTTCTGGTCCTCCAGTTCGATGACGATGGTTCCCTGCGCCGTCTTCATGGTCACGCGCGGCTTGGCGCCCTGGGCCAACGCCAATTGCGGCGCCGTCAGGACAAGACCAGCGCCGAGAATGAGGCTGCGGCGGGGAAGCGTGCTGGACGACATGGAGGCTCCTGGGTCTGCGCGGGACCAGTCTAGCGCCTTCGGACGCACAACGGAATCTCCAGGCCGCCCCGAAACCGACTACCGGTAACGGGGCCCGGCGAACCGGCCTTCGGTGCGGCTCATGCCGACGGTGACGGTGGCGCAGTCGCCGATGGGCTGGGTGACGACGCCGCCGACTTCACGGTACCCGCCGGTGCCGACGCTGCCCCAGACCTGGCCATGGGGCTGGTTGTCGACCCGGGTCGGGCATCGCCCCTGCTGCGCCTGGGCGACCGCCTCAGGGGCGGGCTCGCCGGCTATCACGCGGCGGGCCCAGTCGCCGGGTGCTTCGGCGCGCACGGTCGGCTCCGGATCCTGGCCGAGCGGGGCCGCCGAGGCCGAAGCGCTCGGCGGATCGCCCGTGCGGCCCGTGGCGATGGGACCGTCCTGCGCGAGGGCGGACCCCCCGTAGGCGGCGGCGAGCAGGGCTGCGGTGAAGGCTGCGGGTTTCATGCCGCGAGCCTCAGCCCCGGACGTGGCCAGATAAGGGCGCCTCAGCGCTTCTGATCCACGTCCCGCACGGCGCCGCGGGCGGCGCTGGTGGTGAAGGCCGCATAGGCCCGCAGGGCCGGCGTGACCTTCCGCTTGCGCGGGCCAGGATGCCAGGCCTCAGGTCCCCGGGCCTCCATGGCCGCGCGGCGCTCGGCCAGCACGGCGTCATCCACCGCCAGGCGGATGGTGCGGCCCGGAATATCGATCTCGATCCGGTCGCCGTTCTCCACCAGGCCGATCAGGCCGCCCTCGGCCGCTTCGGGAGAGACATGGCCGATCGACAGGCCCGAGGTGCCGCCAGAAAAGCGCCCGTCGGTGATCAGGGCGCAGGCCTTCCCCAGGCCCTTAGATTTCAGATAGCTGGTGGGATAGAGCATCTCCTGCATGCCCGGCCCGCCACGGGGGCCCTCATAGCGGATCACCACCACGTCGCCGGCCACGATCTTGCCGGTCAGGATGGCGCTGACGGCGTCGTCCTGGCTCTCGAACACCCGGGCAGGACCTGAAAAGACCAGGATGCTGTCGTCGACGCCCGCCGTCTTCACGATGCAGCCGTCCTCGGCCAGGTTGCCGCTCAGCACGGCCAGGCCGCCATCCTGGGAGAAGGCGTGCTCGACGCTGCGGATCACCCCGCCTTCGCGGTCCAGGTCGAGCTCCTTCCAGCGGCGGCTCTGGCTGAAGGCCACCTGGGTGGGCACGCCGCCCGGCGCGGCCTTGAAGAAGGTCTGGACCGCCTCGCTCTCGGTGCGGCTGATGTCCCAGCGCTCAAGGGCCTCACCCATGCTCTTGGAATGGATGGTGGGCAGGTCGGTATGCAGCAGGCCGCCGCGCTCCAGCTGGCCCAGGATGGCCATGACTCCGCCGGCCCGGTGGACGTCCTCCATGTGCACATCGGCCTTGGCCGGGGCCACCTTGGACAGGCAGGGCACCTGGCGCGACAGCCGGTCGATGTCCTTCATGGTGAAGTCGATCTCCGCTTCGTGCGCGGCGGCCAGCAGGTGCAGGACCGTATTGGTCGAGCCGCCCATGGCGATATCCAGGCTCATGGCGTTCTCAAAGGCCCGGAAGCTCGCCACATTGCGCGGCAGGACGCTGTCGTCCTCCTGCTCGTAATAGCGCTTGGTGATGTCGACGATCAGGTGGCCCGCCTCCAGGAACAGGCGCTCCCGGTCGGCATGGGTGGCCAGCGTCGAGCCGTTGCCCGGCAGGGAGAGGCCCAGGGCCTCGGTCAGGCAGTTCATGGAATTGGCGGTGAACATGCCCGAGCAGGAGCCGCAGGTGGGGCAGGCGGCGCGCTCGATGGCGGCCACGTCGGCGTCGCTGACGGACTCATCGGCCGCGGCGACCATGGCGTCCACCAGGTCCAGCGCCACTTCCTTGCCGTCAATCACCACCTTGCCGGCCTCCATAGGCCCGCCGGAGACGAAGACGGTGGGGATGTTCAGGCGCAGGGAGGCCATCAGCATGCCCGGCGTGATCTTGTCGCAGTTGGAGATGCAGACCAGCGCGTCCACGCAGTGGGCGTTGGCCATGTACTCGACACTGTCGGCGATCAGCTCCCGGGACGGCAGGCTGTAGAGCATGCCGTCGTGGCCCATGGCGATGCCGTCATCCACCGCGATGGTGTTGAATTCCTTGGCCACCCCGCCGGCCCGCTCGATCTCGCGAGCGACCAGCTGGCCCAGATCCTTCAGGTGGACGTGGCCCGGGACGAACTGGGTGAAGGAATTGACCACCGCGATGATCGGCTTGCCGAAGTCGCCGTCCTTCATGCCGGTGGCGCGCCACAGGCCGCGGGCGCCGGCCATGTTACGGCCGTGGGTCGAGGTGCGGGAGCGATAGGCGGGCATGGGCGGCGTCCTTATGGGTCGCCTCCCGCATAGCGGCCGGCGTCCCGCGAGAGAAATATACTTTTCAGGCGCTTTTAGGTCGCGGTAGATATGAGTGATGGATGTCCGTCAGCTCCGACACTTCGAGGCCGTGGCCGAGACCCTGCATTTCGGGCGGGCCGCCGCACGGCTGAACATGACCCAGCCGCCGCTCAGCCAGTCGATCCAGGCTCTGGAGCGAGAGCTGGGCGCGGAGCTCTTTTCCCGCACCAAGCGCAGCGTCGCGCTGACGCCGTTTGGGGCGCAGCTCCTCACCCATGTCCGTTCAGCGCTGGCCGAACTGGCCGCCCTGCCGGATATCGCGCGAAGACTGCGGGACGGAGAGGCCGGCCGTCTGGCGCTCTCCTTCGTCAGCACC
>NZ_JAUSBZ010000006.1 GCF_030651755.1 Phenylobacterium sp. | reverse complement strand
ATGAAGAAGGCCTATCCCGGCCACGCCAAGCGCGTGATGATGGGCGTCTGGAGCTATCTGCGGCAGTTCATGTACACCAAGTGGGTGATCGTCGTGGACGACGACATCGACGCCCGCGACTGGAAGGATGTCATGTGGGCGCTGTCGACCCGCATGGACCCGGCCCGGGACATCACCCTCGTTGAGGGCACCCCCATCGACTATCTGGACTTCGCCTCGCCCGAGAGCGGCCTGGGCTCCAAGATCGGCCTGGACGCCACCAACAAATGGCCCCCGGAAACCCACCGCGAGTGGGGTGAGAAGCTCGACATGGACGAGGCCACGGTCGCCCGGGTCACCGACCGCTGGGCGAGCCTCGGCCTCCCGCCCCTCAAGGGCTGATGGGCGCGCCGCAGGCGCTGGAAAGATCAACCACGAAGGTCACAAAGAGCACAAAGGTCAGCGCCGACCCTTGGTGTCCTTCGTGCTCTTCGTGGTGAATTGTCTCCGCGCTGCGCGCTGGAGTCAGGCCGCCAGCGGCGGGGGCCTCCGCCCCGCAGCGATGGACGAGAGGGCGTTGAGGGCGAGGCCGGCCTTCCCCCTTGCCCTGGGGGCGTTTTCACAGTCCAACTGCGGCCCTTGCGCGGGGGCGCGGGGCGTCAGGGGAGTTGAGACATGAATCTGGTGACATCGGGACACGCCGCAGCGCTCTGGACGGGCCTTCACCTCTTCCTCCTGCTGACCCTGTCTCTACTGGTTGTCCGCCAGCGACAGCGTCACAAGGTGGCCTTTGGCGATGACGGCATTCCGGAACTGGCCCAGGCCATCCGCGCCTTTGGCAACGCCACGGAATATGTCCCGGCCGGGCTGATCGCCATCGGCGTCCTGGCCCTGGTGGACGCGCCGCCGCTGGCTGTCCACATCGCCGGATTGGTGTTGTTCTCTGGCCGGGTGATGCACGCCATCGGCCTGTCCCAGAGCGGCGGCGCCTCCTTTCCCCGTGCCATTGGGGTCACCCTGACCTGGATCTCCTACGTCTTCGCCGGCGTCGCCCTGCTCTTCTTCGCCATCGCCTGAGGTCCTGCGGCGCGCTTGCCCGAGGGCCTGAGGTTCGCCATATGGCAGGCATGGATCAAAACCTGCTCGCCGAGCTGATCGCCGCCGCCCGCAAGGCCGGCGCCGATGCGGCCGAGGCCGTCACCGCCGAACGCCAGTCCCTCTCCATCTCCGTCCGGGCCGGCGCCCTGGAAGAGGTCGAGCGGGAAGAAAGCCGCGACCTGGGCCTGCGGGTCTTTGTGGGTCAGCGTCAGGCCACGGTCTCGGGCTCGGACCTGTCCCCAGAAGCGCTCTCAAAGCTGGTTGATCGCGCCGTCGCCATGGCGAAGCTGGCGCCCGAAGACCCCTATGCCGGTTTCGCGCCGGCCGAGCGCCTGGCCAAGGGCCCGCACCTCGATCTTGACCTCTATGACCCCACCGAGCTTTCCCCAGAGACCCTCGAGGACCGCGCCCGGGCCGCCGAGGCCTCCGCGCGGGCGGTTCAGGGTGTGGTGAACTCCGACGGCGCCACCGCCGGCTGGTCGACCGCCAAGTGGCTGATCGCCACCAGCCACGGCTTTGTGGGCTCCCATCAGGCCTCAGGCTTTTCCCTGGGCGCCTCGGCCATCGCCGGCGACGGCCAGACCATGGAGACCGGCTATGACGGCCGTTCCGTACGCTGGCATGCCGACCTGCCTGGCCCTGAGGGCATCGGAAACGAGGCCGGACGCCGGGCCGCCGCGCGGCTGGGCTCGCGCAAGATCGGCTCGACCACCGCGCCGGTGATCTTCGAAAACCGTCTGGCCATGTCGATCATCAGCCCGATGATCAACGCCATCGCCGGCCCCTCCATCGCCCGGGGCTCCTCCTTCCTGAAGGACAAGCTCGGCCAGTCGGTGTTCGCCCCAGGCGTCACCATCACCGATGACCCGCACCGCCGCCGCGGCCTGGGCTCCAGCCCCTTTGATGACGAAGGCGTCGAGACCCGCGCCATGGACCTCATCGATAAGGGCGTGCTGACCACCTGGCTCCTGAACTCCAGCTCGGCCCGGCAGCTTGGCCTGGAGACCACGGGCCACGCCTCCCGCGGCCTGGCCGGGCCCCCGGGCGTGGGCGTGTCCAACCTGACCCTGCAGCCGGGGACCGAGGACCAGGCGAGCCTGATGCGCAGCGCCGGCAATGGCCTGCTGATCACCTCCATGTTCGGCCCGTCCCTGAACGGCAACACCGGCGACTGGTCGGTGGGCTGCTCGGGCTTCTGGTTCGAGGACGGCGAACTGGCCTATCCGGTCAGCGAAATCACCGTGGCGGACAATCTGATCGAGATGTACGCCCGACTCGTCCCGGGGTCCGACCTTGAGATCCGCGGATCATCCAATGCGCCGTCCCTGCTGATCGACGCCCTGGCGATCGCCGGCAAGTGAGCCCGAGCCCCGCCCAGGACCTGGAGCTTCTGGTCGCCGCCGCGGTGGAGGCCGGGACCCTGGCCCTGGACCTGCGGGCCCGGGGGCTGAAGATCGCCTGGAAGGAAGGCAATTCGCCGGTCACCAACGCCGACTTCGCCACCGACACCCTGTTGAAGACCAAGCTCGGCCAGGCGAGGCCCGACTATGGCTGGCTGTCGGAGGAGACCGCCGACGATCTCGCAC
>NZ_JAUSBZ010000156.1 GCF_030651755.1 Phenylobacterium sp. | reverse complement strand
TTCTGGATCGACATGAAGGATCCGGGCGTCGAGATTCGCCCGATCCATCAGATGTCCGGCGGCTCGGGCTTCAACGAGGTCTTTTTCACCGACCTGCGGGTCAAGGACAGCCAGCGGCTTGGGGCGGTTGACGACGGCTGGCGGGTCTCGCTGGTCACCCTGATGAACGAGCGTCTGGCGGTGGGCGGGGCGTCCGGCGCCGGCTGGAGCGCCTTCCTGGAAGCGGCCCGCGAAACCCCTGGCCTCGACGGCGGCGCGGCGATCAAGGACCAGGCCCTGCGGGAGAAGCTGGCGGACTGGTATGTCCAGGCCGAAGGCCTCAAGCATACTCGCAACCGCACCATGACGGCGCTCTCCAAGGGGGAGACCCCTGGTCCGGAAAGCTCCATCGGCAAGATCATCTCAGCCGTGCAGATGCAGGAGCTGGCCCACAGCGCCGTGGAGATGCTGGATCAGTACGGCATCATCAACGACCCATCGCTCGCCCCCCTGCGCGGGGCCTTCCACGCCTCGCTGATGTCGGCCCCGGGCATGCGGATCGCCGGCGGCACCGACGAGATCCTGCGCAACATCATCGCCGAGCGCGTGCTCGGCCTGCCCGGCGACATCCGGGTGGACAAGGATGTGGCGTTCAAGGACCTGCCCACCGGGCGATAGGCCAGACGGGCGGGGCCGCCGCGCGGCCCCGCTTCAGGCGCTCAGAGCCAGGGGATTGGCCGGGACGAAGGTTCCGGCCATGTCCTCATAGAGGGCGGTGAGTCCGCGGAAGGTCGCGTCCCAGCCGTGGCGCTGTTCCGCCCGCAGCCGCGCCGCCCGAGACACAGCCTCCAGATCCCGGGCGAAGAGGGCCTCGATGGCCTCCGCCAGATGCCGGGAATGGCTCGTATGCGCCCTCTGCCCGACCGTCTCATCGATCAGTTCGCCGACCCCGCCGCGACGGGGGCCGACGACGGGAGCGCCGGAGGCCAGGGCCTCAAGCACGGCCAGACCAAAGGGCTCATTCTCGTTGGCGTGCAGAAAGGCGTCGGCGCTGGCCAGCAGCCGGGCCAGATCGCCCGGGTCGCTGACATAGTCGAGCGCGATGACCTGCGGTGAGGGCCGGACGTCCCGGCCGGCGCCCACCAGCAGCAGCCGGTAGGGATCGCCCAGCCGCTCGACGGCCTCGACCATGGAGTCGATGTTCTTTTCCCGGGCCGCGCGGCCGGCGAACACCAGCAGTCGCGCGCCTTGCGACAGTCCCAATTTGCTCAGCAGTCTGGATCGGTCGGCCAGCCGCGGGTGGAAGAGGTCGATGTCGACCCCCAGTCCCTGCACCAGCACGTCCTCGACGCCGGCCTCGGCCAGACGCCTGGCCATATGCTGGCTGGGCGCGACCACCGCGTCGAAGCGGGCGAAGGTCTCGGCCCATTGCCGTCGGGCCGGCGCCCTGGCCCACTCGCCAAGATGGAGGGCCGCCAGGGCCGCAGCGTCGGTGTGGCAGAAGCCCACCACCGGGCGGCCCAGGGCCTGGCCCGCGTCCAGGGCGGCCAGGCCAGGAACAAACACGTCGCCGGCTTCGATGACGTCGGGGGCCAACTGGCGAATGACCGCGGCCCACCGAGCGGGACTGGCGGGCATCCGGTAGCCATCACCGAAGGGCAGGCGGGCCGCAGCGATGGATACCTCTCCGTCGGGGCCTTGCTGGGTGCGGGCGCCTGGGGCGACGATGGTGTGGTCGATGTCGGGCCTATGGGCGGCCAGCCACGACCGCTTGGCCAGGAGATAGCGCTTCACGCCCCCCGAACGGGGGGCATACATCATGGTCACATCGACGAGCCGGAAACCCGCCGGCTTGGCCATGCCGCCGCTGATCGGCGTCTGGCCTTGCGAGCCAATCGTCTCCACCAACTGATCTTGAAACACCCTTGCTCCCTCGCCTGACACGCCAGTCTCAACTGGAGGCACAACGGGCGCCTGCGGGGTTTTGATCCCACCAGATCAGTGCGCCACGGGTCTGACATGGGCGCCCGAGGCGCTTCGCACCAGGGTGATGAACTCGGCCCGGTCGCCGTCGGGATCGCGTCCCCGAGCGGCCTGGGCGATGGCCTCAATCTCGTCCCAGCCAAAGCCGGGATCGAGCCAGGGATCGCCGCGGAGCTTCTGGCCGAAGGCCGCCACCGCCATCGCCCAGCGCGTGGCCTCCGGTGCGGCGGCCAGGCTCGCTGACCGGTCATGGGCCGTTACGGGGCGGGTCATCAGGATTGAAGGGCCGCCGCCGGGGGGCTGATAGCGCACCTTGACGAAGGCGATCTCCGACCCGTGGCCGCTGGCCTGGAATTCGGACTGGTAGCGAAGTGGGTCGCTGGACCCTGGCGCGCTGGCCCGGGTGATCTCGTAGAGGGCGGTCACCGAGGCGCCGGAGCCGACTTCGCCGGCATCGACCTGGTCGTTGTTGAAGTCTTCCCGGTTCAGCAGCCGTGTCTCATAGCCGATCAACCGGTACTCGCTGACCTGGGCGGGGTTGAACTCCACCTGGATCTTCACGTCCTGGGCGATGGGGAACATGCTGGCGGGCAGGTCGCGCAGGAACAGGCGCCGAGCCTCGGCCAGGGTGTCGATATAGGCCGCCGTGCCGTTGCCGTTCTGGGCCAGGGTCTGCATCATCCGGTCGTTGTAATTGCCGCGGCCAAAGCCATAGACCGACAGAAAGACCCCGCTTTTCCGCTTTTCGGCGACGAAGTCCTCGAGCCGCGCCGGGTCCGACAGGCCCACATTGAAGTCGCCGTCGGTCAGTAGGATGACGCGGTTGATCGCCTCGGAGTCGAAGTTCTGCTGGGCCAGGTCATAGGCGAGCGCCAGCCCCTGACCACCGGCGGTGGAGCCCCCCGCCGACAGGGCGGTGAGGGCGCAGCGCATCATCAGCTTCTGTCGTCCCTCGGTGGGGGGCAGAACGGCGCCGGCCGAGCCGGCATAGGCCACCATGGCCACGCGGTCCTGCGGTCTCAGCTGGTCGATCAGCACATTCATCGCCTTGCGGGCCAGGGGCAGGCGGTCGGGGCTGTCCATCGAACCCGAGGTGTCGATGAGGAAGACGAGATTGAGAGGCGGCCTCTCCTGCTCGGGAAGCTCATAGCCCTGCAGGCCGATATGCAGGATTTCCCGGTGTTCAGACCACGGTGACGGCGCCAGGGCGGCGCTGGCGGCGAACGGGCCGTAGCGGACCGAGGGGCGCTGGTAGCCATAGTCGAAATAGTTGACCAGCTCCTCGACCCGGACCGCGTCGGTGGGGGGCCGCTCGCCATCGTTGAGGAACCGCCTGACATTGGCGTAGCTGGCGGTGTCGACGTCGATGGAGAAGGTGGAGACGGGGTCCTGCGCCGTCCGCTTGATCGGGTTGGCGGTGGCCTCGGGATAGCGCTCGGTGTCTGAAGGCCCCGGGACGGGACGGGGCCAGGCCGGCGTCCTGGCCGATCGCTCGGACATGGGCGCGGCCATGACAGGGGGTGCGGCCATGGAGGGCATTGTCGCGGCCATCCCCGGGGGCGGTGGTGAGCCGCTCGACCACAGACCACGGCGATCTGGCGCGCGAAAACCCAGACGGGCGCAGACCTCAGAGGTGGGGTCGCCATCCAGTTGGAGCCCCCCGGCGTTCCGAGACGCGGCGGCGGCCATGGGCGCACTGGCCATCAGCCCCGCCAGGCCGACCGTGAAGAGCGTTCGAATCGCCGTCGGCGCCATGCGTGAAGTCCCATGCTGGACATGTCCGAGCGGCCAAGCTTGCCCCCGCGAGTGGGGCGAAAAATGGACGAACCAGGTTCAGC
Organism: Phenylobacterium sp.; assembly: GCF_030651755.1. Classification (GTDB taxonomy): domain Bacteria; phylum Pseudomonadota; class Alphaproteobacteria; order Caulobacterales; family Caulobacteraceae; genus Phenylobacterium. The sequence goes on along the minus strand of NZ_JAUSBZ010000156.1, from coordinate 11,893 downwards.
GATCCGGAAAAGGCAGGCCGATGAGCCGTGGGTGTGAATCTGCCGCCAGGCCCCAGGCGGCAAGCTTGACAGACAGCCTCGCCGCAAGGCTACTGCCCAGGTTGTAATTATGGTTAACGCGCTCTGAATCCGGGGGAGCCACGGGCCATGGTCCTGACGTCGGACCTATCGCTGCACGAAGGCCTGCGTCGGGGCATGACCCTGGCCGTGCTGCTTGCCCTGGTCCCGTTGCTGGGCTGCGAGCCACGGCCAAAGGGACCTGGGGGTCACACCGCGAGCCTGACCTGCCCTCGTCCCCAGACCTTCCTCACCACCCAGGCGTTCAACGTCCAGGAACAGGAAATCCGCGCCCTCCGACGGCAGGCCTTCGCAGGTGATTTCTTCGCCCAGATCGACCTCGCCCGCCGCTATGGCGGGTCCGACGCCGAGGCGCGCAAGCTCCACGATCCTGTCGAGGCGGCGGTCTGGTACCAGATCGCCCTGTCGAACCCGGATGGCTACGCCCCCGTCGTGGTGGGCGCCCAGGGGCAGCGCCGGGGCGGCCGCCTTCAGGATTGCCGCGAGGCTGAGCGTCTTGGCGCCTATAACGGCCTTGAACACCTGCTGGGACGCATGAGTTCGGAAGAGCGCCAGGATGTCCGAGACCGGGTCATCTATGTGCTCTCCACCCAGGGCGCGCCTGGCTTCCGGACCCTGGCCCGACTGCATGATGTGGGGTTTGGCCCGTTTGGCGATCCCCTGGACAATTCGCCCATCGATCCCCGCGACCTGAAGGGTCGCCGGCCGCCCGCCTCGGCGACCCTGTTCACCCGCAACGACGTGGACGTCTATCTGTTCAACTATCTGGCCGCCCAGAGCGGCGACGTGGCCGGCTTTGTCATGCTGAAGGACTTCGAGCGGTCCTCGTCGGGGCGGGCGGCGCTCGGAACCGACGCCCAGGCCAAGGCCAAACGGTGGACGCCGCCGTTTGAATTCTATCCGCCCCAGGCCCCTGAATCCGGCGTGCCGCTTTCCGATGAGAGCCTGCGGGCCGGGGAGGCTGAGGCGCTCGCCCTCGCGCGGGTGGACGAACTGCCCTTCATCCATGTGGGTCACGCCCTGGCCTTCCTTAGGGTGACCGACAAGCCCGCCCTGACCAAGGCCAGCCTGTCGACCACCGAGGTCCAGGCCTTCCAGGCCATGCTGGGGCGCCCGACCACTGGACGCCTGTCCAGTCTGGAGGAGGTTCGGGCCATCCAGTACGCCGCGGTCAACGGCCAAGCCCGCTCGCAGCTGACCCTGGCGGTGATGTACGCCGAAGGGGTGGGCGTCCCGCGGGACTACGCCCGGGCCTTCCACTGGTTCTCCCAGGCCGACCGGCAGGGCAACGCCGAGGCCAAGTACGCCATGTCCACCTTCTTCTCCCTGGGGATGGAGGGGGTGGCCGATCAGGATAAGGCGAGCGCGGTGGTCTATCAGATCGACGCAGCGCTGGCTGGTTTCAAACCCTCAGCTCAAAGGCTGCGCGAGCTCCTGGCCCAGGTCTCCCGCGCGCCGCGAACCTGACAAAGGCGCAAAGACGGTGACTGCTCAAATCCCGCGGCCCGGCCGCCTTCTCCCCCTGATCGGCGCGGTCTGCGCGACCCTCGGCCTGGCCCTTGCGGCGCCGGTCCAGGCCTATCCCGACGCCCGGGTCGACGCACAGATCCGGCCCAACTTCGGCGGACTGATCACCCCGCCCCTGCGCACCCCCTACCAGCCCAACCAGTGGCGCAAGCCCGACCACAAACCGAAAAAGCCCTATCCGCATCCGGCGCGGCCCTATCCGCCCCTGCAGGGGGGCTATCTGAACAGCCTCAGCATCGACTGCGCCGATCCCAATCTGGGACCCTATCCGGTGTCCGACGCCCTCTGGGCCCTGGCCGACGGCGGCGTGCTCTTCATCCGCGCCCGGGGCGGGGTCTGCCGGGAAACCCTCTATATCGACCGGCCTGTCACCATTATCGGCGAGGGATCGCCGGCCTTCGCCACGGGCTCAGAGCCGCAGCCGGCCAGACTGTCGGCCCCGGCAGGCGCCCCTTGCATCCGCATCGCCCCTGGAACCCGCGGAGTCGAGATCCGTGATCTGGTGATCGAGGCCGACCAGGGGGGACGCAGGGCGTGTATCGAGGCGGTGGACGCCGAGGTCGCCCTGGTGAACACCTACGTCCGCTATTCCGGCGAGGCCGCAGCCATCTTCGTGTCCGGCGGCCGGCTGATCGGTCGCCAGAGCACGATCGAGGCCCGGACCAATGACGCCGCGGTGCTGGTCGACACCGCCAGCTTGGACTTCAGCCAGGTGCGCATCGCCGCCGATGTCCGCGGCCTGGACATCACCCCGGCCGCCGGAGAGAGCCGCCTGACCCAGGTCGGCGTGGTCTCCGAGGGCGGGACCTTGCCGGGCTCCACCGGCGTCACCGTCCGGGGCCTGCGCAGCGGTGGCGGCAAGCTGGTGGTGCGCAACTCCTATATCGGCGGCTGGATCACCGGCCTCTATGTGGACCGCGGCGCCAAGCTGGAGCTGGTCCGCAGCCGGGTTCGCGCGAGGCGGGGCGTGATCTCCGACTGGGGCGAGGTGGTGGTCCGGGAATCGGCGGTGTGGGGCGACGAGTACGGCGGCTATTTCGCCGGCGGCGCGCCGGTCATCGAGTACAACCGCTTCGGCGGCCCCCGGGGCGGACTGATGTTTGACAGCCAGACCCGGCCGGCGCTGGCGCCCAACTATCTGTACGCTTCGGACCTGTGCGACCCCTACGCCCAACCCCAGGGGCTCTATTGCCAGTACCTGGGCGCCGGACCGTTGCAGGCCTTCGCCGCGCCGGACGCCTTTGGCTATCCCGCCTATGGGCCGCACGCCTATGGCTGGTCGCACGATGGTTATGAACGGGGCTACCAGCTGGACGGCGCGCCTGTCGCCCTGCCGCCCCCGCCACCGCCCACCCGCCGGGGCCGACGTCCGGCCTACTGAGCCTCGAAGAAGTCTTCTGGGCCCTCGACCTCGACCAGGCGGCCCTTGCGGATCTCGACGAAGCGGGTGGCCGCGGCGCGGGTGAAGTGCCGGTCGTGGGAGACGAACAGGCAGGTGGTTTCGGCCTCCTCGAGTTGGCTCTCCAGGGCCTCCTGACCCTCGATGTCCAGATGGTTGGTGGGCTCATCCAGCAGGTAAAGATTGGGCCGGGCGAGCTTCAGGCGCAGGAAGATCAGCCGCGCGCGCTCGCCGTGGCTGAGGTCGCCGATCGGGCCGCTGACCCGGGCGTGCGAGAAGCCCGCCTTGGCCAGCAGGGCGTTGGTCTCGGTCTTTGTCGCGGCGTCTGCGCCGGCCACATAGTCGAACAGACTGGTCTTCAGGGGCAGGTCGCGCATGGCCTGGTCGAAGTAAACCATGCGGATGGCCGGATTGAACCGGATCGGCGCGGCGCCGTCATAGTGGGGCTGGGCCGGGTCATAGGCCTGAGCCAGGGCGTTCAGCAGCATCGACTTGCCAGCCCCATTGACCCCCAGGACCGCAATGCGGTCGCCCACCGCCACGTTCAGGCGGTCGATGCGATACAGCGGTCGCCCATCTGGCGTCGTGACGCTCACGCCCTCCAGACGCAGGGCGACCTTGGCGTCCATCTCGCCCTCTCCCAGCTCCAGCCGCCGCTCGCGTCCGGCGTAGGATTCAGTCCGTTCGGCCTCAATCCGGGCGATGCGCTTTTCTGTGGCCTTGGCGCGCTTGTGAAACTTGTCGTTCAGCACGCCCCACTGGCGATAGCGGGCGGCGACGGCCTCTAGGCGGGCGATCTCCTTGGACTCAAGCTTGCGCCGGGCGGCCTCGGCGGCGTCACGGGCCATCAGCTCGGTACGGGCGGCGACGAAGGGCAGGGCGAAGCTGTGGGCTCCGTCGGGACGCAGAAAGATGGTGCGGCTGGTGGTCCGTTCCAGAAACGCCCGGTCGTGGCTGACGATCAGCATGGGCAGGCGTCGCTCGGCCGCCAGCCAGCGTTCCAGCCGGTTGATATTGGACAGGTCCAGATGATTGGTCGGCTCATCCAGGATGAGCAGGTCGGGTTCGGCCAGGCGCACCGCCGAGGCGATCAGGAACAGGCGCCGCCAGCCGCCACTCAGGGCCGAGAACCCCGTCTCCGCCAAATCGGACGGAATCTGGAACTCATCCAGGAGGACGTCGATCCGCCAGTCCTCCGACCCGTCCTCGGGCAGGGCCGTGGCCAGCACCTCCCGGGCGGTGAGGGTCAGCAGGTGGTCGGGCGCCTCCTGCGGCACATAGCCGACCTTCAGTCCGCGGGAGCGGATGATCTTGCCGCTGTTGAGCTCCAGCTCGCCGGTCAGGCATTTGAGCAGGGTGGACTTGCCCGCCCCGTTCTCGCCCACCAGGGCCGTGCGGGCGCCGTCCAGGGCGAAGGTGACGCCTTCGAAGATGCGCGTGGCGCCATGGTAGAAGCTGGCCTCCTCGACGCCCAGTACGGCAGCGGCCCCCGCCATTTCGCGCTCCTGGCTTGGTTTCGTTTCGGGCGCATCTAACGTTTTGCGGCCAGCCCTGCCCAGCGGTAAGCGGAGCCTGCAGGCGCGGCGCAAACGAAAGACGCCGCCCGGGGAGGGGCGGCGTCTCACGAATTCAGCAGGTTTGGAGACCCTACTTCTTCAGCGCGTCACGGGCGCCTTCCTTCAGGTCGCCCACGCCCTTCTGAACCTTGCCCTTGGCCTGGTCCATGTGGCCTTCGGCTTCCAGACGTTCGTTGCCGGTCACCTTGCCGGCCGCTTCCTTCACCTTGCCGCCCATATCCTTGGCGGCGCCTTCAGCTTGATCCTTATGCATCTGAAACTCCTTCGGTTTCGGGAGGTGCGGGGGCGCCTCGTCTGTTGCAGAAGGAATGCGGAAGGGCGCCCAGGAGTTCCGCATGATCGTGCGCCTGCGGTTGCGCCGCAGGCGGGGGGCGTCTATTTCCTGCACCAATTCCGAAATCGCAGTTTCAAAGGCGGGCGCAGCACCATCCATGGCGCAGCAACATATCTTTCAGATGCAGGGCCTGACCAAGGCCTATCCCGGCAGCAAGAAGGTGTTCGAGAACATCTGGCTGTCCTTCTACGCCGACGCCAAGATCGGGGTGGTGGGGGTCAACGGCTCGGGTAAGTCCACCCTGCTGAAGATCATCGCCGGCCAGGATAAGGAGTTCACCGGCGAGGCCCGCGCCGCCGACGGCGTCAAGATGGGTTACCTCGAACAGGAGCCGCACCTGGACGAGAAGCTCGACGTCTGGGGCAATGTGATCTCCTGGTGCGAAGAGAAGAAAATCTTCGACGCCTACAACGCCGTCGCCGCCAAGATGGGCGAGGAATACTCCGACGAGCTGATGGAGGAGATGACCGCCCTCCAGGAGAAGCTGGACGCCGGCGACCTGTGGGACATCGACTCCCGCATCGAAATGGCCATGGACGCCCTGCGCTGCCCGCCCAACGACTGGCCGGTGGACAAGCTTTCGGGGGGTGAAAAGCGCCGGGTGGCGCTGGCCCGCCTGCTTTTGTCCAAGCCCGACATGCTGCTGCTGGACGAACCCACCAACCACCTGGACGCCGAAAGCGTCGCCTGGCTGCAGCACCACCTGGAGGCCTTCCCGGGCTGCGTCATCCTGGTGACCCACGACCGCTACTTCCTGGACCAGGTGACCAAGTGGACGCTTGAGCTCGATCGCGGCAAGGGCGTGCCCTACGAGGGCAACTATTCGTCCTGGCTGGAGCAGAAGGCCAAGCGCTCGGCCATCGAGGACCGCGAGAGCGAGAGCCGCAAGCGCACCCTGGAGCGCGAGCTGGAATGGGTCCGCTCCTCCCCCAGCGCCCGACGCACCAAGTCCAAGGCCCGCCTGGCGGCCTTCGACGAACTGGTCAACGCCTCGGAGCGTGAGAAGCAGTCCTTCGCCCAGATCCAGATCCCGCCCGGGCCCCGCCTGGGTCAGGTGGTCATCGAGGCCGACAATCTGGAGAAGGCCTATGGCGACAAGCTGCTCTTCAAGGACCTGACCTTCCGCCTGCCGCCCGGCGGTATTGTCGGCGTGATCGGACCCAACGGGGCGGGCAAGTCGACCCTGTTCAAGCTCCTCACCAAGCAGGAAGTCCCTGACGCCGGCGATATCCGCCTGGGCGAGACCGTCCAGCTCTCCTATGTGGACCAGAGCCGCGACGCGCTGGATCCCAACAAGAATGTCTGGGAAGAGATTTCAGGCGGCCTCGACGTGATGAAGGTCGGGACCCGCGAGATCATCAGCCGCGCCTATGTGGGCTCGTTCAACTTCAAGGGCGGCGACCAGCAGAAGAAGGTCGGTCTGCTCTCCGGCGGTGAACGCAACCGCGTCCACCTGGCCAAGACCCTGGCGTCCGGCGGCAATGTCATCCTGCTCGACGAACCGACCAACGACCTGGACGTGGAGACCCTGCAGGCCCTGGAAAGCGCGCTGGAGGACTTCCCCGGCTGCGCCGTGGTCATCAGCCACGACCGCTGGTTCCTCGACCGCCTGTGCACCCACATTCTCGCCTTCGAGGGCGACAGCCATGTGGAGTGGTTCGAAGGCAACTTTGACGCCTATGAGGAAGACAAGAAGCGTCGCCTCGGCACCGACAGCCTCATCCCCCACCGTCTGAAGTTCCAGAAGTTCAGCCGCTAGAAATCACAGCGCGGGAGGTTCGATTTCCGGAACCTCCGGCCCGCCCACCTGTTCTCCGCGGGACATTCCAATCCCAAAGGAGAACGCCATGGCGAGCCCTCGTATCGAAGGCGCCAAGGTGGCCGTGCTGGCCACTGACGGCTTTGAGCAGTCCGAACTGGAACAGCCCGTGGCGGCCCTGACCGCCGCCGGCGCCACGGTGCATGTGATCGCCCCTAAGGGGCCTGAGATCCAGGGCTGGGAGCACCACGACAAGGGGCGCGCCACCACCATTGATCTGGAGCTCGCCAAAGCCAAGGCCAGTGACTATGACGCCCTGGTCCTGCCGGGCGGGGTGATCAATCCCGACGCCCTGCGCCTGGAAAAGAAGGCCATCGCCTTCATCGGCGAGTTCGTGAAGGCCGGTAAGCCCATCGGGGCCATCTGCCACGGCCCCTGGACCCTGATCGACGCCGGCGGCGTCGAGGGCAAGACCATGACCTCCTGGCCCTCCCTGGAGACCGACCTGAAGAACGCCGGCGCCAAGTGGGTCGATAAGGAGGTGGTGGTGGATCAGGGCCTCGTGACCTCCCGCAAGCCCGACGACATCCCGGCCTTCTGCAAGAAGCTGATCGAAGAGATCGCCGAAGGCCGCCACGCCGCGGCGGCATAGGGTATGGCGGCGGCCGCCCTGGCCACAGGGTCGCCGCACCGGCTATAGGGCGGGGGAACAAGCTGGAGCATCGCCCCATGTCCGCCCCCCCGCCCGTCGTTCTCCTGTCTCATGTCATGCTCGCCCCGATGCAGGCTGGCCTTGAGGCCAAGGGCTACCGCGTCGTCCGTCGCTGGGACTTGGCGGACGCTGATCGCGGGGAGGTGGCGGCCATCGCCCACGCCGGCGAGGTGGTGCTGGAGCCAGAGTTTCTCAGCACCCTGCCGAAGCTCGCCCTCATCGCCTGCATCAGCGTCGGCTATGATGGGGTGGACGTCCCCTGGTGCCGTGCGCGGGGCATTGAGGTGACCCACGCCGACGGCCTGAACGCCGAGGACGTGGCCGACCATGCTGTCGGCCTGCTGATCGCGTCCTGGCGCAACATCGTCGAGGGCGATCGCCATGTCCGCGAGGGACGTTGGGCGCCCGATGACCGCCTGGGCGCGAGGCCGGCGCTTAAAGGTCGCAAGGTCGGCGTGGTCGGCATGGGCCATATCGGCCAGGCCTGCGCCGTCCGGGTCGAGGCCTTTGGTCTGGAGGTGGCCTGGTGGGGCCCCAATCCTAAACCTGATCTGCGCTGGCCCCGGGCTGAGAACCTGATCGCCCTGGCGCAGGCCAGCGACATCCTGATCGTCGCCTGTCGGGCCGACGCTTCCAATCGCAGCCTGATCTCCGCCGAGGTCATGGAGGCACTGGGCCCCCGGGGCCTGCTGGTCAATGTGGCCCGCGGCTCGGTGGTCGATGAGGACGCCCTGATCGCCGCCCTGAAGGACAAGCGCCTGGGCCGCGCGGCTCTGGACGTCTTCTGGCAGGAGCCGACCCCGGCCGCCCGCTGGGCCGAGGTCCCCAACATCGTGCTCTCGCCCCACTCAGCCGGTGGGACCCTGGAATCCATCCCCAAGATGATCGGCCAGGCCCAGGAAAACCTCCGCCGCCACTTCGCCGGCGAGGCCCTGCTGAGCCCCGTCCCCTGACATTGCTGTGACCCGGGCGCAGGGGCGTGAACCTCCGGCCGCCGCAGGCATTTGGACGGGCCAGCACGCCATCAGGTCAGGTCCATGTCAGCTTACGCGTCCCCCGTATCCCGCGCCTCCAGCGCAGCCTTCGACGATCTCTGCGCCGTCTATGACCAGCTGCTGGGGGCAGGGGAGGTCGTGCTTTCCGAGGCCGCACGGATCGACCTGAGGGCCTTCTCGCGCTTGTATGATTTGCCCCTGGAAGAGGCCAGCGCGGCCGAGGTCTGGCGAGAGGTCAGGATGCGCCTGCAGCAGGACCTCGCCACGCCTCTACAGACGCCGGCCGAATGGGGTTATGAGGATCAGCGTCAGGCGGCCTAACCGCCGCCCATTCTCTTGACATAACCACATAAAGATATCTTTATGTGGTCTATGGCGATCTCCACGGTCCAGGTTGTTGATGTGCTGCGCGCGGCAGGCGAGCCGACGCGCCTGCGCATTCTCGCCTTGCTGGCTCATGAGGAGCTGGCGGTGCTGGAGATCTGCCGCGTGCTCGACCAGAGCCAGCCGCGCGTGTCGCGCCATCTGAAACTGCTGGCCGAAGCCGGCCTGGTGGAGCGGTTTCCCGACGGCGCCTGGGTGTTCTACCGTCTGGTCACTGCCGGCGACGCCCGCCTGCTCGTCGATCAGGTTCTCGACCTGGTTGAGCCCGATGACAGCGTCCTGGCCCGGGACGCCGAGCGCCTGCGCAGCGTCCAGGCTGAGCGGGAGACAGAGGCTGGCGCCTATTTCGCCCGTAACGCCGCCCGCTGGGACGAGATCCGCGCCCTCTATGTGGCCGATGAAGCCGTCGAGGCGGCGATCCGCGACGCCGCCGGGCCTGGCCCCTTCCGCCGGCTGGTGGATCTGGGCTCGGGCACCGGCCGCATGCTCACCCTGTTGGGGCCCCAGGCGGAGCAGGCGCTGGGCCTGGATCTGTCGCAACAGATGCTCAACATCGCCCGCAGCCATGTGAGCAAGGCCGGCCTTGAGCATTGCGAGCTGCGCCACGGAGATATCTTCGGCACCCGCCTGCCGGACGAAAACGCCGACCTCGTGGTCGTGCATCAGGTGCTCCACTATCTCAGCGAGCCGGCTGCGGCCGTGCGCGAGGCCGCGCGGCTCGTGGAGCCCGGCGGTCGCCTGCTGATCATCGACTTCGCCCCCCATGGACTGGAGCACCTTCGGGACGAACACCAGCACCGCCGCCTGGGCTTCTCCGACGCCGAGATGGAGCGCTGGCTGGGGGATGCGGGTCTTGGCCAGGTGAAGGCCAGCGCCCTGCCGCCGACCCAGGCCGCCGGCCTGACCATCAAGATCTGGAGCGCCGAGCGCGCGCCGCTCCGCAAAAGGACCGCCGCATGACCTTCATTCCCCCCAACGCCCTGGGGCCCGTCGCCCGAGCCGGCGCCGGCGTCGGCCCGCGTCCCTCGGTCTCCTTCGAGTTCTCGCCGCCCAAGGGCCCCAAGAGCGAGGCGAGCCTCTGGGAGGCGATCCGTCGCCTGGAGCCTCTGAACCCCACCTTTGTCTCGGTGACCTATGGCGCGGGCGGCTCCACCCGCGACCGTACCCACCGCACGGTGGTGCGGATGCTGCAGGAGACGACCCTCAAGCCCGCCGCCCACCTGACCTGTGTCGAGGCCAGCCGCGATGAGGTCGATGAGGTCATCCGAGACTATTGGGCGGCTGGCATCCGCCACATCGTCGCCCTTCGTGGCGATCCCCCAGGCTCCCTGGGCGGCGCCTATACGCCGCGCGCGGACGGCTATCAGAACGCCACGGAGCTGACGGCCGGCATCCGCGCCATCGCGCCCTTCGATGTCAGCGTCGGCCTCTATCCGCAGATCCACCCGGAAAGCCCGTCGGTGGACCACGATATCGACGTGCTCAAGGCCAAGATCGACGCGGGCGCCACCCGGGCGATCACCAACTTTTTCTTCGATATCGACGGCTATCTGCGGTTCATCGAGAAGATCCGCAAGGCCGGCGTGACCATCCCGATCCTGCCCGGCATCATGCCGGTCTCCAGCTTCGAAGGCCTGTCGACCATGTCCCAGCGGATCGGGGTGACCATTCCCGACTGGCTGTCCAACCTGTTCGAGGGCCTCGATCAGGACCCGGAGACCCGCAAGCTGGTCGCAGCCTCGGTGGCCACCGAAATGTGCGCAAGGCTGTCGGAGGAGGGGTTCTCCGACTTCCATTTCTACACTCTCAACCGCGCCGACCTCGTCTACGCCATCTGCCGGGTGCTCGGCGTGCGCGAGGCCAGTCCTCAACCCACTACGGAGGCCGCATGACCAAGGTCCATCCCGGCCGCGCTACGCGCATCGCTGCGCTCAGGGCCGCCGCCAAAGAACGCATCCTGATCCTCGACGGCGCCTGGGGGGTGATGATCCAGAAGCGCAAGCTGGAGGAGGCCGACTATCGCGGGGACCGGTTCAAGAACCACCCCGTCGACATGAAGGGCAACAACGACATTCTCTGCCTGACCCGGCCCGACATCATCGCCGACCTGCACGACCAGTATTTTGCGGCCGGCGCCGACATCTCGGAAACCAACACCTTCTCGGCCACCACCATCGCCCAGGCCGACTACGAGGCGGGCGAGGCGGTCTATGACATCAACTTCGAAGGCGCGAAGATCGCCCGCGAAGTGGCCGACCGCTGGACGGCGAAGGAGCCGGACAAGCCGCGCTTCGTCGCGGGCTCTGTGGGGCCGCTGAACCGCATGCTGTCCATGTCCTCGGACGTGAACGATCCCGGCGCGCGCACCGTCACCTTCGACCAGGTCTATGACGCCTATCGCCAGCAGATGATCGCCCTCCATGACGGCGGCGTGGACCTGTTCCTGATCGAGACCATCACCGATACGCTGAACTGCAAGGCCGCCATCAAGGCGATCCTCGATCTGGAAGACGAGGGCTATGAGCCCCTGCCGATCTGGATCTCGGGCACCATCACCGACCGCTCGGGCCGCACCCTGTCGGGCCAGACGGTGGAGGCCTTCTGGAACTCGGTCCGTCACGCCAAGCCCTTCGCCATCGGCCTGAATTGCGCGCTGGGCGCCGACCTTATGCGGCCGCACATCGCCGAACTGGCGCGGATCGCCGACACGCTGGTCTCGGCCTATCCCAATGCCGGCCTGCCCAACGCCATGGGCGAGTATGACGAGAGCCCCGACCAGACCGGCCACCAGCTGCACGAATGGGCCAAGAGCGGCCTGGTCAACATCCTGGGCGGCTGCTGCGGGACCACGCCGGACCATATCCGCCATGTGGCCGACGAGGTCCGCGGCATGGCCCCACGCCAGCCCCCGGAGCGCGCCACCGCCCTGCGTCTGGCTGGCCTGGAGCCGTTCGAGCTGGCCTGACCCCTTGGCTTGCCCCCCGCCATGCGGGAGAAGGGCTGTTGAAGAACCTATGACGCTGCGCCCCCGGGCTGCGGCGCGACCGTCTATCGGAGCCTCATGCGTCCCACCTTCATCAATATCGGCGAGCGGACCAATGTTACCGGATCGGCCAAGTTCAAGAAGC